>NZ_BBOX01000035.1 GCF_001553455.1 Streptomyces hygroscopicus subsp. hygroscopicus
CCGCCGTCGCCGTTGCTCGCGGCGGTGCCCGCCAGGCCGCCCGCAGCCGCCGGCTCAGCGTCCGGTGGCTGCCCTGCGGCGACTGCCCCCGCGACCGCCGCCGGGTCCTCGGCGTACCGCACAGCAGCGGGCTCGCTGGACCGCGTACCGGCGGCCTCGGTGGACCGCGTACGGGCAGGCTCGGTGGACCGCGTACCGGCAGCCTCAGTGGACCGCGTACCCACGGCGGCGCGGCGGTGCAGCCATACCCGCAGCAGGGGGCGCACCGCCTCACCGGCCAGCAGGGCGAGGGTCAGGTACAGGAGCAGGGCGAGCCAGAGGTAGCCCGGCCAGGCCAGCACGCGCTGGAGGGCGAAGGGCGCGCCCGAACGGCCCGCGATCAGCGCGCCGACGCTGATCAGCGGCAGCGCGAAGGCCGCCGTCGTACCCGCCCGGCGGGCCCGTCCCCCGCGCGCCGTCGTGTCGTGGACGAGACGGCGCCAGACGTACCAGTGGACACCGGCCAGCAGACCGACGACAGCCAGTGCGATCAGGACGTAGAGCACGACCATCCCCGGCCCCCTCCCCTAGCGATTACCTGGAACGGCTACTCGGAGGCGTCGGTGCGGCGCAGCGCTCGCACCCCACGCAACCCGATCACTCCGATCGCCGTCCCCAAGAGAAACGAGGTGATCGCGAGCAGCAGATGCACCCAAAAGTACGCGGTGGGATCACCGGAGTCGTCGAAGGCGAGTCCGCTGGCGTCCTTCCACAAGTTCTTGACAAAGGTGAACCAGATGACCCAGCTCCAGACCCCGAAGGCGAGCAGGAACCAGGACACCGGGCGGCTGAGCTTCATGGTTCCCAGTATGGGCACGGCCCCCGATACACCCACACGGGGGTCTGTCGTCAATACGGCGGCGCCGGAGTCGCCCTCCTCAGCGACGTTAGGTACGTTCACCACCGTGCCCACTCCTTCCTTCACCAGCACTCCTGTGCGAAACCGCACCCGTAAGAGTGTCCACCGCAGCACTACGACTCGCCGCAGCACCACGACTCGCCGCACCACCGCCCGCCGCGCCGCCGCACCGCTGGCCACCGCCGCCGCCCTCCTGCTGTGCGGTCCGCTCGCCGCCACCCCGGCGCACGCCACCGACCCGCCCGGCGGCTCCACCGACACGGCGGCCAAGCCCCCCGCCCACATGTCCACGGTGGGCGGGAAGCGGCTCGGCCGCCCCGGCACCCAGGTGGCTCTGAAGCAGGGCGCGCCCGCACTGCCCAAGGGGCTCAGCGGGAAGTCCTGGCTGGTGGCCGACGCCGAGTCGGGTGACGTGCTCGCCTCGCACAACGCCCACTGGCAGCTGCCGCCCGCCTCCACCCTGAAGATGCTGTTCGCGGACACGGTGCTGCCGAAGCTGCCGAAGACGAAGACCCACAAGGTGGAGCTGTCCGACCTGGAGGGGATGGGAGAGGGCAGCAGCCTGGTCGGGGTCAAGGAGAACTACACCTACACGGTCCACGACCTGTGGCTCGGCGTCTTCCTGCGCTCGGGCAACGACGCGGTGCACGTGCTGTCGGCCATGAACGGCGGCGTCCCGGCGACCGTAAGGGAGATGCAGGCGCACGCGAAGTATCTGAACGCCCGGGACACCCATGTCGTCACCCCGGATGGCTATGACGAGAAGGGCCAGGTCAGCAGCGCTTACGACCTGACCCTCTTCGCCCGCTCCGGGCTGCAGAAGGCGGATTTCCGGGAGTACTGCTCGACGGCGACCGCACAGTTCCCCGGGGCGTACGCCAAGGACAAGAAGGGCAAGAAGAGCCGCTCGAGTTTCGGCATCCAGAACACCAACCGGCTGCTGACCGGCTTCGGTGTCGAGCCCTACAAGGGCATCGCCGGGGTCAAGAACGGCTACACCACGAACGCGGGCTCCACCTTCACCGGGGTCGCGCAGCGCGGAAACCGGGTGCTGCTGGTCACCGTCATGAACCCGCAGCAGGGGGGCGGGATCGAGGTCTACAAGGAGACCGCGAAGCTTTTCGACTGGGGGTTCGAGGCGGCGGGCTCGGTGGATCCGGTCGGCACCCTCGTCCGGCCGGGTGCGGCGGG
>NZ_BBOX01000036.1 GCF_001553455.1 Streptomyces hygroscopicus subsp. hygroscopicus
GGGCGCGAGCCACTCGTCGGCCGATGGTGAGGACAGCCGTAAGGGCGCCCAGGCGTCCGTCTCGACGGCCAACGGGAGCTCCAGCGGTATGTGGACGGCGGTGGGCATCACGGGCGGCTCACTGGCGCTGCTGGGCGCGGTGGCCTTCGGAGTGCACCGCCGCTGGCCGCTGCCGGAGCTGGTGCGGCGGCGCTCGCGCGACTGAGCCGCCGTAGGCCCTGCGCCCCGAGGTCGTGCCGCCTCGCCGCCTTGCCGCCGCCTTACGGCCGTCGCCGTGGTCGTGGTCGTCCGCCGTCGCCGGGTTCCTACGCGGTCACCGTGGTCGTCACCGTCACCGTCGCCGTGGTCGTCACCGTGGTCGTCGTCTCAAGGCCGCCACGGTCGCCTGAGACGCCAGGTGGCCTGGAGGCCGTCGCCTGACGGCCGCCGGGGTTACCGGGGCGCCGGGGCCGCCGGGGGCGCCTTACGGACACCAGCGTCGCCTTACGGTCGCAACCCCGAGGCGGTCGCCCCAAGGCGGTCACCCGAGCCGGTCAGCATGAGTCGGTCATCCCGGGGGCGGTCATCCTGGGGGACGGTCATCCCCGGGGCCGTCATCCCGGGGGCTCGCCACACGGCCCCGCCGTCCGTCGTCACGCCGCCGCCGGTGGGCCCTCCCGCCCGCTGGGCCGGGGGTCTTCGGCCTCCCGCCCGTCGGGCCGGGGGTCTTCGGTCTCCGGCCCGGACGGCTGGGCCTTGTCCGCCTCGGCCGCCCATTCGGCCTCGCACTCGGCCTGGGCGGCGGGCGGCGTGGCGGTCCACGCCGCGCAGTACAGCGTGAGTTTCGCGGTGAAGTTCATCCACAGCAGCAGGGCGATGGGCACGCCGAACGCCCCGTACATGCTCTTGGCCGCCACCCCCTTGAGATAGCTGCTGAGCAGCAGCTTGAGCAGTTCGAAGCCGATCGCGCCGATGAGTGCGGCGATCACGACCGTACGGCGGGGCGGCTCCACACCGGGCAGCCAGGTCAGGACGTAGCACAGCAGCAGGAAGTCGGCGCCGACGGCGGTCGCGAACGCGGCGATGCGCAGCAGCCAGCCGCCGATCCCATCCTCGGGGATGCCGATGAGCCGGGCGACCCGGCCCACGGCGGTGGCGGCCAGGGTGGACACGGCGAACGAGACGAGGGCCACCCCGCCCAGCCCGACCAGGATGAAGGCGTCCTTGACCTTGCGCATCACCGGATTGCCCGGGTCCTCCTCCAGCTCCCATACGGCGCGCAGGCACTCGCGCAGCGAGCCCACCCAGCTGATGCCGGTGAACAGCAGCAGCGCGCCCGCGACGGCTCCGATGGTGGCGGCGTTCTGGACCAGCCCGCCCAGGTCGAGCTGGCCGGAGATACCGGGAATCTGCTGGGCGAGCTTCTTCTGCACCTGGGCCATCTGCGATTCGGTGAGCGTGGCCGCGCCGATCGCCGCCCCGACGGCGATGAGCGGGAAGAAGGCGAGAAAGCTGGTGAAGGTGATCGCGGCGGCGAGCCGGGCCCAGTGGACGCGGTCGAGCCGTTCATAGGTGCGCCAGGCGTGGGTGTGCCTCAGCCAGGCGATCGCGGGGCCGACGACAGGCAGCCGGGTCAACGATTCCATGCTCAGCCACTACCCTTCCACGCGTTCTCACTCCTCGGCGCACCTGCGAGCGCTACGCAGACGCCTATCCGGGTTCCCGGATCGGATGCCTATGCGGGTTCCCCGGAGCGACGCTCCGCTCATCGCTCTTTTGGTGAGGGCGTGGAGAAGTTCACCCCATGGCCGCGCGGCGCCCGGCGCGACACGTGCGCGCGGGGCCGGAGTCCGGGGGAAAGGGAACGCGCCCAGCTGAGAGGGCCTGGCGGGCGGTGAGCGATCGACTGCCAGGGGGACTGACGGGCTAACGGTGAGGCGCCGCCGGGCGGGAGAGATCGGCCTGACGGGGCACCACGGGCGGGACGCCTTCCGGCCGTTCGTCCGCCCCGAAGGGGTATTCGCGGTCCAGGCGCCAGACCCCGTCCGCCCCCTGCTCGTACAGCGCGAAGCCGTTGATCATCCAGGCGGCCTCGAACTCCTTGAGCTCGATGAACGCCCGGTCCATCGCCTCCTCGTCGATGCCGTGCGCGATCGTGACATGCGGGTGGTACGGGAACTGGAGCTCACGTGCGCACGGCCCGGACTCCATCCGGATCCGCTCCTGCAGCACCGCGCACTCCTCCGCGCCCTCGACGATCCTGACGAAGACGACCGGCGAGAGCGGCCGGAAGGTGCCGGTGCCCTCCAGCCGCATCGGGAACGGCCGCCCCTCGGCCGCGACCCGGGCCAAGTGGTCCTCCACGGCGGGCAGCACCGAGGCGTCGACCTCGGTCGGCGGCAAGAGGGTGACGTGGGTGGGGATGCCATGGGCGGCCGGGTCCCCGAAGCCCGCGCGCCGCTCCTGGAGGAAGCTGCCGTACGGCTCCGGGACCGCGATCGAAACGCCGAGCGTTACGGTCCCCACTGCGTTCTCCCTCCTGGCCCTCCCGGGCTGCTGGTTCTGGCCGCTGCACCCGTGTCAGTGTGGCGGCTGCGCCGCCTTCGCGGCTAGATTCCTCGGTCCTCCGGCACGCAGATCCACGGACCCCCTGGTCAGGGGGCCGGACCGGTGTGTTCCGCTGTCCGCGCGGGTCCACGTGCCATACGTGCGCGGGGCGCGCCGTGCTCACCGGGCGGCGGGCACGGCGCTCGGCGTGCCGCTCAGCGCACGGCGGGCAGGAAGCCCACCTTGTCGTAGGCGGCGGCCAGCGTCTCGGCGGCGACGGCGCGGGCCTTGTCGGCGCCCTTGGCCAGGATTCCGTCCAACGTCGCGGGGTCGGCGAGGTATTCCTGGGTCCGCTCGCGGAACGGCGTGACCCATTCGACCAGCACCTCGGAGAGGTCGGTCTTGAGCGCGCCGTAGCCCTTGCCCTCGTAACGGCGCTCCAACTCCGGGATGCCGGTGCCGGTCAGCGTGGAGTAGATGGTCAGCAGATTGCTGACGCCCGGCTTCTTCTCCTCGTCGAAGCGGATCTCGGTCTCGAGGTCGGTCACCGCGCTCTTGATCTTCTTCGCCGAGACCTTGGGCTCGTCCAGGAGGCTGATGATGCCCTTCGGCGTGGAGGCCGACTTGCTCATCTTGATCGTCGGGTCCTGGAGGTCGTAGATCTTCCCCGTCTCCTTGACGATGTACGGGTCGGGGATGGTGAAGGTCTCGCCGAAGCGGCCGTTGAAACGGTCGGCCAGATCGCGGGTCAGCTCGATGTGCTGGCGCTGGTCCTCGCCGACCGGGACGTGGTTGGCCTGGTACAGCAGGATGTCCGCGACCTGCAGGATCGGGTAGGTGAAGAGGCCGACGGTGGCCCGGTCGGCGCCGTGCCTGGCCGACTTGTCCTTGAACTGCGTCATCCGGGACGCCTCGCCGAAGCCGGTGAGACAGTTCATCACCCAGCCGAGCTGGGCGTGCTCGGGCACATGGCTCTGGATGAAGAGCGTGCAGCGGTCCGGGTCCAGACCGGAGGCGAGCAGCTGGGCGGCGGCGAGCCGGCTGTTGGCGCGCAGCTCCGCCGGATCCTGCGGCACGGTGATCGCGTGCAGGTCGACCACGGTGTAGAACGCGTCGTGGGTCTCCTGCAACGCGACGTACTGCCGGATCGCGCCGAGGTAGTTGCCGAGGTGGAACGAACCTGCGGTGGGCTGGATACCGGAGAGCGCACGGGGACGATCGAGGGCCATGACACCCATTCTCTCAGGTGTGGAACCAGACTCCGTCCGCCGGTGTATGAAAGGTGTGAGGATGGGTGAAGCACAGATCATCGCGCGGGTACGGGCCGGCGACACCGAGGCGTACGCCGAGCTGGTGCGGGTCCATGCACCGATCGCGCACCGCACGGCACGGCTGCTGGGGGCGGGCGCGGATGCCGAGGATGTGGTGCAGGACGCCTTTGTGAAGGCGTATCTCGCGCTGGGGCGGTTCCAGAGCGAGGCGGCGTTCCGGCCCTGGCTGTTGCGGATCGTCGCCCATGAGACGAGTAACGCGGTGCGCTCGGCTCGCCGGCGGCGCACGGCGGCGGACCGGGAAGGGGCTCTGCTGGCCGGGGCCGAGCCGGTGATACCGGAATCGGCCGATCCGGCGGCCGTGGCGCTGGCGGGCGAGCGGCGGGGGCGGCTGCTGGCCGCGCTGGAGGAGCTGAGCGAGCCGCAGCGGCGGGTGGTGATCTATCGCTATCTGCTGGATCTGGACGAGGGGGAGACCGCGGAGGCGCTGGGCTGGCCTCGCGGCACGGTGAAATCGCGGCTGAGCCGCGCCCTGAAACGGCTGGAGCGGCTGCTGGGGCCCTCGGAGACAGCCGATGAGACGGAGTGGGGAGGCACGGGAGATGGCCGAGGAAGGGCTGCCCGGCGAGTTGCGGGCGCTCGGGCGGGCGCTGGAGATACCGCCGTCCGGCGGACGCCCGGCGGACGACGGACGCCCGTCGGACGACGGACCGCGGGCGCACGGCGTGCAGGGGACGGACGGTATGTCGGGGGCGCACGACGTGCGGGGGACGGACGGTGTTCCGGCGGAGGGCGGGGAGACGCTGGTCGAGCGGGTGATCGCCCGGATCGTGGGCCTGCCGGTGCCGGTGGCCGACGACCGGATCCGGGAGGAGCAGTGGTGGGGGCCGCTGCCCGGCCTGGAGGCCGGGCAGGGCCCCGCGGGCGGCGTCAGCCGGTCGGCAGACCGGGAGCCGGGTAGGCGGCCATCAGCTCGGCCACCTCGGTCCTGATCTTGCCGAGGGCCCCCTCGTCGCCGCTCTTCGCGGCGGTCACCCCGCGGTCGATCCAGTCGGCCACGGCGGGCATGTGCTCGGCGGTCAGTCCGCGCGAGGTGAGGGAGGGAGTGCCGATCCGGATACCGGAAGGGTCGAAGGGCTTGCGCGGGTCGAACGGGACGGTGTTGTAGTTCACCACGATCCCGGCCTGGTCCAGGGCCTTGGCGGCGACCTTGCCCGGCACCTCCTTGGGCGTCAGGTCCATCAGGATCAGATGGTTGTCGGTGCCGCCGGAGACCAGATCGAAGCCGCGGGCGAGCAGTTCCTCGGCGAGCGCCCTGGCGTTGGCGACGACGGCATGGGCGTAGTCACGGAAGGCGGGCTGGGCGGCCTCGTGCAGCGCCACCGCGATGGCCGCGGTGGTCTGGTTGTGCGGGCCGCCCTGGAGCCCGGGGAAGACGGCCTTGTCGATGGCCTTGGCATGGGTCTCGCGCGACATCAGCATCGCGCCGCGCGGACCCCGGAGCGTCTTGTGGGTGGTGGTGGAGATGACATCGGCGTACGGGGCGGGCGAGGGGTGGGCGCCGCCCGCGATCAGACCGGCGATATGCGCGATATCGGCGACGAGCACCGCGTCCACCTCGCGGGCGATCTCCGCGAAGGCGGCGAAGTCGATCGTGCGGGGCACCGCCGTGCCACCGCAGAAGATCAGCTTGGGCCGCTCCTCGCGGGCCAGCTGGCGCACCTGGTCGAAGTCGATCACACCGGTGTCCTGGCGCACCCCGTACTGGACACCGCGGAACCACGCACCGGTCGCGGAGACGCCCCAGCCGTGGGTGAGATGGCCGCCCATGGGCAGCGACATACCCATCACGGTGTCACCGGGCCGGGCGAAGGCCAGATAGACAGCGAGGTTGGCGGGCGATCCGGAGTAGGGCTGGACATTGGCGTGCTCGGTGCCGAAGACGGCCTTGGCCCGGTTGATCGCCAGGGTCTCGACCTGGTCGATGACCTGCTGGCCCTCGTAGTAGCGGCGGCCGGCATAGCCCTCGCTGTACTTGTTCTGCAGCACCGTCCCGGAGGCTTCCAGGACGGCGGCGGAGACGTAGTTCTCGCTGGGGATCAGGCGCAGGGTCTCGGACTGCAGCAGCTCCTCGGCGCCGACGAGGGAGGCGAGTTCGGGGTCGGCGGCGAGAAGGGCGGGATGGGAGAGGGGCAGGCTCATCGGGTCCTCCGGGGCGATCGGTGACTCTGTCCGGTCGTGTCCCGGGGTGCCCAGGCGGGCGGCACCTCGTGGCGCTGGGGCCGCGCATCGCTTCCTCGTGGTCGGTTCCACGCTCGGCTCGCCAGTCACGATGCGCACCCCCACTCTAGCTAGTGAGACAAGGAGGACGAGATGGGACCGGGAGACTCCGCGGAGCGGGCCATCGCCGCCGCCGAAGCGCACGGCGCGCACAACTACCATCCGCTGCCGGTCGTCATCGCCTCCGCCGAGGGCTCCTGGATGACCGATGTCGGGGGCCGCCGGTATCTCGACCTGCTCGCCGGATACTCGGCGCTCAACTTCGGGCACCGCAACCCCCGGCTGATCGAGGCCGCCAAGGCTCAGCTGGACCGGGTCACCCTCACCTCCCGGGCGTTCCACCACGACCGGTTCGGCGCCTTCTGCTCGGAGCTGGCGGAGCTGTGCGGTATGGAGATGGTGCTGCCCATGAACACGGGGGCGGAGGCGGTGGAGACGGCGGTCAAGACCGCCCGCAAATGGGGCTACCGGATCAAGGGCGTACCGGACGGCCGGGCCAGGATCATCGTCGCCGGGAACAACTTCCACGGCCGGACGACCACCCTCATCAGCTTCTCCACCGATCCGGAGGCCCGTGCCCAGCACGGCCCCTTCACCCCCGGGTTCTCGATCGTGCCGTACGGGGACCTGGCGGCGATGGCGGAGACGCTGGACGCCGCCCCCGAGGAGACGGTGGCGGTACTGCTGGAGCCGATCCAGGGCGAGGCGGGCGTGGTGGTGCCGCCGCCCGGCTATCTGTCCGGGGTCCGGAGGCTGACCCGGGAGCGGAACGTCCTGTTCATCGCCGATGAGATCCAGTCGGGCCTCGGGCGCACCGGCACCACCTTCGCCTGTGAGCACGAGGGCGTGGTCCCCGATGCCTATGTGCTGGGCAAGGCGCTCGGCGGCGGGGTGGTGCCGGTGTCGGCGGTGGTGTCCTCCCGGGAGGTGCTCGGGGTGCACCGCCCCGGCGAGCACGGCTCGACCTTCGGCGGCAGCCCGCTGGCCTGCGCGGTCGCCCTGGAGGTCATCGCCATGGTGCGGACCGGGGAGTTCCAGCGGCGCTCGGCCGCATTGGGCGAGCTGCTCCACCAGGAGCTGGGGCTGCTCCTGGGAAAGGGGGTCCAGGAAGTGCGCGGCCGGGGGCTGTGGGCGGGGGTGGACATCCATCCGTCGCGGGGCACCGGGCGGCAGATCTCCGAGCGGCTCATGGACCGCGGGGTGCTGGTCAAGGACACCCATGGCAGCACCATCCGGATCGCCCCGCCCCTGGTGATCAGCCAGGAGGACCTGAAGTGGGCCCTGGGACAGCTCGAGGCGGTGCTGGCCGAATGATCCCCTACAGCTCGGTGACGCCGTACGGCTCACGACCGGGCACCGTGGCCCCGCGCGGCTGGGCGCCCCTCTCCGGCTCACCGCCTCTCCATGGCGTAGCGACCCCGCACGGCATAGCGCCCCCGCACCGCGCAGCGACCCCGCACCGCGTAGCGCCCCCGCACGGCGTACCGCCTCCGTGCGGCGTAGCGACCCCGCACGGCATAGCGCCCCCGCACCGCGCAGCGACCCCGCACGGCGTAGCGCCCCCGGGCGGCTCAGAGGATCACATGCGGTACGAAGCGGGCGTACTCGTCCGTCACCAGCCCCGCCGACTCGCGGATGCCGAGCCCCGCCGCCTCGTCCTCGACGACCCAGGTGCCCAGCACCACCCGGTTGCCGTCGAAGTCGGGCAGCGGCGCCAGCTCCTGGTAGCAGCACGGCTCGTCGCGGAGGACGGGCTCCTCGCCCGGCGGGTGCACGGTGACCCCGGCGCCCTCGCGGCCGAGCAGCGGTTTGGCCACGTAGCCGGTGGTGCGGGCCAGTTCCCGGGGGCCGTCGAGATAGGCGGGCAGCAGATGCGGATGGCCGGGGAACAGCTCCCACAACACGGCCAGCAGCGCCTTGTTGGACAGCAGCATCTTCCAGGCCGGTTCGATCCACAGCGTGGATCCGGTGCCGCCCCCGTTGTCGAGCGTGTCCAGCACATGCGGGCCGAACCGGTCGGAGACCAGCCACTCCCAGGGGTAGAGCTTGAAGCAGCTGCGGATGAAGCGGAAGCGCTTGTCGACGAAGCGGCCCGACAGCCGTTCCCAGCCGATGTCCTCCATGGAGATCGCCTCGGTGCTCAGCCCCGCCTGGTCGGCCGTCTCCCGGAGGTAGGCGACCGTCATCAGGTCCTCGCCCAGTTCGTCCCCGGCCGAATGCGCGAAGTACAGGGGCGTGCCCGGCGGCAGCAGCGCCGCCTGGGTGCGCCAGGCGGCGACCAGCCGTTCATGGAGGGAGTTCCACTGGTCCGCGCCCGGAAAGCGATCCTCCATCCAGAACCACTGGGCGCTGGCCGCCTCCACCAGCGAGGTGGGCGTGTCGGCGTTGTACTCCAGCAGCTTCGCCGGGCCGGTGCCGTCGTAGCGCAGGTCGAACCGGCCGTAGACGCTGGGCTGTTCGTCCCGGCGGTGCCAGGACTCGGCGACCAGCCGGGCCAGCCGCGGATCGTCGATGCCGAGGTCGGCGAAGCGGCCGGTCTTGACGATATGGGCGGCCGCGGCCAGCGACATCCGGTGCAGCTCCTCGACGACCTCCTCCAGTGCCTCGGCCTCGGGCAGCGAGAAGGCGTAGTAGGCGCTCTCGTCCCAGTAGGGGCGCAGCGAGCCGTCCGGGTAGCGGGTCAGCGGATAGATGACCCCCTGCTCCTCCACCGTGGACTGCCAGTCGGGGCGGGGGTCGATGGTGTGGCGCTTCATCGTGGGGCGGCCCGCTCAGCCGCCGCTGGAGCCCGAGCAGCCGAATCCGCCGCGGTCGGCCGCCTTGCTCTTGTCGAAGGTGCCGTAGTCCGCCCAGCGGCCGCTGACGTCGGAGTCGTAGTACCAGTCGCCGTCGACGCTCTTCTGACCGCGGCTCTTCTTGCCCTTGCCGCCCGCGGCGGACGAAGAGTTCTTGCAGGCGCTGGAGTCGACGACCCGGTAACCCTTCAGCGCGTCATAGCTGTTCCGGTCCACGCAACGCTTGTCCGGTTCCGACCCACAGGAGGTGAGCGCCGCCGCCAGCGCGCCCATGCCGCCCAGGATCACCGTGCTCGACCGCAGCCGCCGTGGTGCTTTCCGTACCTTCGGTGCCATCGGTGCCTCCCCCGTTCGTGTGCCGCCACTTTAAGGGAGATGTCGCACATATGAACGGCAGGGTCAGGGCAGCACCCGGCACAGCGCCTCCAAGGCTCCCGGGAAGGCGTGCTCGGGCGGGGCGCCGTAGGCGAACACCAGCGCGTCCGGCTGCCCGCCCGGCCCCGGCTCGTCCGGCCGCTCCGCCTCGCGGTAGCGGTAGCGGGCCAGCCCCTCCAGCGCCAGGCCCTGCCAGGCCGCGCCCCGCACCACGGACCACTCGGTGCCCGGCGGCAGTTCGAGCACCGCGTGCAGCCCCGCCGCGATGCCCGTGATCCGCACCTCCGGGGCGCGTGCGGCGAGCGCCGCCACCAGCTGATCGCGGCGGCGCCGGTAGCGCATCCGCATACCGCGCACATGACGGTCGTACGCCCCCGAGTCGATGAACTCCGCGAGCGTCAGCTGGTCCAGCGCCCCCGACTGCCACTCCCCCGTCCCCTTGACCGCCAGGAGGTCGTCCATCAGATGGTCCGGTACCACCATCCACGCCAGCCGCAGCGCGGGCGCCAGGCTCTTGCTCGCGGTGCCCAGATAGACCACATGCTCCGGGTCCAGCCCCTGCAGCGCCCCGACCGGCTGGCGGTCGTAGCGGAACTCCCCGTCGTAGTCGTCCTCCAGCACCAGTCCGCCCACCCGCGAGGCCCAGTCGACGACGGCGGCGCGCCGGTCGGCAACCAGCGGCACCCCGGTGGGGAACTGATGGGCCGGGGTGAGCAGAACGGTCCGCGTCCCCGGCAGCCGGTCCACCTCCGCCGTCCGCGCCCCCTGCCGGTCGACCGGCAGCGGCACGGTGCGCAGTCCGGCCCCGCGCAGCACGTTCCAGTGGATGTCGAGCCCGTAGGACTCCACGGCCACCTCACGGTGTCCGGCCTTCGCCCGCACCCGGCTGAGCAGGGCCAGCCCCTGGACGAACCCCGCGCAGATCACGATCCGTTCGGGCGCGGCCCGCACTCCGCGGGCCCGCGCCAGGTAGTCGGACAGGACCCGCCGCAGCTCGGGCCGTCCGGCGGGCCGGCCGTAGTCGAAGGCGTCGTTCGGCGCGGCGGTGAGGGCGCGGCGGGCCGCGGAGAGCCAGGCGGACCGGGGGAAGGCCGAGACATCGGGCGACCCGGGCCGCAGATCATAGGCGGGCCGGGAGGCGGCGAGCGGGGGTGTGCGCGGCGGCGCGGGCTCGGGCGGTACGACGCGCCGGGCGACCCGGGTGCCCGAGCCCTGCCGGGCCGTCAGCCAGCCCTCGGCCACCAGCTCCCCATAGGCGTCGGCGACGGTGTTCCGGGCAATGCCGAGATCGGCGGCGAGGGAGCGGGAGGAGGGCAGCCGGGTGCCCGGGGCGAGCCGCCCGGTGCGGACGGCGTCGCGCAGGGCGCGGATGAGGGCGGCCCGCACCCCGGTCCCGCCGCCCCGCGGCAGGTCCAGATGGAGATCCGCCCCCGGCCCGGCCGGGCCGCCCGCCCGCCGCTGTCCGGGTTCGCCCCTTGGAGTGGCCCAGGAATCTGCCATGGAAATGGACCATACTCCTGGGCCGCCCGGCCTCTAGCGTGGAGGCATGACGACCGGAACTTCCCACCCGCACGGCCCCCGCATGCAGTTCGCCAAGGCCGCCCCCGAGGTCTACAAGGCCATGGTCAACCTGGACGCGGCCGCCAGGAAGGGCATCGACCCGACACTGGCCGAGCTGGTCAAGGTCCGTGCCTCGCAGCTCAACCGCTGCGCCTTCTGCCTCGACATGCACACCAAGGACGCCCGTGCGGCGGGCGAATCCGAGGAGCGCCTCCACCTGCTCAACGCCTGGGAGGAGGCCGGGCACCTCTTCACCGAGAAGGAGCAGGCCGCCCTCGCCCTGACCGAGGCCGTCACCGTCCTGACCGACGGTTTCGTCCCGGACGACGTGTACGAGCGAGCCGCCAAGCACTTCGAGGAGCGGGAGCTGGCCCAGCTGATCGCCCTGATTCTCACCATCAACGCCTGGAACCGGATCGGCGTGACCACCCGCATGATCCCCGGCGCCTACAAGCCGACGGTGTGACCATCTGCCCCCGTCGTCGTTGAGGGCGACGGGGGCAGACGTCCGACATCGGATCCATCGCGTAGCGCATGATGGTGACAGGCCCCCGCTTTGGCAGTACGGCACGAAGGCAACACAGCCAGAAGGGGGACCCACCCATGGGAGGTCTCGTGATGAC
This sequence comes from Streptomyces hygroscopicus subsp. hygroscopicus, assembly GCF_001553455.1. Classification (GTDB taxonomy): domain Bacteria; phylum Actinomycetota; class Actinomycetes; order Streptomycetales; family Streptomycetaceae; genus Streptomyces; species Streptomyces hygroscopicus. Next base: position 11,431 of record NZ_BBOX01000036.1, read on the forward strand.
GGCGCCACTGCCCGACCAAGAGTTCGAAGATCTGCTCGACCTCCACGCCCGGCTTGAGCTGCCGGATGGCATGCGAGCAGAACTCATCGGGGGGGAGATCGTCATCTCACCGACGCCTGCGAATTTTCACAACTGGATCTACGGCCGACTCCAGCGCCGTCTCAACCGTGAGGTACCGGAAGACTGGATCATTACCAACACCGCCACGGTCTTCCTCCCCGCGACAGAGGAGCGCTTCATCCCGGACCTGCTCATCTGCGAGTCGGAGGCGCTGAAGAGCATGGAGGAGTGGCAGGTCCAGGCGGATGACGTGCTGCTCGTCGCCGAGATCACATCGCCGTCCACCCGGGCGCGCGACCTCCAGGCCAAGGTGAAGGGCTACGCCCACTCCAGCGTGCCGGTCTACCTCCTGATCGACCCGCACGACCACGAGGGCTCCACGACCGTGTACTCCGCGCCGGACGGCAAGGGCCGCTACCGGGACGAGCACCGAGCGGCGTTCGGGGAGCCGGTGACGCTCCCCGAACCGCTTGGCATCGAGCTCGACACCGCCGGCTTCCTCAAGTAGCCCGAGCGCCCCGACTGCCCAGGCTGCCCTGAGTCCGGTCCGGGCTCAGGGCAGCCACTTCTTCCAGACGTCCGGGTGCTCCCTGACCCACTTCTCCGCGGCGTCCTCGGCCGTCATCCCCTTCGAGGCGATCAGCTCGGACACCTCGTTCTGGTCCGCCTTGGTCCAGTGGAACTTCTTCAGGAACGCCGCCGCCTCGCCGCCCTTCCGCGCGAAGTCCGCGTTGAGGTACTTCTGCAGCGGTGTGGTCGGGTAGGCGCAGTCGATGGTGGCGGGGTCCTCGGTGCCCTCGGTCGCGCACGCGTCGGTGTACGTGGGCAGCTTGACCTCGACCATCGGCACCTGGTTGAACAGCCACTGCGGTTCGTACCAGTAGGTCAGGAACGGCTTCCTGGCCTTGGCGAACTGCTTGATCTGGGTGATCTGCGCCGCTTCCGAACCCGCGAAGACGATCTGGTAATTCAGCTTCAGGTTCTTCACCAGCGCCTTGTCATGGGTGACATAGGACGGGGAGCCGTCCAGCAGCTGGCCCTTGCCGCCGCTCTCCGCGGTCTTGAAGGTCTTCGCGTACTTGTTGAGGTTCTTCCAGTTCAGCACGTCCGGATGGGCGTCGGCGAAGTACTTCGGCACCCACCAGCCGATATGGCCGGTGACCCCGAGCCCGCCGCCCGGCACGATCGTCTTCTTGTCCTTGACGTAGCGCCGCTCCTGCTCCGGGTGGCCCCAGTCCTCCAGGATCGCGTCCACCCGGTCCTGGCTGAGCGCGTCCCACGCCGGCACCTCGTCCACCTGCACGGTGTCGACGCGGTAGCCCAGCTCGTGCTCCAGCAGGTACTGGGCGACCGCGACATTGGCCTGGGCGCCGATCCACGACTGGACCGAGAGCGTGACGCTCTTCGCACCGCCCACATTGGCGTACGGCGAGGTCTGCTTGGTCATGTCCGCCGCGCCGCAGCCGGTCGCGGTGAACACGGCCGTGATCCCGGCCGCGGCCATCAGCAGCTGAGTGCGGGTGCGAGCCATCTCAGGCCCCCTTCCTGTCGCGGCGCGCGGTCGGCTGGGTGACCCGGTCGAGCATCAGCCCCAGGCAGACGATCGCCGCGCCGGCGACCAGCCCCGTGGCCAGGTCGCCCTGTGCCAGGCCGAACACCACCTCGTAGCCGAGCGCGCCCGAGCCGACCAGACCGCCGATGATCACCACGGCCAGCACCAGCACCACGCCCTGGTTGACGGCGAGCAGCAGCGCCGGGCGGGCCAGCGGGAGCTGGACCTGGCGCAGCTGCTGTCCCTGGGTGGCGCCGAGCGAACGCGCCGACTCCAGCGCCGCCGGATCGACGTTGCGCAGCCCCTGGGTGGTGATCCGGATGACGGCGGGCAGCGCGTAGACGATGGCCGCGGCCGCCGCCGGGGCGCGTCCGACGCCGAACAGCGCGACCACCGGGATCAGGTACACGAACTGCGGCATGGTCTGGCACACGTCCAGCACCGGCCGCAGCAGCCGCTCCAGCCGGGTGGACCGCGCGGCCGCGATGCCGATCGCGAAGCCGAGCACCAGCGTGACGAAGACGGCCGCCAGCACCTGGGAGAGGGTGTCCATGGACGGCTCCCACACCCCGAGCACCCCGATCGCGGCCATGGCGGCGGTCGCGGTCAGGGCGGTGGCCCAGGTGCCGATCAGCCAGGCCAGCGCCGCGACGATCAGCAGCACCGCGTACCACGGGAGGCCCTGCAACCCCTCGCGCAGCGGGTCCAGGATCCAGGTGACGTAGTGCGAGGCCCATTCGGCGGTGCCGCCGACGACCGGCACACCCGTGTAGAGGTGGTCGACCATCCAGTCCTTGAACTGGTTGACGGGCTCCTCGACGGCGACGGTCCAGCCGGTCGGCCAGGTCTGGGACCCGGCCAGCCGGCCGGCGAGGGTCACCACCGCGGTGCTCACCGCGACGCCCGCCCAGGCGGGCCAGCCGCGCAGCAGCCGGGGCCCGTCCTCGGCCGGGGGTTCGCCGAGTCGTTCGCCCGCCGACGCCGTGGTGCGGTCCATCACGACGGCGAGCAGCACGATCGGCAGGCCGGCGGCGAGCGCCTTGCCGACGTCCACGCTGGACAGCGCCTGGTAGACGCGGTCACCGAGACCGCCGCCGCCGATCACCGACGCGATCACGGCCATGGACAGCGCCATCATGATCGCCTGGTTGACGCCCAGCAGCAGTTCCTTGCGGGCCAGCGGCAGCCGGGCCGACAGCAGCCGCTGCCGCCAGGTGGCGCCGAGCGAGGTCACCGCCTCCAGCACCCCCGCGTCCGCACCGCGCAGGCCGAGCGCGGTGAGCCGGGCCATCGGCGGCGCCGCGTAGATCACGGTGGCCAGTACCGCGCCCGGTACGCCGATGCCGAAGATCAGCACGACGGGCAGCAGATAGGCGAACGCGGGCAGCACCTGCATGGTGTCCAGCACCGGCCGCAGCGCCCGGAACGCCCGCTCCGAGAGCCCGCCGGCCAGCCCCAGCGCCCCGCCGACGAGGACGGACGCCGTGACCGCCACGGCCATCAGCGCCAGGGTCTGCATCGTCGGCACCCACATGCCCAGCAGCCCGCACACGGCGAAGGACACCACCGTCGTCACCGCGACCCGCACCCCGGCGACCCGCCAGGCCACCAGCGTCGAGGCGACGGTGACCCCGGCCCAGCCGAGGGTGAGCAGAACGACGTAGACGGCGCGGACGCAGATGATGACCGCGTTGCTGATGTGGCCGAAGAAGTAGAGGAAGATCCAGTGGCTGTCGCGGTTGTCGATGATCCAGTCGCTGGCCTTGCCGAGCGGCTCGGACACATCGACGGTCAGCGCCCCCGGCCAGCTGCCGCTCGCCCATGTGGCGTGCGCGATCGGCACCAGTACGGCGGCGAGCACCACGAGCACCGCGAGCTTGCGGACGGCCGGGCTCTGGACGGCCGCGCGCAGCGGAGACGTGCGGGCTCCGGCCGCCGCCGTCCCGGTGCCGGGCGGCTCGGTGGCGGGGCCGGTGGCGGGCCGGGTGGCGGTGGCACTCATCCGCGCCCCCCGGCCCCGCCCGGCGGGGAGGGGATCAAAGCGGTGCTCATGCCGCGGCCACCTCCTTGCCGTCCAGGCCCGCGACGACGCTGAGCAGGCAGGCGTGGTCCACGACGCCCAGGCAACGGCCGCCGTCGACGACGCGGGCGGGACCGCCGGTGCGGGCCACGGCCTCGATCGCGTCGGCGACGGTGGTGCCCGGGGCCAGCGCCGGTCCGCCGTCCTGCTCGTCGGACGTGGCGGGGCGCATCGCGCGGCGCACGGTCAGCACCTGCTCCCGCGGTACGTCGCGGACGAAGTCCCGTACGTAGTCGTCGGCCGGGGAGCCGACGATCTCCTCCGGGGTGCCGAGCTGCACGATCCCGCCGTCGCGCATCAGCGCGATCCGGTCACCGAGCCGCAGCGCCTCGCTGAGGTCATGGGTGATGAACACCATCGTCCGGCCCTCGTCGCGGTGCAGCCGGATGACCTCCTCCTGCATATCGCGGCGGATCAGCGGGTCGAGCGCGCTGAACGGCTCGTCGAAGAGCAGCACCTCGGGGTCGACGGCGAGCGCCCGGGCCAGGCCCACCCGCTGCTGCTGACCGCCGGAGAGCTGTCCGGGGCGGCGGCGCTCGAGACCGGTGAGGCCGACCTTCGCCACCATCTCGGCCGCCTTGGCGCGGCGTTCGGCCTTGCCGACGCCCTGGATCTCCAGGCCGTAGGCGACGTTGTCCAGGACGGAGCGGTGCGGCAGCAGTCCGAAGTGCTGGAAGACCATGGCGGCGCGGTGCCGGCGCAGATCGCGCAGCCGGGCCTTGTCCATGGCCAGCACGTCCTCGCCGTCGATCTGCAAGGTCCCGGAGGTGGGCTCTATCAGCCGGGTGAGACAGCGCACGAGGGTGGACTTGCCGGAGCCGGACAGCCCCATGACCACGAAGACCTCGCCCGGCTGGACGTCGAAGGAGACCTCGCGCACGGCGGCCGTACAGCCGGTGCGGGCGCGCAGCTCCGCGGCGGGCAGCTCGGCCTCGGGGGAACCGGGGACCCGGTCGGCCCTGGGGCCGAAGACCTTCCACAGGTCGCGGACGGAGAACACCGGGGCGTGTTCGCCGCCCTCGGGGGGCCTGGGGGTGCCGGGGGTCTCGGGGGCCAGGGTCGTCGCCATCACGCCTCGCCTCCCGGCGCGAGGACGGCGGCTCGCTCATCGGGCCGGCGCCGTTCCCGATCACGATCCTCGACCAGCAGCTCAGCGCACTTCTCGCCCACCATCAGGACTCCGATCATCGGGTTCACGGCCGGCATCGTCGGGAAGACGGACGCGTCGGCGATACGGACGCCGTCCAGGCCCCGGATCCGCAGATCCGGGCCGACCACGGCGAGTTCGTCCGACGTGGCGCCCATACGGCAGGTGCCCGCCGGGTGGTACACGGTGTGCGCGACCTTGCGGGCGTACTCGCTGATCTCCTCGTCGGAGGTGATCCGAGGGCCCGGACACACCTCGCGCTTGAGCCAGCTCGCCAGCGGCTCGGTCTTGGCGATCTCCCGCGCGAGGCGGATGCCGTCGACCAGCGTGCGGCCGTCGTAGTCCTCCTCGTCCGTGAAGTACCGGAAGTCCAGGGCGGGCTTGACGGACGGGTCGGCGCTGGTGAGGTAGAGCCGGCCGCGGCTGCGGGGCTTGGGGATGTTGGGGGTCATCGACACGCCGTGCTCGGGCTTTTCGTAGCCCAGCCGCTCCGGATTGTCGGTGAAGGGGATCTGGTAGAAGTGGAACATCAGGTCAGGGCCCCGGGATTCGGGGTCCCGCCGGATGAACAGGCCCGCGTCGGAGTCCATCGCGGAGTTGTCCGGGATCGGGCCGTCCGTCTCCCATACGATCACCGACTCCGGGTGGTCGAGCAGGTTCTCGCCGACGCCCGGCAGATCGTGGACGACGGGGATGCCCAGCGCCTCCAGATCGGCCCTGGGCCCGATGCCGGAGTGCATCAGCAGCCGCGGGGTGTCCACGGCGCCCGCGCAGACCAGCACCTCGGTCCCGGCCCGGACGAAGACCTCCTCGCCGTCCTTGGTGCGGACATGGACACCGGTGGCCCGGCCGGTGTCGTCCAGCTCCAGCCGGTACGCCCAGGTCTCCAGCATCAGATGGAGGTTGGGCCGGTCCAGGAACGGGTGCAGATAGGCGACCGACGCCGAGGAACGCTTGTTGTTCTCCGGGTGGTAGGCGAGGTCGAAGAAGCCGACGCCCTCGTGGAACGGCTTCTTGTTGAACCCCTCGACGCGCGGCACCCCGGCGGCGGCCTGGGCGGCCTCGACGAAGTCCCGCGCGATCGGGTTCCGGTCCTTCTCGTCCACCGGGACGATGTGGTTGCGCAGCCGGTGGAAGTACGGGTCCATGGACTCCGCGTCCCAGCCCTCGGCCCCGGCCTCGGCCCACTCGTCCCAGTCACCCGGCAGCGGCTTGAAGGAGATCAGGGTGTTGTGCGAGGAGCACCCCCCGAGCACCCGCGCCCGGCTGTGCCGGATATGTGAATTCCCGCGTGGCTGCTCGGTGGTGGGGTAGTCGTAGTCCAAGTCGCCGCCGAGCAGCCCGAGCCAGCGGCGCAGCGTGAGCACATCGGGCCGGTCGACATCGGACGGTCCGCCCTCGATGACGGCGACACGGATGTCCGGGTCCTCGGTGAGCCGGGAAGCGATCACCGACCCTGCGGTGCCGCCGCCGATGACGACGTAGTCGTATGCGACAGGTTCGGACATGGTGGGGTTACTCCTCGGGGTCTTACCCAGACGGCCCGCGCGGTGCGCGGGCCGGGGGCTGCCGCCCCTGGGTATGGGGGGTGGTGCCGGGTGCCTCGATGGCCACGGGCTTCGGCCGCCGGTCACCGTGTGCGGGCCCGGCTGGTCCGGACCCCGGGGGACGGGTCCGGGCCCAGCCGCACTCCTCCGGGCCGGCGGCGGGGGTGTCAGCCGGCGAACCAGCGCACCGGGCTCGGCCGCAGGTTCTCGTAGACGTGCTTGGTCTCGCGGTATTCGTCAAGGCCCGCGGGACCGAGCTCGCGCCCGACCCCGGACTTGCCGAAACCGCCCCATTCGGCCTGCGGAAGGTAGGGGTGGTAGTCGTTGATCCACACGGTGCCGTGCCGCAGCCGGGCGGCGACGCGCCGCGCCCGCGCGGTGTCGGCGGACCAGACGGCGCCGGCCAGTCCGTACTCCGTGTCATTGGCGAGTGTGACGGCCTCCTCCTCGGTTTGGAAGGACTCGACCGTCACGATCGGACCGAACGTTTCCTCGCGCACCACCCGCATCTGACGGTGGCACTGGTCGAGAACGGTGGGCAGATAGAAGTAACCGGTGGCCGGGCGGACCTCGCTGGGCTCCGGCTGCTTGCCGCCGCAGCGCAGCAGCGCGCCCTCCGCCAGGGCGGACGCCACATACGCCTCGGTCTTGTCCAGCTGCTGGGCCGAGACCAGCGGACCGCATTCGACACCGTCCTCGGTACCGCGGCCCAGCTTGATCTTCTCCGCGCGGCGGGCGAGTTCGGCCACGAACCGCTCCCGCACCGATTCCTCGACGATCAGCCGGGCGCCGGCCGAGCAGACCTGGCCGCTGTGGATGAAGGCGGCGTTCAGGGCCTGGTCGACGGCGGTGTCGAAGCCCTCGGCGGTGGCGCAGGCGTCGGCGAAGACCACATTGGGGTTCTTGCCGCCGAGCTCCAGCGCGACCTTCTTGACCGTCGGGGCGGCGGCCTGCGCGACCTTGGTGCCGCTGACGAGGCCACCGGTGAAGGAGATCAGGTCCACATCGGGGTGCTCGGACAGCCGGGCGCCCACGGGGTCGCCCGCGCCGGTGACCAGGTTGGCCACCCCGGCCGGCAGCCCGGCCTCGACCAGCAGCTTGACCAGATGGACGGTGGACAGCGGGGTCACTTCGCTGGGCTTGATCACAAAAGTGTTCCCGGCGACCAGCGCCGGGGCGACCTTCCAACTGGCCTGGAGCAAGGGATAGTTCCAGGGGGTGATCATCGCGCAGACGCCGACCGGTTCATGGACCACGACGCTGTGCACATCGGGGCTGCCCGCGTCGATGACGCGCCCGGCCGACTCGCCCGCGGCCAGGTCGGCGAAGTAGCGGAAGGCGTTGGTCACGTCGTCGACGTCGACCCGGCCCTCCTCCAGGGTCTTGCCGGTGTCACGGCTCTCGGTGAGCGCGATCGTCTCGCGGTCGCGCTGCAGCAGCTCGGCGACGCGGCGCAGCAGCGCCGCCCGCTCGGCCACCGGCGTCCGGGGCCAGGGCCCCTGGTCGAAGGCGCGACGCGCGGCCGCCACCGCCGCGTCGGTGTCCTCGACGCCCCCCTCGGAGACGACGGCGAGGGTCTTGGCGTCGGCGGGGTCGAGAACCTCCCGCTGCGCGCCGGATGCGGCCGCCCGCCACACCCCGTCCACATGAATGGTCTCGGCTGCCGACACGTAATCCTCTGCCTTCCGGTTCCGCGAGCTTTGCCACTGGTCCAGGCCAGCAACATGGACCCCTAACCGGAAGGCCGGAACCTATGCCTGATCCGCAAGAAAAAGTGGGACGGCTCACGCGATCCGAAGGCGGAACCGGTCGAGCGGCCGACCGGTCATCGGCCGGTCGTCCGCCGGTGAACGGCCGAAGGGCCACACCCCGGTGCGCATACCGGAATGTGACCCTTCGGACGCGGTCGTGGTGAGGTGCGTCAGATCAGGCCGAGGTTCCGCACGGCCTCGCGCTCCTCCTCCAGCTCCTTCACCGACGCGTCGATGCGGGTCCGCGAGAACTCGTTGACGTCCAGGCCCTGGACGATCTCGAACTTCCCGTCCTTGGCGGTGACCGGGAAGGAGGAGATCAGGCCCTGCGGCACCCCGTACGAGCCGTCGGAGACCACACCGGCGGAGGTCCAGTCGCCGGCGGCGGTGCCGTTGACCCAGGTGTAGACGTGGTCGATGGCGGCGTTGGCGGCGGAAGCGGCCGAGGAGGCGCCGCGCGCCTCGATGATCGCGGCGCCGCGCTTGGCGACGGTCGGGATGAAGGTGTCCGCCAGCCACTGCTCGTCGTTGACGACCTCGGCGGCGTTCTTGCCCGCGACCTCGGCGTGGAAGACGTCCGGGTACTGGGTGGCGGAGTGGTTGCCCCAGATCGTCAGCTTCTTGATCTCGGAGACCGGGGCGCCGGTCTTCTTCGAGAGCTGGGACAGGGCGCGGTTGTGGTCCAGGCGGGTCATCGCGGTGAAGCGCTCGGCCGGTACGTCCGGCGCGGCGGCCTGTGCGATGAGCGCGTTGGTGTTGGCCGGGTTGCCCACGACCAGGACCTTGATGTCGTCCGCGGCGTGGTCGTTGATGGCCTTGCCCTGCGGCTTGAAGATGCCGCCGTTGGCCTCCAGCAGATCGCCGCGCTCCATGCCCTTGGTCCGCGGGCGGGCGCCGACCAGCAGGGCGACGTTCGCACCGTCGAAGGCCACGTTCGGGTCGTCGGAGATGTCGATGCCCTGGAGCAGCGGGAAGGCACAGTCGTCGAGTTCCATCGCGGTGCCCTCGGCGGCCTTCAGCCCCTGCGGGATCTCCAGGAGACGCAGTGTGACCGGCACGTCCGCGCCGAGGAGCTGACCGGAGGCGATGCGGAAGAGCAGCGCGTAGCCGATCTGGCCGGCCGCGCCGGTGACGGTGACGGTGACGGGAGTGCGGGTCATGGCGGTCTCCTGCGCTGAGTTGTCAGTCCAAGATCTCTTGGTGTCGAGATACCTGCGTCAGGCTATCCGACGGCACCTGGCCCAGGTCCTCTCGGGCCATTGTGTAACCGCTCACCGCGTGGTTTCCGGCTGACCCGGCTGAACCAGCTGACCACGCACCCTGGCGGCCGCCTGCCAGGAGGGGGAGTGCAGGCGGCCGCCCAGTGCGTCACCCGTGGGGGGCTCGGGCAGCGTCTGCCCCGATTCCCCCGGCTCATTCCCCCCGCCTCCGAATTCCCCCGAACGGCCCCTCGGTTCCCGCGAACGGTCTCGGCGCACGGCCTGCCTCCGTCCGGCTCCCCGGCCCCCGACCAGCCCTGACGGGGCGCCGGGAGCCCGCCCCCTGCCCCGTGCCCACCTGCGCGGCCCGCGCGTATCCGTCGATCACCCACCGCACGACCGCCGTTGGCGTCACCGGACCGCGGGCCGACCACCCAAAGGGGCGCCTTGCCCTGGGATGTCGGGGCTTGGGGCGGGGGCGCATCGGAGCGTTTCACGCATGGGTGCGCACTTCCCTGCGCCCGGCTCGTCGTTGCACAGCCGAGACCTCGTACCGGAACGGTCACTTCCGAGCCACAGGGCCCTGACGATCATTGATTGGGCACAGCCCACACACAACCCTGTCTACCAGGCGGTCCGTCCTTCTTCGGGGGAGAGGGCGGACCGCCGCCGGACCGCTGGGATCCGGCCACAACGACGGCGGCCCGTCCTTCCACGGGGGAGAGGACGGGCCGCCGTTCCACGCGATCGGCTAGCGCACCGTGAAATGCACCACGTCATCGAGGAACGGGATGGTGACCCACGGATCCGGCTGGGCCATCAGGGACAGCAGCACGATCGCCGCGCCCAGCAGCCCATAGGTCAGCAGGTCGGTGAAGCGCGAGCGCACCGCCAGCATCCCCACCTCGGGCAGCGCCCACCGCAGGAA
>NZ_BBOX01000037.1 GCF_001553455.1 Streptomyces hygroscopicus subsp. hygroscopicus
CCCCCCCCCCGGGCAGCCCCCCCCGCAGGAACGCGCCCGCCAGCAGGGACAGCCCGATCAGCACCGTGCCCGCCCGGAACGCGTCCAGGGCGACGATCAGCAGCCCCAGGCCCACCCCGCCCATCACCGCGAGCAGCGGCCACTGCCGGGCGGGCGCCGGAGCGGCACCGGGCGCGGCCCGGCCGCCGCCCTCCGGACGCGCGGTGTCCCGGGTGATCAGCGGGAAGCGGCGCGACTTCCGGGCCGACCGGGCGGGCGCCGCGGGCGGTACCGGCCGCGGCTCCCCGGCCGCCGGTTCGCTCGCCTCAGCCGTCATGGCCGGCACCGGCGTCGGCGGCCGCCTTCGCGTTCCGCTCCGCGGCCTCCACCACGTTGACCAGCAGTTGGGCACGGGTCATCGGGCCGACCCCGCCCGGGTTCGGCGAGAGCCAGCCCGCGACCTCGGCCACCCCGGGGTGCACATCCCCGGCGATCTTGCCGTGCTCGTCCCGGCTGACGCCCACGTCGAGCACCGCGGCGCCCGGCTTGACGTCCTCCGGCTTGATCAGGTGCCGCACCCCGGCGGCCGCCACGATGATGTCGGCCTGGCGCAGGATCCCGGGCAGATCGCGGGTGCCGGTGTGGCAGAGGGTGACCGTGGCGTTCTCCGAGCGGCGGGTCAGCAGCAGTCCGATCGACCGGCCGACGGTGATGCCCCGCCCGACGACCACCACATGCGCGCCGTTGATCTCCACACCGTGGTGGCGCAGCAGCTGGATGACGCCCTGGGGCGTGCACGGCAGCGGGCCGCTCTCGCCCAGCACCAGCCGGCCGAGGTTCATCGGGTGCAGCCCGTCGGCGTCCTTGGCCGGGTCGATCAGCTCCAGCACCCGGTTGGCGTCGATGCCCTTGGGGAGCGGCAGCTGCACGATGTAGCCGGTGCAGGCCGGGTCCTCGTTGAGCTCCCGCACCGCCGCCTCGATCTCCTCCTGGGTGGCGGTCTCGGGCAGGTCGCGCCGGATGGAGGCGATGCCGACCTCGGCGCAGTCGCGGTGCTTGCCCGCGACGTACCACTTGCTGCCGGGGTCCTCGCCCACCAGCACCGTCCCGAGACCGGGATGGATGCCCTTGGCCTTCAGCGCCTCCACGCGGCTGACGAGATCGGACTTGATCGCGGCTGCGGTTGCCTTGCCATCGAGAATCTGGGCGGTCATGACTTCATCCTCCCGGATGCGGGGACGTCGGATCCAATCAGGGGCCGGTCGGTTCGGGGGCCGGTCGGTTCAGGGACTGGTCGGTGCCGGGCCGGTCGGTTCGGGAACCGGTCGGTGCCGGACCGGTCGGTTCGGGGACCGACCGGTGCCGGACCGGCGAAGGCCGCACCCCGGGGTCGGGTCGGGGTGCGGCCTCCTGCGCGTGCGGCTGGGCGGGCGCTTCCGTGGACGGAGCGGGCGCTCAGTGGAAGAAGTGGCGCGTACCGGTGAAGTACATGGTCACGCCCGCCTTCTGGGCGGCCTCCACCACCAGCTCGTCGCGGACCGAGCCGCCCGGCTGCACCACGGCTTTGACGCCCGCCTCGGCCAGCACCTCGAAACCGTCCGGGAACGGGAAGAAGGCGTCGGAGGCGGCGTACGCACCGGCGGCGCGCTCGGCACCGGCCCGCTCGACGGCCAGCTTCGCCGAGTCCACGCGGTTGACCTGGCCCATGCCGACGCCGACCGTGGCGCCGTCCTTGGCGAGCAGGATGGCGTTGGACTTCACCGCGCGGCAGGAACGCCAGGCGAAGGCCAGCTCGGCCAGGCCGTCGGCGTCCAGCGCCTCGCCCGTGGCGAGGGTCCAGTTGGCCGGGTCGTCGCCCTCGGCCTGGAGCCGGTCCTTGGCCTGGACCAGATCGCCGCCCTCGATCGAACGGGACTCATCGCCGGGCGCGGGGGCGTCCGCGCAGCGCAGCACGCGGATGTTCTTCTTACGGGCCAGCACCTCGACCGCGCCGTCCTCGTACGCCGGGGCGACGATCACCTCGGTGAAGATCTCGGCGACCTGCTCGGCCATGGCGACCGACACCGGGCGGTTGACGGCGATCACACCGCCGAAGGCCGACAGCGGGTCGCAGGCGTGCGCCTTACGGTGCGCCTCGGCGACATCCGCGCCGACCGCGATCCCGCAGGGGTTGGCGTGCTTGATGATCGCGACACACGGTTCGGAGTGGTCGTACGCGGCCCGGCGGGCGGCCTCGGTGTCGGTGTAGTTGTTGAACGACATCTCCTTGCCGTGCAGCTGCTCGGCCTCCGCGAGCCCCTTACCGCTGCCGTCGGAGTAGAGCGCGGCAGGCTGGTGCGGGTTCTCGCCGTAGCGCAGCACCTGCTTACGGGCGTAGGTGACGCCGATGAAGTCCGGCCAGGGGCCCTCGTCGGCCGCGTAGCCGGAGGCGAACCAGTTGGCCACCGCCACGTCGTAGGCGGCGGTGTGCTGGAACGCCTCGGCGGCCAGCCGCTTGCGCCGCTCCAGGTCGAACCCGCCGTCCGCGACGGCCTTGAGGACGTCGTCGTACCGCTCGGGGTTGACGACCACGGCCACGGACGGGTGATTCTTGGCGGCGGCGCGGACCATGGAGGGACCGCCGATGTCGATCTGCTCGACGCACTCGTCCGGCGCGGCGCCCGAGGCGACCGTCTCGCGGAACGGGTAGAGGTTGACCACGACCAGCTCGAAGGGCTCGACGCCCAGCTCCTGGAGCTGCTCACGGTGCGAGTCGAGCCGCTGGTCCGCCAGGATGCCCGCGTGGACGCGCGGGTGCAGCGTCTTGACCCGGCCGTCGAGACACTCGGGGAAGCCGGTCAGCTCCTCGACCTTGGTGACCGGTACCCCGGCGGCGGCGATCCTCGCGGCCGTCGAGCCGGTCGAGACGAGCTGGACACCCGCCGCGTGCAGCCCTCGGGCCAGCTCCTCGAGACCCGTCTTGTCGTAGACGCTGACCAACGCGCGGCGGATGGGCCGCTTGGTACCTTCGGCGGTCACGGGATCCTTACCTTTCGTCCCTCTATGCGGTAGCCGTGACGGGCCAGACGCCCCACGACCTCGACGAGCAGCGAGCGCTCGACTTCCTTGATCCGCTCATGGAGAGCGGACTCGTCGTCCTCGTCCCGGACCTCGACCACGCCCTGGGCGATGATCGGGCCGGTGTCGACCCCGTCGTCGACGAAGTGGACGGTGCATCCGGTCACCTTCACGCCGTGCGCGAGCGCGTCGCGTACGCCATGGGCACCGGGAAAGCTGGGGAGCAGCGCGGGATGGGTGTTGACGCAGCGACCGCCGAACCGGGCCAGGAACTCCTTGCCCAGGATCTTCATGAACCCGGCCGTGACGACCAGGTCCGGCTCGTGGGCGGCGGTGGCCTCGGCCAGCGCCGCGTCCCACTCGGCGCGGCCGGCGTGATCCCTGACCCGGCACACGAAGGTGGGAATCCCGGCGCGCTCGGCGCGCGCCAGGCCCTCGATGCCGTCGCGGTCGGCGCCGACGGCCACCACCTCGGCGCCGTAGCGGGCCACGCCCTCGGCGGCGATGGCGTCGAGCAGCGCCTGCAGATTCGTACCGGAGCCGGAGACGAGTACGACCAGGCGGAGGGGGCGCCCGGGACGGGCGGAGCGTGCGGGGAGAGGCGGGGAGGCCACGGCGGGGCTCTTTCTCGCGGGTGGTGCTGCCGTTCGTACGGTCCTACAAGGCCGCGGACTCATTAATTCCGGGGAACTCTACGAACCCGCCGACCGTCAGCAACGATACCGGCACACCAAGCGGCCCCCGGGGGACGGGGGCGGGCACGGGAGGTAGCGTCTGGACTGCGCATCCAACTGACGCCGTGGGAACGAACCGTCGCGCCCGCGCCGCCGGGCCGTACGGCACCAGCCGTATACGCCTCCGGTGTGCAGGACGACGACACAAGGGGAAGACACACTCCACATGCCGGACCGACGCCGCCACGCGGCTCATCGCCTCACACCGACTCCCGTATCGACCGGGGGGCGGCGATGAGGCACGCCCGCATGTCGCCCACGACGCCGCTGCTCCGGGACCAGCAGTCGTCGTCCTCGTCGTCCTCGTCCCCCGAGTCGCCCTCGTCCGCGCCCGGCGGGCCCCACGGGGGCCAGCACGAGGACAATCCGTTCGCCCCGCCGCCCGAGGGCAGGCCGGACCAGCCCTGGCAGCCCCGGCACCGGCCGGACGGCGCGGGTGGGGAGAACGGCGGCAACGCCGAGAACGGCGCCCAGGGAGCCCAGGGCAGCAGTCACGGAGCCCAGGACGGCGGGGGCGGCGAGAACGGCGGTCAGGGCGGTCAGGGCGGTCAGGGCGACGGAGGCGGCCACCAGCCGCAGCAGCCTCCGGCCTGGGGCAGTCAGTGGAGCAGCCGCCAGCCCAGCCGCCAGAGCGGCGGCTTCGGCGCCAGGCCCGGCTCCGCCAACCGCCCCTCCGGCCCCGGCGGGCCCGGCGGCCCCCGCTGGGACCCCAACGACCCGGCCCAGCGGCGCGCCCGGTACGCACTGCTCTCGGGCATGTGGGCCTTCTTCTTCGCGCTCTTCAGCCTGCCGCAGATCGCGCTGCTGCTCGGGGCGCTGGCCGTGTACTGGGGCATCAGCGCGCTGCGGGCCAAGCCGCGCCGTACGACACCGCCTCCGGCCACCGCCGCGCCCCTGAACGCCCCGCCCCCGCCCCCGGGCGCCACCCCGGCCGCGCTGCCCGCGCCCGGCAGCGGCCCGGCGAAGCCGCAGGCGACGGCGGCGATCAGCGGTCTGGTGACGGGCGGACTCGCGCTCGCCATCGTCGCGGCGACGTTCAGCGTCCAGGTCGTCTACAACGACTACTACACGTGCGTGGACGACGCCCTCACGCAGAGTTCGCGCCACGCGTGCGAAACCCTGCTCCCCGAGCAGCTCCGCCCGCTCCTGAGCACGCAGGACTGACGCCGCTCCCGCACACCTCACGACTGGTGTCGGATTCCGTTGGGCGGATTCCGTTGGGCGGATTCCGTTGGGCGGATTCCGTTGGGCGGATTCCCTTCCGGCCCGGACCGGTCTCCCGGTGCGAAGGCGCCGGGGCCGCACCGACCGCGTTACGGTTCGCGGCGGGGGTCGCCGGGCCAGGCCGACGTCTCGGCGCGAACCGGGCCCGGAGCCGCTTGGGAGCCCCTTACGGCCCGCAGCGGCTGCTCCGCCTGGCCCCTTACGCTCGCGGTGACCGCCCCGGCCCCCTTACGGCTCGCGACAGGCGTCGCCATCGGGCCGAGTCGGCGGGCACCGGCCGCCTTACGATCCACGACCGGAGCCGCCCAGCCGAGCCGACCCCTCGACGCAAACGAACCCAGAGCCACCCCAGAGCACGGCCCGCAGCGGCTCCCCCTGGTCCCCTTACGGCTCGCGGCGGGCGTCGTCCGGCCGGGTCGGCATCTCGGCGCGGAGGGGGTCCGGTGCGGTCAGGGGCTTGGCGGATGGCTCGGGCGTCCCCGGGCTCTTCCTGCTCAGCGCCCAGCGGCGCGGGCGGGCCGGTGGCCGGACGGTGCTCGGTGTGCCCGCGGGGGTCGCGAGCCCGGCCATCGCGCCCACTCCGGTCTCCGTACCGGCGCCGCCGCCGTGGTCCGGTTTCCGGCGCAGCCGACGGCCGGACCTGCCCGGCGCCGACCGGGGGCGCAGCCACTGCCACCACGGCTCGGCCATCGCCTCGCGCACCTCGGCGGACTCCATGGGTGCCGCCCCGGGCGGCACCGCCGCCCGCGCCCGTGCCTTGGCCTCGGCCCGGGCCGCGCGGGCGTTCCTGGCCTCCGTACGGGCCTGTACCCGGGCCGTGCGACGCGCCACCCGGGCCGTGCGACGGGCCGCCCGCGCCGCCTTCCACTCCGGCCAGGAGGCCCTGGTGGGGACGCACAGCCGGTACCAGCGCAGCACCATCGCCCCGGGCACCCCGATCATCCCGGTCCAGGCCAGCGTGATCATGCCCGTACGCCACCAGCTCGGGCCCAGGTCGGCGAGGATGCCGATGCCCAGCGGTCCGCCCGAGACCCCGGCCAGCAGCGCCATCGCGGCGGCGCAGCCGACCGCCGCCAGCGTGGCGAGGACCAGGGTCTCGCCCCAGCCCCAGGACGGCCTGGGCTCGCCCCTGCCGGGTCGTGGCGCCGCCGCGACCCCGGTGAACCAGGCCACCGACGTCCCGGCCGCGATCCCCGTGAGCCAGACGAGCGGCCCGCCGAGCCCTTCCGAGGGCAGCGCGGCGACCAGCGGGAAGTGCGGCAGCTGGGGGTAGGAGGTGATGCCCAGCGGCGCGACCACGCTGCCGCCGCCGACCGTGAACCCCGCGCCGACCCCGTACGCGGCGCCCCAGACGATGGCGTTCGGCAGCAGCGCCAGGTTGACCAGCAGCACCGCGAACTGCCCCGACCACACATTGCTGAGGTTGAGGAAGGTCATCTGCACGGCCCCCGCGTGGCTCAGCATCGACGTCGCCGTAAGGAGCGCACCGCTGCCGAGCAGGACGACGAGACCGCTGGTCCCGGCGCGCAGCGCGGCGGCCAGGCGGCGGCGCCGGCACCAGCTCCGCGCGGCCAGTGACGCCGCCACCCGTGCGGTCCGGTCGGCGCCGGGGAGCCGCCGCAGTGCGGTGCTCACCCGCCCCGGCAGCCGGAGCGGGCACCGCCCGTCGGCCGTCCACACGCCGACGGCGGCGATGGCCCCGGCGAAGACCGGCAGATGCAGCAGCGCGCTGAGCGGGGCGACGTGCAGCGGCCCGGACGAGGCGTACAGCACGGCCGCGGTGCCGACCAGCAGGTAGCCGCCGGTCACCCACGCGAAGGCGGTACGCGGATCGACGACGGACTCCTCGGGCACCCACTGCCCTCCGTCCTCATCGGGTTCCGCCTGGTAGACGGCGTGCTGGCCGGCCCGGTAGAGCAGCCAGCACGGCACCACGCTGAGCAGCAGCGGGGTCAGTCCGACCGGCGCGCTGTGGCCGGAGAGCGTCTGGGTGCGCACCAGGTCGGCGCCATGGCCGAGCAGCCACAGGTCGGCGGCGACATGCAGGGCTCCGTCGGGGCTGCTCTCGGGGGACGAGGAGGTGATCCACAACAGCAGTACGACCACGGCGAGCGTGCCGAGGCCGAGCCCCGCGGCGACCACACCGCCGAGGAACGCCTCCCTGATGGCGGAGGAGCGCCGAGGCGCGGAGCGGTCACGTGAGGACACCGACGGGCTGCGATCGGTCGTTTGCGTCACGTGACCATGCTGCCAATAACAGCCGCTTCATCCTTACATCAAGGGTTTGGTCGCCGTGTCGCTCTAGTCCGCTTATGCGCCTTTTACTGCTCAATGGGATGGATTGGCGAATTGCCGTGTTCCGCGTCCGCCAAGGGTGCCGTCGCCCACAACGCCGCGGGCCCGTACCACCGTGTGGTGGTA
>NZ_BBOX01000038.1 GCF_001553455.1 Streptomyces hygroscopicus subsp. hygroscopicus
CCCGCGGCATCGAGCCATGGCGGCGTCAGACCGGCCGGTACGACGCGCTGCACCGGCCCGGCACGGCGCGCGTCAGCGGGGCGGCACGCCGTGCGTCAGTCGGCCGGCGCGGCGCGCGTGCGTCAGCCGGCCAGCGCGGCGCGCGTGCGTGCGTCAGCCGGCCAGCGCGGCGCGCGCCAGGCGCGCGGTCTCGGACGGGGTCTTGCCGACCTTCACGCCCGCGGCCTCGAGGGCCTCCTTCTTCGCCTGGGCGGTGCCGGAGGAACCGGACACGATGGCACCCGCGTGGCCCATCGTCTTGCCCTCGGGAGCGGTGAAGCCCGCCACGTAGCCGACGACCGGCTTGGTGACGTTGGCCTTGATGAAGTCCGCGGCCCGCTCCTCGGCGTCGCCGCCGATCTCACCGATCATCACGATCAGGTCGGTGTCGGGGTCGGCCTCGAAGGCGGCCAGGGCGTCGATGTGGGTGGTGCCGATGATCGGGTCACCGCCGATGCCCACACAGGACGAGAAGCCGATGTCCCGCAGCTCGTACATCATCTGGTAGGTCAGCGTGCCGGACTTCGACACCAGACCGATCCGGCCGGGCTTGGTGATGTCGGCCGGGATGATGCCCGCGTTCGACTGACCCGGCGTGATCAGACCCGGGCAGTTCGGGCCGATGATGCGCGTCTTGTTGCCCTTCTTGCCCGCGTAGGCCCAGAAGTTGGCGGTGTCGTGGACCGCGATGCCCTCGGTGATCACGACGGCGAGCGGAATCTCGGCGTCGATCGCCTCGATGACCGCGTCCTTGGTGAACTTCTCCGGGACGAAGATGACCGTGACATCGGCGCCGGTGGCGTCGATGGCCTCCTTGACGGAGCCGAAGACCGGGATCTCGGTGCCGTCGAAGTCCACGGTGGTGCCGGCCTTGCGCGGGTTCACGCCGCCGACGATGTTGGTGCCCGAGGCAAGCATCCGACGGGTGTGCTTCTGCCCCTCGGACCCGGTCATCCCCTGGACGATGACCTTGCTCTCCTTGGTGAGGAAGATAGCCATGGTTTCCGGTTCCCTCGTCCCTTACTTCGCAGCCAGCTCGGCGGCACGCTCGGCCGCGCCGTCCATGGTGTCCACCTGCGTTACGAGCGGGTGGTTGGCGTCGGTGAGGATCTTGCGACCCAGCTCCGCGTTGTTGCCGTCGAGGCGCACGACCAGCGGCTTGGAGACGTTCTCACCCTTGGACTTCAGCAGCTCCAGGGCCTGGACGATGCCGTTGGCGACGGCGTCGCAGGCGGTGATGCCACCAAAGACGTTGACGAAGACCGACTTGACGTCCGGGTCGCCGAGGATGATCTCGAGACCGTTGGCCATCACCTCGGCGGAGGCGCCACCGCCGATGTCGAGGAAGTTGGCGGGCTTCACACCGCCGCGGGTCTCACCCGCGTAGGCGACGACGTCGAGGGTCGACATGACCAGACCCGCGCCGTTGCCGATGATGCCGACCTCACCGTCGAGCTTGACGTAGTTGAGGCCCTTGGCCTTGGCGGCCGCCTCGAGGGGGTTGGCCGCGGCCTTGTCCTCGAGCGCCTCGTGCTCCGGCTGGCGGAAGGCGGCGTTCTCGTCCAGGGAGACCTTGCCGTCCAGCGCGATGATCTTGCCGTCGTCGGTCTTGACCAGCGGGTTGACCTCGACGAGCAGAGCGTCTTCCTTGATGAAGACAGTCCACAGCTTCTGGAGGACCTCGCTGACCTGGTCCGCGATCTCGGCCGGGAACTTCGCGGCGGCGACGATCTCGGCGGCCTTCTCCGGGGTCACGCCCTCGATGGCGTCCACCGGGATCTTGGCGAGCGCCTCGGGGTTCTGCTCCGCGACGACCTCGATCTCCACGCCGCCCTCGACGGAGGCCATGGCGAGGAAGGTCCGGTTGGTGCGGTCCAGCAGGAAGGAGACGTAGTACTCCTCCTTGATGTCCGCGGTCTCGGCGAGCATCACCTTGTGGACCGTGTGGCCCTTGATGTCCATGCCCAGGATCTGGGTCGCCTTCTCAACGGCGTCATCCGGGTCGGAGGCCAGCTTGACGCCACCCGCCTTACCCCGGCCACCCGTCTTGACCTGCGCCTTGACGACCGCGCGGCCGCCCAGTCGCTCGGCCACCTCGCGCGCCGCCCCAGGCGTGTCGATGACTTCACCGGCCAGCACCGGTACACCGTGCTTGGCGAAGAGGTCCTTCGCCTGGTATTCGAACAGGTCCACGCGCGTCCGTCCCTTTTCCATGGATTTCGCGGTCGTTATCTGCGCGGGCGTGCCGCGGGGGGCAGCGTGAGGACGCGATCTGTAACGAGGGCGGCACACGTTCACCGGGTACGCGGCATGTCCGTCTCGCAGGTTATCTCCGCGGGACGTGCGGCCCTAAATCGCAGATCACACTGGCGCGGTGATAACGGTCACAGATCGCGACCGTTTCCATCTATTCAGGTACGACAACCGGGCAGCCCTCTCCCCAACGAGGACTGCCCGGTCGACGATGTTCGCCTTACGGTTTCACGCTTTCTCGGCCTTCACGGCCTTCACGGCCTGCCTGTCTTACGCCCGCCGGGACGATCAGACGGTCGGGAGCGTGCCCGGAACGGTCGGCAGGTCGGCCGGAACCGAAGGCAGGTCGGCCGGGAGCTGCGGGAGCTCGGCCGGAACCTGCGGGAGCTCCACCTGCGGCAGGTCAGCCGGAACGGTCGGCAGGTCGGCCGGAACCGAAGGCAGGTCGGCCGGGAGCTGCGGCAGGTCAGCCGGAACGGTCGGCAGGTCGGCCGGAACCGAAGGCAGGTCCGCCGGGAGGACCGGGAGGGCCGGGATGTTGGCGACGTCGGTCAGGTCGGTGGGCAGCGCCGGGAGCAGGCTCAGCGCACCGTCCTTGGCGTTCCCCACCGTGGTCCGGGCGTCCGCGACCGTGCCCGTGGCCAGGTCCTGGGCGAACGGCACGGTGGTGCCGGCCAGGTCCTGCGCGAACGGAACGGCGGTGGTCGGCACGTTCACCACGACCGGCACCAGGCGGTCGACGGCGTCCTGCACGGCCGGGACCACGTTGGAGGCGGTGCCCAGCGCGAAGCCCTGAGCGCTGCCGGTCACCACGAAGACGTACGGGGTGGTGCGGGCCACGGCGCCGTCGGCCAGCGCACCGGTGTCACCGACGGTCCGCTCCGCGACCGGGACGACCTTGACCACGAGACGGTGCGCGGCGGGCGGCAGCACGTCCGAGGCCACACCGTCGACGACCGGCTTGGTGGTGCCCACGACGGCCTGGACCTTACCGGCCAGCTCCTCCGGGCGGATGCCGGCGCCGGAGAGGGAGGCGAGCAGGTCATTGGCCGACCCCGGGGCGGAGGGCAGCTTCGGGGTGGCGGGGAGCTCGGTGGGCAGCTGGCCCGGGAGGCCCTGGACGTCCGGCAGCGAGCCGGTGGGCAGCGTGGAGGTGTCGGGCAGGGTCGGCAGCGAGCCGAGGCCCGGAAGGCTGGGCACCACGCCGGGGACCTCACCGGTGGGCAGGTCGAGGTCGGCGGTCTTCTTGACGGTCTTCTCGACGCCCTTGACGGTCTTCTGGACGCCCTTGACGGCCTTGTGGGCCTTCTTGACGACCTTCTCCGGCTTGGCGACGTCGCCCGTAAGGCCGTCGGCGGTGCCCTCGACGGTCTTGGTGACGTCCGAGACGCGGGGCAGCTTGCCGGCGCCCGGCACGCGGTCCGTCACGCCGCCGGTGACGCCGTCCACGGTGGAGGCGGCGCCGTCCACGGTCTTCTTCACGGTGTCGGTCACCTTGGAGGTGTCGGCCACGCCGCCCACCGTCTCGGTCACCTTGTCGGTCGGCAGCGTCTTGTTCACCGTCTTGGTGAGGCCGTCCACGGTGCTGGTGACGCCGTCGGTGGAGGGGACGGCCGGGTTCTCGGCGGCGTTGGCAGCGGCGGAGCCGAGGGCCCAGATACCGGTGGCGGCAGCGGCGACGAGGATGGAACGGCGAAGGTTGTTGCGCATGGTGGAGGAAGTCCTTCGAAAGTCAAAAGGGGTTTCGGACGGGCAGACCTGACCCGCCCCCGCGCGGCAGGTCTCAGCAGACGGGGGTGAGGTCTGCCCTAGCCGGGGAATTCGAGGACTTCGTTGAACCGCTCGCGCGTCGGCGCCGAGCTCTCCGCGCGGACCGTGCCGGGCTTCAGCCCGAAGGACACCGCGCCTGACGGCGGGAGAGCGGCATGGGTGTTCCCGCCACGGGGACCGCCGCTGTCGCCGGTGCACTGCGAGGTGGCCCCGAGCGGGGACCGCGGAAGGGGCAGCGGCGCCGGGGCGCCACCGTCCGGACCGGTGCCGGAGACCGCCCGTACGGCGGGCGCGTGCTCGGGGTGGGAGGCGGTCGCACCCATACGGTGCGGGGTGACGACCGGGGCGTACGTCTCGGGCCCCATCGGGTCCGCGGCGGCGGGCGCCGCCTTGTGCACGGTCACCGGCTCGTCCTCGGCCGCGTGCCGCTCGGCGGCCGGGCCGCCGTGGTCCGGCACGGAGCCCTGGGGGCCCGCACCGATCGCGTCACCGATGCCGACGTCGGGCAGGCCCACCGGCAGGCTGTCGCCCGCGGTGCCGCCGACCAGGTCGCCGACCGGCTCGGTGATCTTCTGCGCCTCCCGCTCGACCGGCTCCTGGATGGGCCGCACGGTCTCCCGTACGACGTCCTCCGCCGTGTGGGCGGTCCGCACCACCAGGGGCGGCGCGTGCTTCTCCACCTGCTGCCGGGTCTGCTCGATACCCGAGGGGTCGAGCAGCCCGGAGACGGTGGAGCGGCCGATCGATATGCCGGTCGTCCCGTCCTGATCGCTCCGCTCGGCGGCGTGAGCGCTGCCGCCGAAGAGGAACGCCAGGGCCAGGAAGCCCCCGAGGAAGAGCGCCGCCAGCAGCGCCCGCCGCGCCGCCACCGTGCGCGGCAGGCGCACGGCGACAGACATGGCGGACACAACAGACACGAACGGGGCCTTCCGTGAGTACGGGACGTACAACGGGCACATGGGTGCGGCGATCTGGCGATGGGCGCACCGAACAGGACGAACTCGCCAGCCAGATGGCTGGATTCATGTCCTGGGCGACGAGGATGATCCTTGCACGACCCACAGGGGTCGGCGCAAGCCCCGGATCACTGATGCATCGCCATGTCCGGTATAGGCAGTTGGCGCCGTTCGATCGCCGCCGCCATCACCTCCGGGAACAGATCGGGGGTGCAGGCGAAGGCGGGCGCGCCCAGCGCGGCGAGGGCCGCCGCGTGCTCGCGGTCGTAACTCGGCGCTCCCTCATCGGACAGCGCGAGCAGCGTCACGAACTGCACTCCGGACGCCTTCATCGCGGCGACCCGCCCCAGCATCTCCTCGCGTATGCCGCCCTCGTAGAGGTCGCTGATGAGGACGACGACGGTGTCGGCGGGCCGGGTGATCCGCGACTGGCAGTAGGCCAGCGCGCGGTTGATGTCGGTGCCGCCGCCGAGCTGGGTGCCGAAGAGGACGTCCACCGGATCGTCGAGCTCCTCGGTCAGGTCCACCACGGAGGTGTCGAAGACGATCAGCCGGGTGGCGAGGGAGCGCATCGAGGCGAGCACGGCGCCGAAGACCGAGGCGTAGACCACGGACGCGGCCATCGACCCCGACTGGTCGACGCACAGCAGCACGTCCTTCCGCACACCGCGCGCCGCCCGCCCGTACCCGATGAGCCGCTCGGGGACGACCGTCCGGTGGTCGGGGAGGTAGTTCTTGAGGTTGGCGCGGATGGTGCGGTCCCAGTCGATGTCCCGGTGGCGGGGGCGGCCGATCCGGGCGGAGCGGTCGAGCGCTCCGGTGAGCGTGGCGCGGGTGCGGGTCGCCAGCCGCTTCTCCAGGTCCTCGACGACCTTACGGACGACGGCCCGCGCGGTGTTCTTGGTGGTCTCCGGCATCGCCTTGTTGAGGGACAGCAGGGTGCCCACGAGGTGGACGTCCGCCTCCACGGCCGCCAGCATCTCCGGCTCCAGCAGCAGGGCGGACAGACCCAGCCGGTCGATGGCGTCGCGCTGCATGACCTGGACGACGGAGGTGGGGAAGTACGTACGGATGTCGCCGAGCCAGCGGGCCACTTGGGGCGCGGATCCGCCGAGCCCGCCGGAGCGCGGGCCGCTCGCCGCGCCCTGGGAGCCGCCGGTGCGCCCGGTGCGCCCGGTGGCCGTGCCGCTGCCGCCGGAGCCGTCGCCGCCCCCGGAGCCGTAGAGGGCCTCGAGCGTGCGGTCCATGGCGGCGTCGGTCCCGCTGAGCGAGCACCCGGTGCCGTCGGCGCCCTGGCCGCCGAGCACCAGCCGCCAGCGCCGCAGCCGTTCCTGATCGCCGGTGCGGTGGCCGTGACGGTGGCCGTGGCCGTGACCATGACCGCCCCCGTGGTCGAGGCCGCCCCCGTGGCCGTGGTCGAGGCCGAGGTCGAGGTCGAGGTCGTGGCCGAGGTCGAGGTCGTGGCCGAGGTCGAGGTCGTGGCCGTGGCCGAGGTCGAGGCCCTGGCCGTGGCCGATGCCCTGGCCGTGGCCGTGGCCGTGACCATGACCGCCCCCGTGGTCAAGGCCGTCGTCGATGTCGTGGACGTCGTCGATGTCGTGGTCGAGACCGCCCCCGTGGCCGTGGCCGTGTGCGTGACAGTGTCCGTGGCCGTGGACGGCGTCGCTGTAACCGTCGCTGTACCCGTCGCCGTGAGGGTCGCCGTGCGTCATCGGGCTGCCTCCATGGTGTCGTTGCCGTGCGGGGCGGGATCGAGGCCCAGCAGCAGACGCACCGTCGGTACGACGGCCGCCGCCCGGTCCGGGTCGTGCCCGGGGCCGAAACCCGGCACGGCGGGAGCGCCGGGGCCGCCGGTGCTCCCCCCGGCCTCGGGCCCCCGGCGGACCAACTCCCCCAAGGGCGGCGCACGCCCGCCTCGTACGCGGAGAAGGTGCGCCGCAGCAGGGGCAGGACGTCGGTGAACGCCTCGGCGGGAACGGAGATCAGCCAGCGGTCGACCAGGCCGAGCAGCCGCTCATCGTGGATCAGCAGCATGCCGCCGCCCGCCCCGCCGCCGAGGAACCCCTCGATCCAGGAGGCCGCTTCGGGCGGCTGGGTGCCGGGCGAGAGCGCGAGCCCCATCAGCCGGGCCGCCTCGTCCTCGGCGAGTCGGCCGTCGTCCAGCAGCAGCCGCGCGGCGCGGCCCCGGATCAGCCCAGGCGTGGCGGGGGTGCCGTCCCGTCCGGCGAGGGAGCGCAGCATGGCCGCCCAGCGGGTCCGCAGCCCGTCGGCTGCGCCGGGCCGGGCCGCCGGCGGCTCCGCCGCCTGGATGCCGGGCCGCGGCCACGCGTCCGTGCCCGCTCCCGTCTCCGTTCCCGCGCCCGTCTCCGCCCCCGTCCCTGCCTCTCCCGCCGCCCCTGACCCCGTCCCCGCGTCCGCCTGCCCCGCCGTCCCCGTCCCTGCCTCTGCCCGCGTCCCCGCGTCCGCCTGCCCCGCCGTCCCCGTCCCTGCTTCTGCCCGGGTCCCGGTCTCCGCCTGTCCCGCCGCCCCTGACCGCGTCCCCGCGTCCGCCTGCCTCGCCGTCCCCGGCCGTGCCTCCGCCTCTCCCACCGCCCCCGGCCGCGTCCCCGTCTCCGCCTCTCCCGCCGCCCCCGGCCGTGCCTCCGTCTCCGACAGCAGCCCGATCGCGCGGTGCACGGCCTCCATATGGCCGCGCATCTCGGCGGCGCCGTCGCTGTCGAGGCCGACACAGGCGGGCGGCAGCCCGACCAGGATCCGCTCGGCCAGCCCGACCGCGACCTCTTCGAGGGCGGCGGTGTCGGTGCCGCGCACGTCCCCGTAGCGCACCGAGCGCACCAGGGCGGGCAGGGCCTGGGCGAGATGGCCGACGTCCGCGTCGAGCGCGGCCCGGTCGGCGAGCGAGCGCATCACGACGGGGAGGGCGCCGGGGAGTCCGGCGAGCAGACAGCGCTCGGCCAGCTCGGTCACCTCGGCGAGCCCCTTGGCGCTCCGGGCCTCGGTCTCCGCCTTGGCGGTGGCCGCCGACAGCACCGTGGTGCCCCACACCCCCGCCTCGGCGACCCGCACCGACAGCTCCGGCTCCCACCGCAGCCGCCAGGTCTCCCGGAAGGTGCCGGTGCTGCCACGGGAGACGGCCGGGGTGCCCCAGTCGACCCCGAGCAGCCGCAGCCGGTGCAGCAGACGGCTGCGCCCGGCGTCAGTCTCCTTGCGCAGGTCCAGCTCCAGATCGCGCTCCAGTGCCTCGGGCCTGAGCCGCAGCGAGCGCTGTGTGCGCGCCAGGTCGCGCTGGAGCGGCACCGCGGGAGCCGATTCGGGGACCTCGCCCAGGACGTCCCCGACCACCAGCCGGTCCCGTACCAGCGCGATCGGCACATCGGAGCCCTCGCACATCACCGCCCTTACGGCGTCGAGGGTCTCGGCGAGCCCGGCGAGCGGACGTCCGCGCATGGCGGCCAGGGTTTCGGCGAGCCTCACGGCCTCGATGACATGGGCCGAGGAGACCGCGAAGTCCTCGTCCCGCAGCAGCCCCGCGACCTTGGTGAGCCAGCGCTCAAGGGGTCGGTCCGGGGCGTGGAAGAGATGGTCGTACCAGCCCGGAGAGGTGATCCCGGCCCCGTATCCGCTGTGCCGCGCCAGCCGCCGGTGGGTCCAGGGGACCCAGCTGATCTCGGTCTTGACCTTGGGCAGCCCCTTGAGCAGCTTCCGGTCGGCGGTCACGGTGGTCCGCTCCCCCAGCGCCGGTACGTGCCAGGCCCCGCAGACGACGGCGACCTCGTCCCCGAACTCCCGCCGCGCCTCGCGCAGCCGCAGCCGCATATGGGCCTCGCGCACGGCGTCGTCCTCGTGCCCGCCGTGGCCGTACTCGGCGCGCAGTGCCTCCATGGCCTCCGCCACGGCCGCGAACGCCTCCGTGCCGCCGGTGCCGCGGTGCTCGATGACGTCCTCCCACCAGCGCTCCGGGTCGTCGTACCCGGCCGCCTCGGCGAGGACGGACAGGGGATCGACGCGCAGCCGCTCGGCGGAGCCGGCCGCCGGGCCGCTCTGCTCCCCCGGGGCGGCCTGATGCCCCGGAGCACCAGGCCACTCCGGGGCCGCCGGACCGGGCCGGGCGGGCGGCTCGGGCAGGGCGGACGGGCCCTGGGGGGCCTTCCCCGCCGACATGGCCAGCGAGTTGGCCGCCGGGAGGTCGATGAACCGTACGGGGACCTCGTGGGCCAGCGCCCACTGGATGGCCGCCCACTCCGGGGAGAACCCGGCCAGCGGCCAGAATCCGGCCCGCCCCGGGTCGTCCGCGGCATGGGCGAGCAGCGCGACCGGCGGACGCATGTCCTCCTCGGCGGCGAGCCGCACGATCGCGTCCGCCTCCGGCGGCCCCTCGATCAGCACCACGCGCGGTGCGCACGCCTCGAGCGCCGCCCGCACCGCCCGCGCCGACCCGGGCCCGTGATGGCGCACCCCCAGCAGCAGCGGACCGGCGGCCCGCGCCGGCGGGGCGCCCGTCACTCCGTCACCTCCCGGCACGCGCGGTAGAAGTCCTTCCAGCCGTCGCGCTCGCGGACGACCGTCTCCAGGTACTCCTGCCAGATGACACGGTCGGCGGCCGGGTCGCGGACGACCGCGCCCAAGATGCCCGCGGCCACGTCGCCCGCCCTCAGCACGCCGTCGCCGAAGTGGGCGGCGAGGGCGAGTCCGCCGGTGACCACGGAAATGGCCTCGGCCGTCGACAGCGTGCCCGAGGGCGACTTCAGCTTCGTACGGCCGTCGCCGGTCACTCCCTCGCGCAGCTCGCGGAAGACCGTGACCACGCGGCGGATCTCGTCGGCCCCCTCCGGCAGCTCCGGGAGCTCCAGCGAGCGGCCGATCTGGGTGACGCGGCGGGAGACGATGTCGACTTCGTCCTCCGGGGTCGCGGGCAGCGGCAGCACGACCGTGTTGAAGCGGCGGCGCAGGGCGCTGGAAAGCTCGTTGACCCCGCGGTCGCGGTCGTTGGCGGTCGCGATCAGATTGAAGCCGCGGACCGCCTGGACCTCCTCCCCCAGCTCCGGGATCGGCAGCGTCTTCTCCGACAGGACGGTGATCAGCGTGTCCTGCACATCGGCCGGGATGCGCGTCAGCTCCTCCACGCGGGCGGTCATGCCGTCCGCCATCGCGCGCATCACCGGGCTCGGCACGAGGGCCTCGCGGCTCGGGCCGTGGGCGAGGAGCTGGGCGTAGTTCCACCCGTACCGGATGGCCTCCTCGGGCGTCCCGGCGGTGCCCTGGACCAGCAGCGTCGAGTCACCGCTGACCGCCGCCGCCAGATGCTCGGACACCCACGTCTTGGCGGTGCCGGGCACGCCCAGCAACAGCAGGGCGCGGTCGGTGGCGAGAGTGGTGACGGCGACCTCGACGATGCGGCGCGGGCCCACGTACTTGGGGGTGATCACGGTGCCGTCGGGCAGCGTGCCGCCGAGCAGATAGGTGGCGACCGCCCACGGCGAGAGCCGCCAGCGCGCCGGACGCGGCCGGTCGTCGGCCGCGGCCAGCGCGCGCAGCTCGTCGGCGAACGCGTCCTCCGCGTGCGGACGCAGGGCTTCCGCGGCGCCGGCGGCCTCGCTGGGCCCTGCCGTGCGGTTGCTATCGGTGGATTCGGTTCCGGGCACAGTGACGGTCACAGCTCCCCCACGACTCGTTTCCTCGTTCCGTTTCCGGACGCGAGAACCACCCTGCACCACCCCACTGACAACCGGCTCTCGGCCAACGAAGGCGCAGGTCAGAGCGATTGTCAGTGGGTGCCCGTACCGTCGCAGACATGAATCCGCAGGGGGAACGCTGGACGGCGGAGCAGGTGCTGGCCCTGGCGCCTGACGCCGCGTCACGCAAAGCGGGCGGCAAGCTCGCGGCGGCCGGCTCGTGGTCGGGCGCGGGGGCGCACGGCCAAGCGGTGTGGGGGCTGTGCGCGGGCAGCGGCAGCAAGCCGTACCAGACGGTCGTCGATCTGAACGGGCCCGGCTACCGGTGCAGTTGTCCGAGCCGGAAGTTCCCGTGCAAACACGCGCTGGGCCTGCTGCTGCTGTGGGCGTCCGGCGCGGGGGGCGTGCCCGGGGGCGGGGAGCCGCCGGAGTGGGCCGAGCAGTGGCTCGG
>NZ_BBOX01000039.1 GCF_001553455.1 Streptomyces hygroscopicus subsp. hygroscopicus
GTGCCGGTCCGGCCCACGCCTGGCGGTGTGCCGTGGCGACCGGATATCGGCCCCCGGTGTGTGGAGGACGGACGCGGGACACCGGGCACGGCGTTTCCGCGCCGGCGGCCGGTCGGGGCGCGGGGTCAGCCTTCGCGGCCGGGGAGCATGGCCAGGGCCCGGGAACGCTGGGCGACGAGGTCGTCGTAGGTGCCGTCGCGCTCGGCCCAGCGGTGCATGAGGACACCCTTCACCAGGATTTCGCGGGGGGTGGGGTCCGCCGAGAGCAGCCGCATGACTTCGGTGGCGAAATCGTCGAGCGGCAGCGCGTGCGGGTTCACCTTTTCCTGGCCCGCTGTGGCGACGGCCGGGGGGACGAGCTCGACGACGCCGACCCCGGTGCCGTCCAGCTGCGCGCGCAGTGCCTCGGAGTAGGCGTGCACCGCGGCCTTGGAGGCGGCGTAGCTGGGCATGGGCGGGAAGGGCAGGAAGGCGATGCCGGAGGTGACGGTGATGAAGGTGCCGGCGCCCCGCCGGACCAGGTGCGGGGTGAACGCGTCGATGACCCGGATGGTGCCGAGCAGGTTGGTGTCGATCGTCGTCTCCGCCGCCGCGAAGTGGGCGGGGTCGCGCAGGTCCTCCAGGAGCATGACGCCCGACATCGTGACCACGGTGTCCAGCTCGGGGTAGCGGTCGAGCACGACGTCACGGGCGGAGGCGACGGAGGCGCTGTCGGTGACGTCGATGCCGACCGTGCCGAAGCCCTCTCCGGCGAGCTCCGCGAGTGCTTCCGGGCTGCGGCCGCCAATGGCCACGGTGCTGCCCGCCGCGGCGAACCGCCGGGCCAGCTCCCGGCCGATGCCCGAGGTTCCGCCGACGACGAGAACGGTGCGGTTGGAGAGATCCACGAGATCTTCCCTTCGGTACGAGGCGCCGACGGCGTTCGGGGCCGCGGCGCGGACAGTGGTGTTCTCTGTCTCTTCTTGAAACGGTGCTACCGCAGTCTTGACGGATTCCGCCGGCTGTGGCAGGGCCCCCGTCTTCCCTGGTCCTGTCAGGACCCCCTCTGACGCACGCGCACCGCATTACGGTGTCGGTATGAAGGATGAGGAATCCGGCAACCGGCTCGGCAGCTACCTCCGTGCCCGGCGTGAGCTGGTCTCGCCGGCGCAGGCGGGGCTCCCGCCCGGCGGCAACCGCCGCGTGCCCGGCCTGCGCCGGGAGGAGGTGGCCCTGCTCGCCGGCATCAGCGCCGACTACTACCTGCGCCTGGAACGGGGCCGGGACAAGAACCCCTCCCCCCAGGTTCTGGAATCACTCGCACGCGTCCTGCGACTCGACGACGTGGAACGGACGTATCTGCTCGGCCTCGCGGCGATACGCCCCAGGGCGCCGCGCCGCAAGCGGCCCGAGCACGTACCGGCGCGTGTGCACCAGCTGCTCGCCCACCTTCAGATCCCCGCGTTCGTCGAGGGACGCGCGTTCGACGTGCTGGCCTCCAACCCCCTGGCCGTCGCGCTCTCCCCCCGGCTGCGGCCCGGCCAGAACCGGCTTCGCTCCCTGCTCCTCGATCCCGAGGAACGGGCCTTCCACCAGGACTGGGCCAAGGCCACCGCCGATTTCGTCGCCGCCCTGCGCACCACCATCGGGGACGACACCGACAACCCCCGGTTCGTCGAACTCGTCGGCGAACTCGCGCTGTCCAGTCAGCGGTTCCGCTCCCTGTGGGCCCGCCACGACGTCCGCAACCTCGACGGGGGAACCACCATCGTCAACCACCCCGTCGTCGGTGAACTGCGTCTCCACCGCGACAAGCTCGCCATCGACGACGTCATCCTCGTCGTCTACTACCCGGACAAGGACAGCGACAGCGACGAGAAACTCCGGCTCCTCGCCACCCTCGCGCACACCGCGTCCGCCGATACCGCACCGGACAGGCCGGCGGACGACCCGCGCCCGAGGACACCCTGACGGCGGCCGTGCCGCCCCGCGCCTCATCCGCCTGCGGCGTCGCCGGGCCCGTCGACTGCCGGGGAGGCGGCGTCCGCACACCGCCGGGCGTCCCGGGCGGTGTCGCGACGGCGCCACCCGTCCGCCCCCGCGCAGCGGGCCCCGGCCCGCGCTGACGCGGGATCCGGGGCGGGCGTCGGCCGGCGGGCGGGGTTACGGCTTGCGCGCCACCCCGCCGTAGGCCCACACCCGGCTCGGATCGGACTCGGCGCCGATACCCGGGCGCCAGGAGGGCAGTTGCACCAGGCCCGGGTCGAGCAGTTCGAGACCGGAGAAGTACTCCATGATCTGATCACGGTCGCGGGCGACCAGTGAGACCGGGTCCTCGAAGCTGATGACCTCCCACTCCCGGTCGGTGTCGAGGGTGAAGTCACCGGTGCCGTGGGAGAGGACCAGACAGCTGCCCGGCGCGGCCCAGTCCATGAGCCGGCGGACAATGCCGATGGGGTCCTCCCGGTCCTCGATGTAGTCGAGGACGAGCGTCAGCAGGATCGCGACCGGCTGCCCGGGGTCGAGCAGCCGGCGCAGCTCCTCATGGCCCAGGAGGTCGTCGGGCGAGCGGACATCGGCCCGGACCATCGTGGTGCCGGAGACGGTGAGACGGGCCTGGCCGTGGCTCGCCACGATGGGGTCGTTGTCGGCGTAGACCACGCGGGCCCGGGGATTCACGGCCTGGGCGATCTCGTGCACATTCGGGTTCGCCGGCAATCCCGCGCCGATATCCAGGAATTGACTGATTCCACCGGAGGCGAGATGACGGACGGTGCGGTGCACGAATCGCCGATTGGAGAGCGCGGTGTCGCGGACTTCGGGTGCGACGCCGAGAAAACGCTGGGCCTGTTCGTAATCGGCGAGGTAATTGTCCTTACCGCCGACCAGATAGTTGTAGACCCTGGCCGGATTCGCCTCGCTGACCGCACGCCGGCCGTGGTCGGCCGGCCGCCACTCCCTGGTCCGGAGCCCGATGCCCGGTCCGCTGCTCTTCATGCTGATTCCCCTACCGATTAGCACTGCCTCGCCTCACCGCGGGACGGTTCCGGATCACTGTGGACGCGGAGCCTCGCCCGGACGCCAGGTGACCGTCGCGCTGGGCCCCGGCTCGGCCCAGGCGACCGGGTCCCGGGCCCACAGGTGGAAGGGCAGCTCGACGTCCGCGGACACCCGGCTCAGCTGTCCCCAGGAGTACGCGCCGGAGTGGGCCGCGGCGGCCTGGAGCGCCGCTTCGAGGCAGGCGCGGGCGGTGCGCTCGGCCCGGCAGGTGCCGCTCGGGCCGGACCCCTCCACCCCGTCGCAGAGCTGGAAGGTGCTCCAGGCGTAGAGAAGTTCGTCCTCGGTATGAGGCTGATACTGCTGGTCGACGTTCACAGGCCCTCTCCGGACACATCCCTGACGGGCGGCTGTAGCGATGCGCCCAGCATGGAAGAGGGTGGAACAGCGGCGGTATACCGGCAGTAAAGCGCGGCCGCGGCGGCTCTACCGGGTCCGTCCCGGACCTGGGTCACCGCCGCGGCCGCGCCGCGTTCCGCCTGGAAAGACCCTGGTCACACGCGATGTGGCAGCACGGCGCGCGGACCGGGCCGCCCGGTCACCCGGCGAGCCAGGCCAGCACCTCGCGGTTGATCCGCTCGGGCCGCTCCAGGTGGAGGAAGTGCCCCGCGCCCTCGATCAGTTCCATCCGCGAGCCCGCGGGGAGGTGATCCTTGGCCCTCTGGGACACATCGGCGCCGATGCAGCCGTCGTCGGTGCCGTGCAGATACAGGATGGGGGTCTCCCCCGTCCGCAGGACGGCCTCCTGTTCGGCCGCGTACTTCTCCACCTGGCGCGACGGGTCGAACAGCGCCCGGTAGTAGCCGATCGCGGCGGCGAGGTGGTCCGGGTCCCGCAGGCTCTCCTTGACGTGCGCGATGTCCTCGGCGGCGTCGTGGTAGCCGGGCGACCAGTCCCGCCACAGGCCGTCGATCAGGGCCATGTCGTGTGCCGCCGCGCCGGCCTCGGCCAGCGGCGTCTGGAACAGGAAGATGTAGAACGAGCGCTTGAACTGGCCGTAGTCGTAGTTGAAGAAGTCGGCCAGCACCCCGCCCAGCGGGGGTACCGACATCGTGACGGCACGCCGCCAGCGCTCGGGGGCGACGGCGGTGGCGGCGTACCCGGCGATGGCGCCCCAGTCGTGGCCGATGAGCACGGCGTCGCCGCCGGCGCCGAACGCCTCGTGCAGCGCGTTGGCGTCCGCGGCGATCGCGCCCACCTGGTAGGCGCCGTCGGCGGGTATACCGGTGGGCGCGTACCCCCTCATGAAGGGCGCGACGGCGTGGTACCCCGCGTCCGCGAGCGCGGGGAGCAGATGGCGCCAGGAGTGCGCGGAGTCCGGGAAGCCGTGCAAGCAGAGCGCCAAGGGGGCGTCGGCCGGACCCGCTTCGAAATACCCGAAATCAAGTCCATTTGCGTTGATGTTCTTCAGCTCTGTCACGGCCGACGATGCTAATGCAGCGTCAGGATGCCGTCCACGTATGGGCGGAACGGGCTGTGCGGCGGACTCGGGAAGTGGCAGACTGCGCTATACCGTCCGGAAATTCGATGACGCACATCCGTGTTTTCACCGGCCGAGCCCCAGGGAGGCCCGATGACCAGCCCGAGCAGTCCCGTCGCGGACCACCGCGACGCGATGGTGCACCGCGGATTCCTCTACCGCGACGAGGGGGAAGTGGTCGACATCTGCGTTCCCTTCCTGCGGGAGGGCCTGGAGGCGGACGACGCCGTGGCCGTCGTCGCCGCCGCCTCCAACATCGCGGCACTGCGCGACGCGCTCGGACAGGACGCCAAGGCGGTGCAGTTCGAGGAGGCGCTCAGCTGGTACCAGCACCCGGTCAAGACCATCGCAGCCTACGACTCCTTCATCAAGGCCGAGAAGCCGCGCCGGGTCCGGGTGATCTCCGAACCGGTGTGGCAGGGCCGCACCCCGCTCGAGGTGGTCGAGTGGGCCCGCTACGAGTCGATCGTCAACGCGGCCTTCGCCCACTCCGGCGCCCGCGCGATCTGCTGCTACGACCGGCGTCTGCTGCACCCCGAGATCCTCGCCTACGCGCGCCAGACCCACCCCGAGATCATCGACGGCCACGGTCCGGAGCGGAGCGGCGCCTACACCGGCCCCGGCCCGTTCAGCGCCACCTGCGACCGGCGCCCGCTGCCGCCCGCCCCGCGCACCGCCGAGTCCATGCCGGTCGACTCCGCCAGGCTGGACGAGGTGCGCGCCTTCGTCGCCGAGCGGGCGAGCCGGCACGGCATGGGCCATGACGCGCTGCGCAACATGGTCGCGGCCGTGAGCGAGGTGTCCACCACCGCGGTCCGGCACGGCGGGGCCCCGGCGCGCTTGAGCACCTGGGTCCACGACGGCGACCTGGTCTGCGAGATCTCCGGTCCCGGCCACTGGTACCCGGACGCGCTGTGGGGCTTCGCCCCGCCGGCCGACGCGGAGCCCGGATTCGGGCTGTGGGGCGTCCGCATGCTGTGCGACGTGGTGCAGATGCAGGCCGACGCGGACGGCACCCTCATCCGGCTGCGCACCGGGATCTGACGCCGCGCGCCGCACCGGCACACCGGTGCGGCGCGCTCGGCCCGCGTGGCGCGCGGCGTACCCGGGAGCGCCGTGGCCGCGGGGCCGGCGGATCAGTGGTCCGCGACGACGCCGGAGAGCTCGTTCGTGCTCTTCGGCAGGGTCACGGACGCGAGTTCGTCGCCCGATGCGAGGTCGATGGCGTGCACCCTGCGCTTGCTCGGTTCGGAGACGTACGCGGTGTGGCCGCGGACGAAGAGGGTGGGCCTGGCCTGCTGCCAGTCCAGCGGTTCCCGCCACGCGTCCACCACGGGGATCTTCTTCTCCACCTTTCCGGTCTCCGGGTCGATCACATGGAGGGCGCCGTTCGTGCCGAGGACGAGTGCCTCGCCGTGCGGTCCGCGCCCGAGCGAGCGGAAGGAGTAGCTGGTGCCCAGGTCGACGAGGCGGAGCCGGCCGGTCCCGGTGTCGATCAGCGACACGCGGGTCGGCCGCTCCAGTTCGGCGTCCGGGTCGGTCTTGTAGTCGCCCAGGAGGACCGGTGAGGCGTCGCTGCCCGCCTGGTTGCCGATGCGGCCGTAGGTGTCGGGGGCGTCGGCCTTGGTGAACTTGCCGTCCTTGTAGATGAGGACGCCGTCCTCGCAGCCGACGCCGATGGCCTCGCCCTTGGCCGCGGCTTCGCCGTGCACCCCGGGGCAGTTCTCGTTGCGCTTGATCTCCTTGTTGTCCTTGTCCAGGACGAGGACGCCGGTGCGCTTCTCCTCGGTGCCGAGGGTGCTGAGGAGTTCGCCGTTGCTCAGTTCGATGGCGACGCCGTGGTGCGGCTCGGCGGAGGTGTAGCCGCGGCCTTCCGGCTTCCTGCCGCCGGCGAGGTCGTCGGGGTCGAAGACGTCGACCTGGCCGGTGCCGTCGGTGAACAGGACCGTCTTGCCCGCGTGCCGTACCACGTGCCCGGGTTTGGCGCCCTGGTAGGCGATGTCGGTGAGGGTCTGTTCGGCGGCGTTCAGGACGCGGAAACCGCTGTCGGTGGAGAGGACGACGTGGGAGTCGTCACCGGCGGGGTTGACGCGGTTGAAGCCGGGCAGCGCGATCGTCCTGGCCAGGGTCAGTTTCTCGCCGTCCAGGATGTACAGCCCGCCGTCGAACGTGGCCACCAGCGGGTCCTTGACCTCGGTGGCCTTCGTGCCCGGCCGGTCCCCGGCCTTCGCCCCGGACGAGGAGGTGTCCTCGCCCCCGCAAGCGGTCAGGACGGCGGCGGCCGCCAGGGCGAGGGCCGTGCCCGTGACGGCTCTGTGGCGTATCGGCTTGTTCATCGGTGTGTTCCTTTCCGGGGGCCGCGGTGTCGCGGCGAGAGGTGTGGGTGGGCGACGGCGGGCCGGCCGGTGTCCGCGCCGGGTCAGTCGCCGGTCAGCCCGTCGGTCATGGCGGTGGTGTTGGCGCGCATCATCCGCAGATAGGTGTCGGCGCCCTTGCCCTTCTCGGTCAGCGATTCGGAGTACAGCTCGATGACGCGCACCTGGCCGCCCAGCTCGGTGCGCAGGACCTCGGCCAGCCGCTTGGGCTGGGAGGAGTCGGCGAAGACGGTGTGCACCCCGGCGTCGCGCATGGCCCGGGTGAGCGAGCGCAGGTCGGAGGAGCTGGGCGAGGCCAGCGTCGTACCGCTCGGGATCACCGCGCCGATCACCCGGAAGCCGAAGCGGTCGGCGAGATAGCCGAAGACGTGGTGGTTGGTCACCAGCGCCCGCCGCTGCCGGGGTATGCCGTCGAAGGACTTCTCCATCCAGGTGGTGAGGCCGGCGAGTTGTTTCCGGTAGCGGGCGGCGTTGTCGTGGATCGTCCTGCCGTCCACGCCGTCCACGTGCTCCACCACCTGGTCCGCGATCAGGCCCACCGCCTCGCGCACCCGGTCGGGGTCGGTCCAGAAGTGCGGATCGGGCTGCCCGGCCTCCTCCTCGCGGTCACCGCCGTCGTGCGCCCGGAAGGTGAGGGGGTGCACCGCCCTGCCGACCTCGAAGGTGGCCACGCCCAAGGCGCGGGCGGCGTCCACGTGGCGCAGGACGTTCTCCTCCAGGCCCAGCCCGTTGAAGACCACGAGGTCGGCGCGCTCCAGTTCGGCGGCCTGCACGGCCGACAGGCCGAAGGAGTGCGGGTCGGCGTTCGGCTTCATCAGCACGGTGACCTCGGCTTCGCGGCCGACGACTTGGCGGGTGATGTCGCCCAGGATGTTGGTCGTCACCACGACGCGGGGCCGGTCGTCGCGGTGCGCGCAGGCGGTCGCCGCACCGGCGCAGACGAGGAGGAGCAGGGCGAGCAGCAGGGTGTGCGGCCGGCGTGGCGCCCGTGTGCGTGGCGCCCATGTGCGTGGCGCCCGTGTGCGTGCCGCTCGGTTCCGTTCCGTCATCGCCCGGTCTCCACCATCAGGTCCGGCTCGATGTCCAGGCCGAAGGAGCGCGCGACGCGCAGGTTGTCGTTGTAGTCGATCTCGTACACGCGGTTGCCCGCCGGGTCGTTGAGGTAGGCGCGGCTGCGGTCGACCTCGATGGCCGGTCCGCGGGTCCCGTCGGTGCCGCTCTCGGGGGCCTTGGTCAGGAGCGGTTTCGTTGCGGAGACGTGCTTGCCGCTGGCGATGTCGTAGCCGTGCAGCGACCGGTCGGTCTGCAGGACGATCAGGACCGAGCCCTCCCCCGCGGTGTTCGCGGCGACGACGGGCCCGGTCTTCACCCGGGTCCAGGTGCGCTCCGTGACGTCCAGGACCCATACGGCCCGGTCCCCGGCCGGCGCCGTGAGCGTGTCGCTGCCGGCCCGGTGGCGGAAGTCCGTGGCCCGTTCCTCCTCGGGGACATCGCCGCCGTACGCGATCTTCTCGGCCGTGAACGCGCCGTGGGACTCGCGTACGAGCAGGGCGCCGTCCGCGCATCCGAGGACGACGCCGCGCCGGGTGACGGCGTCGCCCCGCGGGTCCTCGCACTCCGCGGCCGGCGACGCGACGCGTTCGCCCTCGCGGTCGTACACCACGACCCTCGTGGAGCCCTTCCCGTCGTCCGTGAGAGCGAGCAGGTGTTCCGCGTACGGCACGACGGCGCCGGTATGCGCTCCGGCGAGCGCGCGGGAGGCGCCGACCTTCCCCTTCTCCCATTCGGTCCGGCGGTAGATGCTGGCCCGGCCGTCCTCGTCGGTCACCGCGGCCACGGCGGCGTCGCCGCGGATCCGTGTTCCGGGGCCGCCGGGGATCCGGCCGACGTCGCGGATCCGCGTGCGGTAGTAGTGGACGTGGTCGCCGTGGTCCACCATCCAGGCACCGCCGTCGAGGACGTGTGTGCCGCCCGTGGTGTGGAAGTAGCCGAACCGGCCGTCCGTGGTGAGTTCGGTGGTGCCCTGCCTCCGGGACACCTCGTGCGCTTTTCCGGTGATCAGGTCGAGTACCCGGGTGTCGCCGGTCTCGGGGTCGTTGAGCAGCAGCCGGGACTGCTGCTCGGCCGCCTCCTGTGCCCCCGCGACGTACCCGTGCGGGGCGGAGGCCGGAGGACCGGTCCGCGGGGCGGACGCGTTGCCGTCCTGGTCCGCACAGCCGGTGGTGAGCAGCGCCACGGCCGCGAAGACGGCCGATGCCCGGGCGGTGGCGTTTCTTCGTATCGACAAGGGGATCGCCTCAAGGGTTCTTTCAGTCGGTTGCGGCGGGGTGGGCGCCGGGCCGGCGGGCCCGGCGGCGGTGGCGGAGGCCGGATGCCAGATGGGAGAGGAAGAACAGGCTCACCGCGAGGGCCGAGACGGTCGCCCCGGCCGCGGTGCTCAGATGCCAGGACAGCAGGAGGCCGCAGAAGGTGGCGGCGATGCCGAGCAGCGCCGCGAGGGCCATCACGCCCCGCACGCTGTGCGCCCAGGGCAGGGCGGCCGCCGGCGGAGCGATGAGCAGGCCGAGCACCAGCAGGGTGCCCACGATGTGGAAGGAGGCGACGATGGCCAGCGCCAGCAGGCCGAGCAGCACGGCGTGCGCCAGGCGCGGGCGCAGACCGAGCGTCCGGGCCTTGCGCGGGTCGAACGCCAGGGCGAGGAAGGCCCGGTGGCCGAGGACCGAGACGGCGAGCGCCAGCAGCAGGGCCACCCCCAGCAGCGCCAGGTCCTCCTCACGGACGGCGAGCACATCGCCGAAGAGGAACCCGGTCAGGTCGACCGCGAAGGACTGCGAGCGCGACACGATGATGACGCCGAGCGACAGCATCCCCACGAAGAGCAGGCCGATCCCGGTGTCCTGGGACAGCCTGGGGGTGCGGCCGAGCGCGGTGACGCCGGCCGTCATCACCGCCGCGCTCAGCAACGCCCCCACCAGCAGGTTGCCGCCCGTCAGCGCGGCCACCGCGACTCCGGGCAGCAGCCCGTGGGACATCGCGTCGCCGAGGAAGGCCATGCCCCGGAGCACGACCCAGGTGCCCGCCAGGGCACAGATCGCCGACACCAGCATCCCGCCCCACAGGGCCCGTTGCACGAAGGTCACCTCGAAGGGACCCGTCAGCCACTCCACGGCAAGCACACTACAATGAAAATCATGTTCAAAAAACCGGTGTTCTCCGCCACCGCCGGGGACCGTTCACCCCGCGTCCGCCTCAGCGAGCTGTCCGCCGGCTACCCCGGCCGTCCCGTCCTCCACCAACTCGACGCCGACATACCGGCGTTGGCCATCACCGCGCTCGTCGGCCCGAACGGCAGCGGAAAGTCCACCCTGCTCGGGGTGGTGGCCGGTGTGATCCGGCCGACATCGGGCGAGCTCCTCCACAACGGCGGCCGGCCGCCGGCGTTCGTCCCGCAGCGCGGAGCCGTCGGTGACGCACTGCCGCTGACGGTCCGGCAGACCGTGGAGATGGGACGCTGGGGCGACCGCGGGCCGTGGCGCCGGCTGACCCGGCGGGACCGCGCCACGGTGGACACCGCCATGGAACGGCTGGCCGTCACCGGCCTGGCCGCACGCCAACTCGCGGAGCTGTCGGGCGGACAGCGGCAACGCGTCCTGATCGCCCAGGGACTCGCCCAGGAGTCGGACCTGCTGCTGCTGGACGAGCCCACCACGGGCCTCGATCCGGAGGCCCGGGAGCGGATCACGACGCTGCTGACGGAGCTGGTCACCGACGGGGTGACCGTCGTCCAGGCCACCCACGACCTGGCGGCCGCACGCTCGGCGGACGCCTGTCTCCTGCTCCACGACGGTCACCTGGCCGGGCAGGGGGACCCCGCGCAGCTCCTCACCGCTTCCACGCTCGCCCGGATCTGGCAACCGGTGTGAGGAGAGCACCGCCCGGTCTGCCGAGCGCCGCCCCGTCTGCCGAGCGCCGCTCATCGACCGGCCCAGCGCCCGGTGCTTCCGTCTCGGGCGGCGTCGACCGGACCGGTCCCGTCCGCCGCTCGATGCCGCCTCCGGCCCAGCGGGCGGCGGTGCCGGATGCGGTCGCGGCGGTGCGGGGCGACACTGGCGGGGAGGGCACCAGCCGTGATGCGGAGTGTGCGTATGGATGGTCTGCCATCCGTCTGGGAGAGCACGCGATGAACACGCCCCACAGGCGCCGGGGCGCCCGGGGCGTCCCGAGGGTCCGGGACCTGCCCACCCGCATCGACGCCACCGGCACCCGCCGGGAGACCGACGCACTGGGCACCGTCGAGGTCCCCGCGGACCGGTACTGGGGCGCCCGGACCCAGCGGTCCCTGATCCACTTCGCGATCGGGGACGACCGCATGCCCAAGGCGGTCTACCACGCCTACGGCCACGTCAAGAAGGCCGCCGCGCTGGTCAACGGCCGACAGGAGCGGCTGGCGGGCTGGCAGGCCGACCTGATCGCGCATGTGGCCGACGAAGTGGTCTCCGGTGCGCTGGACGACCACTTCCCGCTGTACGTGTGGCAGGACGGTTCCGGCACCCAGACCAATACGAACGTCAACGAGGTCATCAGCAATCGGGCGATCCAGCTGGTCGGCGGCGTCATGGGCAGCAAGGATCCGGTACACCCCGATGACCACGTCAACCTGGGCCAGTCCGCCAACGACACCTTCCCCACGGCCATGCACATCGCCGCGGTGCGCATCCTGCACGACCCCCTGTTGCCGCAGGTCAGCCTGCTCCAGGAGGCCATCGCCGCCAAGTCCCGCGCCTGGTACGAGGTGGTCAAGACCGGCCGCACCCATCTGCGGGACGCGGTCCCCCTCTCCGTGGGACAGGAGTGGTCCGGGTACGCCGCCCAGCTCTCCGACGCGCTGGAGCGGCTGCGCGCCACCCTGCCGGATCTGTACCAGCTCGCCATCGGCGGCACGGCCGTCGGCACCGGGCTGGGCGCTCCCGAGGGCTTCGGCCGGGCGGTGGCCCAGGAGATCGCCGGGGCCACCGGACATCCGTTCAAGGTGGCGTCCAACTCCTTCGCCGCGCAGAGCGGTGTGGACACCATGGTGGCCGCCTCCGCCGGGCTGCGGGGGCTCGCCGTTCCCCTGATGAAGATCGCCAACGATATCCGCTGGCTCGCCTCCGGGCCGCGCTGCGGAATCGGGGAGCTCACGCTGCCCGTGAACGAGCCGGGCAGCACCGGTATGCCCGGCAAGGTCAACCCGAGCCAGTGCGAGGCCATGATCATGGTGTGCACCCAGGTGCTCGCCGACGACGGTGCCGTCGCGCACGCGGGCACGCAGGGAAACTTCCAGCTCAACGCCGCGCGGCCGCTCGTCATCAGCGATTTCCTGCGCTCCGCCCGGATTCTCGCCGACGCCTGCGAGAAGCTGCGCGAGTACTGCGTGGAGGGCATCGAGCTGAATCGCGAGCAGATCGACGACTACCTCGCGCGCTCGCTGATGCTGGTCACCGCGCTGGCCCCGGAGATCGGCCGTGACAAGGCCGACGAGATCGCCCACAAGGCCGCCGCCGAGGGGATGACGCTGCGCGAGGCCGCCATCGCCAGCGGCCATATCGGCGCCGAGGACTTCGACCGCATCGTGGACCCCAGGAAGATGGCCCGCCTGCGCGACGGCTGAGCCCGCGGTGCGATCCCCCGTGTCCGTCCCGTCCCCGTGTCCGTCCGTCTCCGCGTGCGTTCCTTCCCGCGCGTGTTCATTCCCCCCTGCGTTCATTCCCGCGTGCGTTCATCGGTGTGTGCACGGGCCCGTGGCCTGAGCGGCGCGCTCCGGGCTCGTGACCCCCTCGGCGTATCCCGTGCTCGGCCAGCGGGCCCACCTCCCAGCCGGCGGCCCGGCACTCCGCCACCACCGCGGGCAGCGCGGCCAGCGTGGCACGCCAGCAGCCGGGCGCCGCCGCCCGGTCGGTGTCGTGCAGCAGCACCGTGGCACCGCCGCGCAGATCACGCCGTACGGTGGCGAGCACCGACCGCGCGGTGGCGTCCGCGGACCAGTCGCGCCCCCAGGCCGACCAGAGGACGGGGGTGAGTCCGGCCCGTGCCGCCGCGAGCCAGCGGCCGCCGGTGAGGATGCCGTACGGCGGCCGGTACCACCGCGGTGCCGCCCCGGTGACCAGCCGTACGGCGCGGGCGGCGCGGGCCACCTCGCGGGCGTCCCGGGCCACCGTGGGCAGCCAGGGACGGCTGTGGGTCCAGCCGTGGACGGCGAGTTCGTGGCCCCGGCGGACGATCTCCAGCGTGGTGCGCGGGGAACGCGTCACCGCCTCGCCCAGGACGAAGAAGGTGGCCCGTACGCCCAGTTCGTCCAGGACCCGCAGGAAGTGCGGTGTGGTGCGCGGATCGGGTCCGTCGTCGAAGGTGAGGGCCACGTGGTCGGACCGGCCGCGGCCCGCCAGGGCCGGGAAGAGGGCCCGCCGCGCTCCGGGCAGCCAGGTGCCGGCCGGTGCGATGTGCGCGGCCGCCGCCAGCAGCGTCGCGTTCCGCACCAGGGCACCGCGGTGGTGGCGCTCGCTCATGGCGTCCGGCCACCGCTCGGGTTCCGCCGCCCTCGGGACAGCGGTGGCCGTGACGTCCCGGCGGTCCGGTCCGCGGTGTCCGGCGGCTCGGGGGCGGTCGCGTCCCAGGCGCCGCACATGGCGGGAGAGCGGGTCAGCCCCACGATGCCGGCCGCCATCAGCAGGATGCCGGCCATCTCGGGCAGGATGCGCAGCCCCAGTTCGATGCGCTCGGCGAACAGCACCCAGCCCAGCACGATGCTCACCAGGGCGTCCCCGAGGGTGAGCGCGGGCTGGGACGCGGCGAGGGTGCCCGCGCGCAGGGTGCTCTGCAGCAGCAGGAAGCTCAGCAGTCCCACGGCGCACACCGCGTACAGCGGCCAGTCGGTGAGCACCGCGGCCACTCCCCCGGAGAACCGCCCGG
This sequence comes from Streptomyces hygroscopicus subsp. hygroscopicus, assembly GCF_001553455.1. Classification (GTDB taxonomy): domain Bacteria; phylum Actinomycetota; class Actinomycetes; order Streptomycetales; family Streptomycetaceae; genus Streptomyces; species Streptomyces hygroscopicus. The sequence continues at coordinate 13,840 of NZ_BBOX01000039.1, forward strand.
TGAACTCCTTGATCAGCGCGGCCGTGCAGGCGAAACAGGCGGCGGTGGCGCATCCGAGGACCACGGCGCGCGCCGCCCCGCGCACCACCCGGGCCACCGCGATCAGACTGCCCACGACGATGGCCACCGCCACGCCCGCGGGCAGCCACGTGCCGTTGCGCGCCGTGGTCTCGCCGTGCGAGGGGTCGGCCGCCGCCAGGAAGAGCGCGAGCCCGGCGGCGAGCATCACGAACGACCGCCAGGTCCGGCCGTCCGGGCGATGGCGGAAGACCAGACTGCCGACCACCAGCGTGAACAGCAGTTCGCTGACCAGCAGTGGCTGAACCGCGGAGAGCCGTCCGACCGCCAGCGCGCCCACCTGTGCCACCGCCGAGACCACCATCGCGGCCAGCCCGGCCAGCCAGTACGGGCGGCGCAGCAGACGTGCCAGCCGCAGCAGGTCCCCCTTCGGCCCCCGGGCGCCCCGGTCCCCCCGGTCCTGGTCCATCGCGGCCCGCCGTTGCAGGACGGAGGCCGCGCCGTTGCCCAGAGCGGACAGCAGGGCGAGCACCACGGCCAGGACGTTCACCGCGGGTCACCCGAAGCGTGCGGCCAACCGGTGGTACAGCCCGGGGGCCAGGGCGCGGACCGCCACGGGCAGCCGCATCCAGGCCGGTACGTACACCTCGTTCCGCCCGTGCTCGACGGCGTCCCAGACCGCGTCGGCGATCCGCTCGGGCGGCAGCGGCCGCGGCCGCCGGCGGGTGTACGGGGCGCCGCGCCGGGCGAAGAACGGCGTGTCCACCACGCCGGGGACCACATGGGTGACGCGGACACCGGCCCGGCGCAGCTCCAGGCGCAGGGCGTCGGCGAAGACGCCGAGAGCCGCCTTGGCCCCGGAGTACACCGCCTCGCCCCGCACCCCGACGGTCCCGGCCACCGATCCGATCAGCACGATGTGTCCCCGCCGCTCGGCCTGCATCCGGGGCACGACCGTGCGGACCAGCCGCATCGCGGCGAGCAGGTCGACGCGGACCACCTGTTCGATGGCGACGGGCGGCATCGTGGCGAAGGGACCGGCCCAGCCCACGCCCGCCCCCGCGACCAGCAGATCCACCCGCCCGGCGGCCCGGATGGCGTCCTGGACCAGCGCCTCCGGGCCCTCCGGCGCGGACAGGTCGACGGGAAGGGCGAGGGCCGATGTCCGGTCGGCCACCCGGTCGAGCCGTTCCCGGTGGCGGCCGCTGACCAGCAGCCGCCATCCGTCCTCGGCCGCGATCCGGTCGGCGATGGCGGCGCCGATGCCCGAGGAGGCACCGGTCACCAGCGCGACCCTGGTCCCGGTGGCGGTGCGACCGCGGGTGTACCGCACCTGGCCGCGGTCGAGGGGTGCGTCCGGGAGGGGGCGGGTCATGGCATCTCCCTGTCTCGCCGCCGGCCGGCTGCTGGTCCTGGGGCACCGGCCGTCGAGCGCGGTTTGACGGTGCGCGGGGCGGATACCTCCAGTGAGCCACGAGGAGCCGAGCCTCGCACCATCGGAGGTGGTCATGCGTCCGCCGTCGGCACGTTTTCTCATGGTGAGCGCCGGGATGGGGGCCGGACACGACGCGGTCGCCGCCGAGCTGGCGCGCAGGCTGGAGGGCCTGGGCCAGGAGGCCGGCCGGGTGGATGTGCTGGGGCTGCTGCCGGACGGGATCGGGGCCGGGCTGCGTGCGTTCTACCGGACGGCCGTCCGCCGTGCCCCGGTGGTGTACGAGGGGATCTACCGGGTGTTCTTCCGGCCCGGCAGAGGCCCCCGGCCGGGCAGCGCGCCGCTGGCCGCGCTCGCCGAGGACCGGCTGCTGGCCCTGGTGGAGCGGGAGCGGCCGGACGTCGTCGTGCCGGTGTTCCACCTGGCCGCGCAGCTGACCGGCAGGCTCCGGGCGCGCGGTGCGCTGCGGGTGCCCAGTGCGGTGGTGGTGACCGATTTCGCGGTGCACCGCCAGTGGCTGCACCCGGGCAACGATCTGCATCTGTGCGTCACCCCGGAGGCCGCCGGCACGGTGCGCCGGGCGCTGGGCCGTCCGTCGGTGGCCACCGGGCCGGTGGTGGCGGAGCGCTTCCTCGCCCCGGCGCCGGGGGCGGCTCGGTGGCGGCGGCGCTTCGGGGCGTACGCGCCGGGAAGGCCGCCGGTGCTGGTGTCCGTGGGGGCGTGGGGCGCCGGTACGCGGGTGGCGGACACGGCGCGGCTGCTGTCCGGGGCCGGGTATCTGCCGGTGGTGCTGTGCGGCCGGGACGAGCGGCTGCGCGACCGGCTGTCGCGCCTGCCGGAGGTGGTCGCGCTCGGGTGGGAGCGGGACCTGCCCGGTCTGCTGACCGCCGTACGGGCCGTGGTGGACAACGCGGCCGGTCAGACCGCGCTGGAGGCGCTGGCCGCCGGGGTGCCCGTGGTCGGCTACCGCCCCATCCCGGGCCATGGCCGCGACGGGGTCCGGCGGATGGCCGCGCTGGGGCTCTCGGACCACGCGCGGGACGCGTGGGAGCTGCTGCGGCTGCTCGATGTGCTCACCGAGCCCTCCGCGCCACGGGAACGCCGGATCGCGGCGGGCCGCCGGCTGTTCACCGCCGACGCCGCCGCCCGGCTGACCGAGGCGGTCGCCCGGACGGCGGCGCCGGGAGGAGCGCGGTGAGCGGGGGCCCTGTCCGGTGGACCGTCATGGGCCGCCCGTGACGCCCGGCACGCGCCCCCGGCCACCGCCGGGGTCCGCGCACCGGACACCACGGACGTCCCGGCTGCAACTGGGGGGCTGCCCCGACGCCCGCACACCACGGACATCCCGGCCACCACCGAAAAGCACCCCACACCCGACACCCGCAGGCTCCCCACAACCACGGGGGGCTGCCCCGACACCCGCACACCACGGACACCCCACCCACCACCGAGGACTTCCCCAACACCCGACACCACAGACACCCCGGCCACCACCGAAAAGCACCCGGCGCCGGACGCCCGCGGGATGCGCGGGTGTCCGGCGCCGAGGTCACGGACGGGGAGCGCCACCAGGCAGGTCCCGGGACCCGGGAGCCCCGGGACGCTTCCGCCCGGGGCTCCCGGGCCGGGGCGTCTCCGGCTCAGCCGCCCTCACCGGGCGGCCTTCTTGACGAACTCGGTGGTGTAGGTCTTCCCCAGGTCCACCGTGGCGTTCTTCAGGTTGGGGTTGAACGCCTTGAGAACGCGCTCGACGGTCGCCGGGCCGTCCGCGGGCATCACACCGTCCTTGGTGAACATCGGCAGGGTGCTCTTGATGGCCTCCGTGTAGAGCTTCGCGCCGCCCTGCGCGTAGTCACCGGGCATCTTGGCGGCGATGTCCTCGGCCGAGTGGCTGGACATCCAGGTGAGGGTCTTCACGAAGGCGTTGGCCAGCTTCTGCACCGTCTCCTTGTGGCCGTTCACCCAGTCGGTGTTCATGTAGAGGGAGGAAGAGGGGTACAGGCCGCCGAGCGCCTTCCTGGACCCCTCGGGGGTGCGCATGTCGATCAGGACCTTGCCGATCTTCTGGTCCACGATCTGGGCGACGGTCGGATCGGTCGTCATACCGCCCTGGATGGAGCCCTGCTTGAGGGCCGAGATGAACGTCTGGCCCGCCCCGACCGCCACCGGCGTGAACTCGCTGGTCTTCACTCCGCTGTCGACCGCGAGGTATTTGGTCAGGAAGTCCGTGGAGGAGCCCAGACCGGTGACACCGAGCTTCTTGCCCTTGAAGTCCTTGGGGGACTTCACCTCGTCCGCCGCCTTGTTGGAGACCACCTCGACCTCACCGGGTGCCTGGGCGAGCTGGACGACGGACTCCACCTGCTTGCCCTTGACCTGGAGATCGAGGGTGTGGTCGTAGAAGCCGACGACGCCCTGGACGTCGCCCGCGACCAGTGAGGTGGTGGCCTGCACCCCGGCGGGCTCGGTGAGCAGCTGGACGTCGAGCCCCTCTTCCTTGAAGTAGCCCAGCCGCTGGGTGAGCATCGCGGGCAGGTAGATGACCTTGTCCAGGCCACCCACCATGATCTTGACCTTGCCGTCCTTGCCACCGGAGGCGCCGGAGTCGCCGCAGGCGGTGAGGGTGGTGAGAGCGAGCGCCGCGGCGACCGCGGCCGCGGAGAACTTGGCAGAGCTGCGCATGGGTCACGTCCTTGTGAGCGGTGGGTGAGGCGGAGTACGGGGGGGCGGGAAGGGGGCGGTGGGTGAGGCGGAGTGCGGGGGCGGGAAGGGGGCGCGGCAGGTGAGGCGGAGCGCGGAGCGGGAGAGGGGCGGTGGGTCAGCGGTCGGAGCCGGGCTGGGCGGGCTTCCAGCGGAAGAGCCGCTTCTCCAGGAAGGTCAGGAGACCCTCGGCGAGCAGGGCCACCACCGCGAGGATCACCATGGCCGCGTAGACACCGGCCGCGTTGAAGGTGCCCTGCGAGGAGGACACCAGCAGGCCGAGCCCCTTGGTGGCGCCGATGTACTCGCCGACGATGGCGCCGATGAGGGCGAACCCGAAGCTGACGTGCAGGCTGGTGAAGATCCATGAGGTGGCGGAGGGGATCACCACCTGGAGGGTGACCTGACGGTTGCTCGCGCCGAGGATCCGGGAGTTGGCCACCAGGTTGCGGTCGACCTCCCGCGCGCCCTGGAAGGCGTTGAAGAAGACGGGGAAGAAGACCAGGACGACGGCCGAGGCGACCTTCGAGGCCGGTCCGAGCCCGAACCAGATGAGGAAGATGGGCGCGAGCACGATGCGCGGCAGTGCGTTGAGCACCTTGATGTACGGGCCGAGCACATCGGCGAGGAAGGCGATCCGGCCGAACGCGATCCCCAGGACCACACCGGCCACCACGCCGATGCCCCAGCCCAGGAGCGCCTCGTAGAGCGTGTACCAGACCTGCTCCCACAGCGAGCCCTGCGCGGTGCCGTGCAGCGCCCACTGCCTGAGCTGGTCCCAGATCTTCGAGGGCATGGAGAAGTTGAAGGGATCGATGACGGCGGCGCGGGCCAGCCATTCCCACAGCCCGATGACGGCGAGGAGCACCAGCGCGCGGGTGGTCTGGACGAGGATCGCGCGGTTGCGGGCGGCGCGGGCGCGGGCCCTGGAGCGGTCCGACCCGGGGGTCTTGCCGAGGGCGGGGGCGGCCGTGGTGACGGTCTCAGGCATGGACGGCACCCCGCTCCCGGGTGATGCGGACCTCTTCGCCGAGCGAGGACCAGATCTCCCGGTAGATCTCCACGAACCGGGACTCCAGCCGCACCGACTCGACCTTGCGGGGCCGGGGCAGATCGATCTCGAAGACCTCCTTGACGGTGGCCGGTCCGGCCGTCATCACCACGACCTTGTCGGCGAGCGCGATGGACTCCTCCAGGTCGTGGGTGACGAAGACGACGCACGCGCCGGTGCCCGCCCACAGTTCCAGCAGTTCGTCCGACATCAGCGCCCGGGTCTGCACGTCCAGCGCCGAGAACGGCTCGTCCATCAGCAGGATCTCGGGGTCGTTGACGAAGGTCGCGGCGAGCGCCACGCGCTTGCGCTGACCACCCGACAGCTGGTGCGGGTAGCGGTCCTCGAAGGCGGAGAGGCCGACCCGGGCCAGCCACTCCCGGGCCCGTTCCTTCGCCTCGGCCTTGGGCACGCCACGGAACCGGGGGCCGGCCATCACGTTCGACAGCACGCTGCGCCAGGGGAACACCGCGTCCTGCTGGAAGACGAAGCCGACGTTGGAGGCGATGCCGCGGACCGGTTCGCCGGCCACCAGCACCTCGCCCTCGGTGGGCTCCTCCAACCCGCTGACCAGTGTCAGTGTCGTGGACTTTCCGCACCCGGTGGGCCCCACGACGGCGACGAACTCACCGTGCCCGACGGTCAGGTCGAGATCCCTGACCGCGGTGTGGAGGGCCCCGGACGGCGTCCGGAACGCCTTGCTCGTTGCCCGCAGCTCGATGGCGGGGCTGGTGTGGCTGCTCATGGCCGGGAGGCTAGGAGTGACCCGGGCCACGGCGGCAGTCTTCTGAGCACAACCCGCTCTTGCGCTCACAAACCCCGTTTTGCTCGTTTTGCTCGCACCCGGACAACGAAAACGCCACGGAGGCTGTGCACGGGCCCCGGGCACCTTTACGGTGCGTTCACAGCACCATAAACGGAGGAATTACTACCGCTCGCGCTCCGGACGCCACGAGACCGGCCGGAAGACCGCAGACAGGGGGCCCACCATGCGTATCCGATGGCCCCGGCGTGTCTCCGGGCAGGTGCTCGCCGCGCAGCTGGCCATCACCGCCGGGGTGATGGTGCTGGCCACCGCGCTGTTCCTGGCCCCGCTCAGCTCGGAGATCGACAGCCAGGCGATGCACCAGGCGCTGGCCATCGCCCAGACCACCGCGGCCGATCCGGACATCGCGCGGGACCTCACCGCGACCGAGCCCACCCCCACCGGTCCGGTGCAGCGGGCGGCCGAGCGGATCCGCCGGGCCACCGGCGCGCTGTACATCGTGGTGATGGATTCCCGGGGCGTGCGCTGGTCGCACACCACCGCCGCGCGGATCGGCGAACACGTCTCCACCGATCCGCGCGAGGCGCTCTCCGGCCGGGAGATCATGCAGATCGACGTGGGCACGCTCGGCCGTTCGGCCCGTGCCAAGGTGCCGCTGCGCACCGGGGGCGGGCGGATCGTCGGCGCGGTGTCGGTGGGCATCGGCTACGGAAGTGTGCGCGGCCGGCTGCTGGCGGCGGTGCCCCGGCTGCTGCTGTACGCGGGCGCGGCGCTCGGCGTGGGCGTGCTGGCCGCGATCGCCGTCTCGCGCCGACTGCGCCGCCGTACCCACGGTGTCGCGTTCGCCGACATCTCGGCGCTGCTCGACGAGCGGGAGGCGATGCTGCACGGCATCCGCGAGGGGGTCGTGGCCTTCGACCGGCAGGGCCGGATCCGTCTGGTCAACGACGAGGCCGGACGGCTGCTCGGGATCCGTCCGGACGCCACCGGCCGCACCCTGGAGGAGTCACTGCCGCCCGGCCGCACCACCGATGTGCTGGCGGGTCGGGTCGACGGGGCGGATCTGCTGACCGTCAGCGGCGGCCGGGTGCTGGTCGCCAACCGCATGCCGACCAAGGACGGCGGCGCGGTGGCGACCCTGCGCGACCGTACCGAGCTGGAGTTGCTGGGCCGGGAGCTGGACAGCACCCGGGGGCTGCTGGACGCGCTGCGCGCCCAGGACCACGAACACGCCAACCGGCTGCACACCCTGCTCGGGCTGCTGGAGCTGGGACTCCACGAGCGGGCGGCGCAGTTCGTGGCCGAGCTCACCAACGCCCGCCGCGCCTCGGCCGAGCAGATCTCCGAACGGGTGCCCGATCCGCTGCTGTCGGCGCTGCTGGTCGGCAAGTCGGCCATCGTGGCCGAGCGCGGGGTCGCCCTGCGCATCTCGCCCGCGACGCTGCTGACCGGGCGGGTGGTCGATCCGCGCGATCTGGTGACCGTGCTCGGCAACCTCATCGACAACGCGCTGGAGGCGGTGGCCGCACACCCCTCCCCCACCCCGTTCATCGAGGTCGAGCTGAGAGCCGAGGGCACCACCGCGGTGCTGCGGGTGAGCGATACCGGTCCGGGCGTGCCACCCGGGATGCGCGATCTGATCTTCACCGAGGGCTGGTCCACCAAAGGGCCCGCCCTCCCCCGCTCTCCGGACGCCGGCCCCGATGCCCGCGCAGGGTCCGCCGTGGTGTCATCGCGTGGCCGGGGTATCGGACTGGCCCTGGTGCGGCGGCTCGCCGAGCGGTACGGAGGCATGGCCCGGGTCACCGCCCGGGCGGGTGGCGGCGCGGTGTTCACCGTCGTCCTGCCCGAGGCCCTCACCAGGGACGACACACCCACTCATGAGTTCACCGCAGCAGGAGAGTCACGATGATCGACGTTCTTGTCGTGGACGACGACTTCCACGTCGCCGAGATCAACGCTGCGTATGTGGCCCAGGTGCCCGGCTACCGGGTCGCCGCCCGTGCCCATACCGCCGCCCAGGCCCTCGCGACCCTGGAGCGCACCCCGGTCGACCTGGTCCTGCTCGACCACTACCTGCCGGACGAGACCGGGCTGACGCTGGTGCGGCGGATGCGCCAGCTCGGCCACCACGCCGACGTCATCATGGTGACGGCGGCCTGTGATGTGGCCACCGTCCAGGCCGCCATGCGCCACGGCGCACTGCAGTACCTGGTCAAGCCGTTCAGCTTCGCCGGACTGCGCGCCAAGCTGGACGGCTACGCGGGGCTGCGCCGCACCCTCGAAGGCGTCGGCGGGCGCGGCGAGACCGGCCAGGAGAGAGTGGACCGGATCTTCGGCGCCTTCGCAGCCGCCGACACCTCCGGCCCCGCCCTCCCCAAAGGCCACTCCGCACCCACCGTCGACCTCATACGCCGGGTCCTGGACAAGGCCGACCAGCCGCTCTCCGCCCACGAAGTGGCGGAGCGCACCGGTATCAGCCGCTCCACGGCCCAGCGCTATCTGAAGTACCTCGAGCATGCCGGCCGCATCAGCCTCACCCTCAAGTACGGGGACACCGGCCGTCCCGAACACCGCTACACATGGGTGGCGGTGAACTGACGGAGCTGTCAGCTCGTGGCCGTGGCCTCGTACAGGCCACGGCCGGAGCGCTGGGCCCGGTCCGAGGAGCGCAGCCGCTCCAGGGTGTTGCGCACCGAGTTCACGTTGGTGCGGGTCTCGTCGCGCCCCAGGGCCTGGTTGACCTCGGAGGCCCGCATGGGGCGGCCGGCCTTGCGCAGCGCGGCGAGCACGCTGTCGGCGAGCCCCGTGGAGCGCTCGGAGGTGGTGGCCGTCTCCTTGGCGGCCTTCTCCGCCGGCTTCTCGGCCGCCTTGGCGGTCTTGGCCGTCTTGGCGGTGGCCTTGGTGGCGGCCTTGGTGGCCTTCACCGTGGCCTTGGGAGCCTTGGCCGCCGTCTTCGCGGCGGTCTTCTTGGCGGCGGTCTTCTTGGCCGCCGCCTTGGTGGCCCGTCCGGTGGCCGGAGCCTTGGCCGCCTTGCCCCGGCTGCGCTGACGGCCGATGGCGGCCTTGCGCGTGGTGGCGGCGTCGCCGGTGGCGTCCGTCTCCTCGGCGGACTCCGGCTCCGCCTCGGCGGTGGCCCCGGCCACCGGCTCCGTGGCCGGCTCGGCCGGGGTGGCCTCGGCCGCCGGCTCGGCCACCGCCACCGGGGTTCCGTCGGCCTGCGCCGGCACCGCGGAGGTGGAGAGGGCCTGAAGGCTGCTCAGCGCGGTGCTGACCGCCTCCAGCCGCTTGGTGACGGCCTCCAAATCACCCTTGAGTGCCTCCTGTTGCCTCTGGAGCTGAGGGAGTTCGGCCTCCAGCACCTCGATGGTCGATCCCACACTGCTGTCCGCGCTCAACGCGTTCACTTCACTTCGTCCCCTTTCTGGGCGTCTGCGCCCATCGCAGCAGCGATTATGCCTGCTGTCAGAAGTGTGCGGTGCCCTGTGTGCCACTACGCAAAACAACTACGCGTGTCCCAGCACCCCGTGAGAGGCCAACTTTCGGCGAAGAAACACACCTGCCACACCGCACCCACACGGCCGAAGTCATCCGGAAGGGTGGCGGCGCATGCACGGTGGCGACGCGTCAGACCCCCGTTTGCTCCGGTGTTCTGACCCGGGTGGTAGAAACACCGTACCGGTCCGGGGAAACGGAAGGCGGGACGATGAGGCTGCGCTGCGCCGTGCTCGACGACTACCAGGACGCCGCGTTGGCGGCGGCCGACTGGTCGAGCGTTCTCGACACGGTGGACGTGGTGCCGGTCCATGAACACCTCGCCGGTGAGGACGCGGTGGCCGAGGCCATCGGGGACTGCGAGATCGTGGTCATCATGCGGGAGCGCACTCCCTTCCCCGCATCCCTGTTCGCCCGGCTGCCACGGCTGAGGCTGCTGGTCACCACGGGCATGCGCAACGCGTCGGTCGATCTGGCGGCCGCCGCCCGCCACGGTGTCACGGTGTGCGGCACGGCCAGCAGCTCCCAGCCGCCCGCCGAGCTCACCTGGGCGCTGATCCTGGGGCTGGCCCGCCATGTGGTGCCGGAGAGCACCGCGCTGCGGGACGGCGGGCCGTGGCAGAGCACGGTCGGCACCGATCTGCACGGCCGTCGGCTGGGGTTGCTGGGGCTGGGCAGGATCGGCGTCCAGGTGGCGCGGGTCGGGCGGGCCTTCGGCATGGAGGTGGCCGCCTGGAGCGAGAACCTGACCGCCGAGCGCGCCGAGGCGGAGGGGGTGCGGCCGGCCGGTTCCAAGGAGGAGCTGCTGGAGACCAGTGACATCGTCTCGGTACACCTGGTGCTCGGCGACCGCACCCGGGGGCTGCTGGGCGCGCGGGAGCTGAGGCGGATGCGGCCCACGGCGTTCCTGGTGAACACCTCCCGCGCGGCGATCGTGGACCAGGCGGCGCTCGCGGAGGCGCTGCGGGAGGGCTGGATCGCGGGCGCGGGCGTCGATGTGTTCGAACGGGAGCCGCTGCCGCCCGGCGATCCGTTCCGTACGCTGCCGAATCTGCTGGCCACTCCGCATCTGGGCTATGTGACCCGGGGCAACTACGAGCGTTTCTACCGGGATGCGGTCGAGGACATCCGCGCCTATCTGGCAGGGGAGCCGGTCCGGCGGCTGAGCCCGGCCGGCTGAGCCTTTCCTGAGCGGTGTCCTCTTCGTTCCGCACCGCCCCGCGCGTCGTCGGATGACGCGAATCGTTCGTTCGAACAGGGCGTAACGGCCGGCTCTCCACCGGCTGTACACCGATCCCGGGGCGCGGTCACCGGCGGTGCGCCCACCGGTCCCGGGGAGATTCCGAGCCGTTCCCCGCGGATGTCGGGGGCGCCGCCCCGGCGGATGTCCGGCCGTGGCCGAACGCGCGGTGCTGTAGCGGTCGTTGACCGCCTACCGCCTGCCCCCGACCGGCGGCTGGTGGTGCCGCTGGACGCCGCCGCCACCGCGGCCCCGGCCCGCCCGCCGCTGCCGGGCGAGGCGGACCGGGGCTGAAAGCGACACCTGTTCGGCACCCGGTGGACACTATTCCGTTTCGCCTCCGCCAGACCGGAGAGGCTGCCTGGCACGGAAAACCCATCGGCCCGCAGCACTGACCGGTGGCCGGTCCGCCCGGCCGGCCACCGCGGACGGAGGGAACGTGGCTCACAGCACATCCGGAAACCCGGCACATCAGGAGGCATCGGCCCGGCAGGACGCGGTACCGCACGGCGGCGGCACGGGACCGGGAACACCACCGCCGCCGACCCGGCGCGGCATGCTCGCGGTGGCCGCGGCGGCAGGGGCCGGCCTGCTCGCCGGCTGCGGCGAGAAGACCGCCGACTCCGCCTCCGGCGCGGGCCCGCAGGGCTCCAGGGGAGCGCAGCGCTCCCCGTCCGCCACCCCGTCTGAACGTTCTCCCTCCCCCACCCCGAAACCACGTCCGGAGCTGCCCCGCGGCGGCCGGGAGCTGTCCCGCTACCGTCTGGTGGGCTACTGCGGCCTGCCCGGCGCCGCCGCGCTCGGCCGGCTCGGCACGGGGGACCTCGACGACCGGGTGCGGGAGATCGAGAAGACCGCCCGCGCCTACGCCGCGGACCGCACACCGCAGCCGGTGCTCGAACTCCTGGCGACCGTGGCCAACGGCACCGCGGGCCCCGACGGCACCTACCGCTCGCGCACCTCCCCCGACACGATCCGCCGCTTCCACGACGCGGCCAAACGCCACCGTGCCCTGCTGCTGCTGAACATCCAGCCGGGCCGGGCACCGGTTCTGGGCGAGGTCAAGGCGCTGCGCGAATGGCTGGTCCACCCCGACGTCGGGATAGCGCTGGACCCGGAGTGGGAGATGGGTCCGGACCAGGTGCCGGGCGACTCCTACGGCCACACCAGCGGCAAGGAGCTCACCGATGTGGCCCGCTATCTCTCCGGGATCGTCGCCGAGCACGATCTGCCGCAGAAACCACTGGTCTTCCACCAGGTGGCGGTCTCCGTCGTCCGCGACCAGTCCGCGCTGCGTCCGCAGCCGGGGGTGGTTCTCATCAAGAGCGCGGACGGCATCGGATCACCGGGGATGAAACGGGACACCTGGCGGCAGCTGGTCAAGGACCAGCCCGAGGGCCTGCGCACCGGCTTCAAGCTCTTCTACGAGGAGGACACCGAGGGAAGCCGGCTGATGACCCCCGAAGAGGTGCTGGCCCTGCGGCCGCGGCCGGATTACGTCATGTTCGAGTGACCGGGGCGACGGCGCCACCCATACGGCCGCCCCCGGCCGGAGGGCCGGGGGCGGCCGGGCACCGCCGGGCGCGACGCGCGCTCAGGGGCGCGGCGCCGTCTGCACGGTGAGTGGCTCGTGACGGACGACATCACCGGGACCGCGCCGGGTGAAGCGCATGGCGACACAGGCACCCGCGTACAGCACCGCCACGACCAGCAGCAGCGCCTGGTAGCCGGTCACCAGGGCCAGGTACTCCAGGGTGCCGCCGACCAGGGAGCCCAGCAGATTGGCCCCGAAGGCCGCGGTGGGATCGGCGGCCGCCGCCAGCCGGTCGGAGAAGATGAGGTTGGCGCAGAAGATGGGGGCGAAGGCCAGCGCGATCGCGGCGGCCAGCCGGGGAGCGAAGGGCAGCCCCAGCACCAGATCGGACGGAATCAGCCAGGCGATCGCGAGGCTGGCGAACAGCATCAGTTGCAGCACGAGCTGGTTGACCCGGCGCATCCGCCGCCGGACCTCCACCGCGCACAGCACGGCGAGCAGCACACCCGCGAAGACCATGGCGTTGACCAGCCAGGTGGTGCCGAAGTAGAGCGCGAACCCGATCACGTTCTTGGTCTCCAGCAGCATGAACGCCACGCCGAGCAGGAAGACGTCCGTGTAGCGGGCGGTGCGCCTCAGCCGGACCCCGGTCAGCCGTACCGACACCAGCGTCACCAGCAGGATCGCGCCCAGCACCCCGATGTAGAGGGTGGGGATGGTGCGGTGCAGCAGATACGGGAACGGATGGTCGTCACCGGCCGCGGCGGGCACCGGGCCGGAGGGGTGCCAGGTGGACGTGGCGCAGGACTGGTCGCTGGAGGCGATTCCGGCCACCAGGATGGCGGCCTTCTTGCCCCCGTAGTGCGTGATGCAGGGAGCGTGCCCGAAGACGGAGGTGACCGTGGAGCCGAACCGGTCGATGAGCCAGTTCTGCCGGTAGTAGTTGTACATGGCGAACGCGCCGCCGGGGGCGAGGTGGCGGTGTGCCGCCTCGAACGCCTGCCGGGTGAACAGGTAGCTCTCCAGGCGCAGGTTGCTGGCGCCGGAGACCAGCGTCAGGGAGTCCGGCAGGGCGAGGACGATCAGGTCGTAGCGGGCGTCGGTCCGTTCGAGGAAGGCCCGGCCGTCGTTGATGTGCACGTGCACCCGGGGGTTGTCGTAGGGCCGCGCCGGGTGCAGTGACGCGCCGATCTCCTGCAGCCGGGGGTCGATCTCCACGGCGTCCACCCGCTGGGCGCCGTGGGCCAGCGCCATGGCCACGTCGTTGCCGTTGCCCGCCCCGATGACCAGCACCCGCCGGTGCGCATTGCGCGGGGTCTCCCGGTAGGGCTGTTCGTAGGGCGAGTCGGGGCGTCTGAGCACCTTCAGCGGGGCGATCGACTGGTGCGGCACACCATTGGCGGAGATCTTGTAGTCCCGGCTGCCGGTGGTCGGCCTGGTGACCTCGATCTTGTAGTACGGGGACCAGGAGATACCGCTGGCCGCCGTCTCCAGCGCCAGGACGGTCACCATCAGCAGCAGTGGCACCGTGAACCGGACGGTGTTGCGGCGGCCGCCGAGGGTGAGCAGCGCCACCGCGGCGAGCACACCCCACACCACCGACGGTGCGCGCAGCCAGGACAGCACCGCGAAGGACACCGATCCGGTGAGCGAGCCGAGCAGGTCGTAGCGGTACGCCTCCAGCGAGGGCAGCCGACGGAACTGATCGGCCGTCATCTTCCCGATCGCCGTCATGATCAGCGCGGTCAGACCGAAGAGCACCGGCAGGGTCACCCACTGCGGCAGACCGGTGGTCTTCACCGCCGTGAAGTAGATGACCTCGCCGCTGGTCTGCCGCACCTGCACGGGGAATTCCCGCACCAGGACGACGAGTACGGCCAGCGGGACGGGCGCCCAGCGGGTGAGCCACTGCCCACGGTCGGCGGGCAGCAGGAATCCCAGGCCGATCCCGAGGAACGAGCCCAAGAGGATGAAGTTCGAGAAATAGCTCAGATGGACGATATTGGCGCCGGTCCACCGGATCAGCGCCAGCTCGACGAAGAGCATGGTGGCGCTGGCCAGCAGCAGCCTCGCGCGCACGTTTTGCGGTCCTGGGCTGTGCTCCATGTCGGCCCACGCTGTCATCCGAGGCGGGGCAGGTCGAGCACCCGCACGGCCCGTGCCGTCGGCCGGACGGCGGGGGCCCATCCCCTCGGCAAGTGGCCCCGGCCGCACGCCTCCGCACCCGCGCGCCACCTCGCCGCCCGACCCCCGGCGGGGCCGTCCGGGCAGGTCAGCCGGGTGGCTCGGGGTACGGTACGCCGGCCGTGCGGTATGCGGCGGGCATGCGGCGACGAGGGGGCCGGGTCCGCTCCCCGGCACACCGCCGTACGGCGTTCGGGTCATGCTCCGGCCACCATCCGTCACCTGCCCGGGCCAACGGTGGACGCCCACGCGGAGGAGGGGCGCGAGGTCGCGAGGGGCGCGAGGGTCGCGAGGCTGCTGGTGCGGCAGGGCGGCCGTTCGGCGTTCGGCCGGTCCTGGGGAACGCCGACCCGAGGCGTTATGCGGTCCCGCGCGGACCAGCCGGGGCGGGAGGAACGGGGGAGGGCCGCGTGCGTGGCGAGCACCACCGCCCCGGCCACGGTGGCGGGTGCGTACCCCAGGAGAGAAGTCGCAGGCAGGCCCGCAACCCCGGCACGGAACTCATCACCATGGCGTGCGCGGCGGTCGACTACGCGCTCGACCACCCCGGGTTGTACCGCCTCATGTTCGGGCAGCCCTGCAGCACCCACCCGGACGCCGTCGCCGCCTCCGACGCCGCGATCGCCTTCGTAGCGGAGCGCATCGCGGCCGTCGCGCGGCCGGAGCGGTGCGAGGCGCTGCGCATCGGGCTCTGGTCGCTCGTGCACGGACTGAGCACCCTGCTGCTCGACGAACGCCTCGGCACGCGGACCCGCGCCGAGGCCGGTGCCCTGGTGGAGACGGTCGTCCGCACCATGCTGGACACCGGCCTCGAACGGCCGGACGGGTGCTCCGGGTGACCGGGGCGGGCTGACCGGGGTGGAGTGCCCACTCCGGTGCGGCCGGGATGGGGTGGCCACTCCCGCGTGCCCGGACTGGGGCGGCCACTCCAGTGCACCCGGGCTGGAGTGGCCACTCCCGCGTGCCCCGGGCTGGGGTGCCCGGGTGCACACCGCCGGTCAGCGGGTGTTCACCGGGGTCAGCTGGACCCGGTGGCGAAGTAAGGCTTGCACACGGTGCCCACGTAGTCCGTGGCGATCTCCAGCAGGCGGGTACCGTCCGCCGACGGGAGTAGCGCCGAGCTGTAGTTGGGGCACCAGTCGACGACCTTGGAGTCCACCCGCACCGGTGCGGAAATCGAACGCCAGGCCCCGGTGCCGCCCTTGCTGTTCGTCCACACGGTGGCACCGCTGCCGGCGGCGGTGCTGCCGTCGGCGTTGTTCAGGACCTGCCCGATGAGGAAGAGCTTGCCCTGGGGGTTGCCGGCCTCGGGGGCCCAGGCGAGGTTCGGCGTATGGGTGAAGTACTTGCCGTCGGCGGTTTCCGGACGGTAGCCGAGGTGCGCGGGGTTGCCCCAGTTCCAGCCGTCCCATGAGGTCCGGTAGTGGACCACACACGAGTACTGCCCCTGGGCGGCGCAGATCTCGTAGGCCATGAAGTACTGGCCGCTGGGCAGCTTGCGCACGATGGGCATACCGGGCCGGTCGGAGGCGAGGTTGCTGGCGACGGTGTCGTGGTGGCCCACCCAGGTGGTCCCGTTCGCACTGCGGGCGGCGACCAGTTTCTGGCTGTGGGCGGGGTCGGTCTCGTCCGAGTAGTGGACCACCAGACGGCCGCTGGAGTCGATGGAGAACTCCGGCTCCCACAGCCCCTTGGTGCTGGCGGCGGTGGCCACGGTGGACAGATAGGACCAGGTGCGCCCCTGGTCGTTGCTGCGGAAGACCCGGATGGCCATCCGGCGGTTCGGCTCGTCCTGGCCGATGGACGCGGACCACAGCAGGGTCCCGGCGGGCAGGGAGCCGACGGCCTGCGGCAGTTCGTACAGCGTGGCGCAGCATTCGCCCTGTCCGCCGGACGCCTCGGGGTCGGCCACCTCGCCCACCTGCCGGAAGGTGGCGCCGTCGTCGGTGCTCTCGTAGATGGCGCCGATGCCGTCCGAGCCCCGGAAGGTGACGACCGAGGCGAGGACACGGCCGTTGGCGGCGCCGTTGTGCTGGAGCCTCACGGCGCGTGGGTAAAGGCCGGTGCCGTCCCTCAGCAGGGTGCCGGAGGCCGCCGCGGCCGGTGGCGCCTGGATGGCCAGGAGCGAGCCCAGGACGGCCAGCAGGGTCAGCAGGACAGGCATGAGGTGTCTTCGGTACGGCGTGGTCATGCACGCTCCCTCGGGAGGAGTGACGAAGGGGGAAAGAGTGGGCCCGGGCCGTGCGGGCGCAACGGTAGGCAGAATTTCCAACGTTGTAAATCCCTCGCGCACGCATCCGTGGAGTCCGCCCTTCCGCAAGGCCCGCGGCGCCTTCGCGGCCACCTGCCCGCGGCGCCATCGCGGCCACCTGCCCGCGACGCCTGGCCGGTGGCCGCGCCCCGGCCCGGCTTGAGGGCCGGGCCGGATCAGAGCCGGGCTGGATCGGGGCAGGCCGGGGCGGGGCCGGATCAGAGCCGGGCCGATCCGAACGCCCCGCGGCGCGACGGTGGCGGTCCCGCCCGTCGGCCATCGGCTCCGTGGCGGTCACGTCAGCGCGACCAGTCCCACCCGGACTCCGCTGACGGTCCCCTCCTGGCGCATGGCCTCGGGGCCCCGGCCTGGCCGCCCATCGCCCCGCGTTCCGCGTTGTTCTGGCCGGTCGCCGTACCGGCCGGCGGCGGACCAGGGATGGACCAGGGATGGTCCAGGGACCGGCCGGGGCGGGGGGCGGACCACATGGCGGACCAGGCGCGGATCGGGGGCCGGTCGCGGGCGGACCGGCGGCGGGGGCCGGCGGACGGTGTGCCGCCGTCCGCCCCCGCCCCCGACCCTCCTCGTGGGCACACGACACCCTCCCCGTGGGCACACGACCGGCGTATGCCTGTAGTCCGTTGGGGTCGGGCTGCTGTCCAGCCTGAGCACCCTGCCGCCGGGTCGCGGCGACGATCTGTCCCTGAGCCCTCATACCGCCGAGACGGCGCTCGACCGCCGAGTCCCCACCCGTCCGCCCCACTCGCCCAGGGAGCCGAGATCATGCCCCAATACTTCCGCGACTCGCCCGAGTCTCTCGTTCCCGACGCGCTCGCGGGCTTCGCCGCCGCCCATGCCGACCTCGTCGCCTACCATCCCGACCACGGTTATTTCCGCACCCGCCACACCGCGCCCACCCGCCGCGTCGGACTGGTCTCCGGGGGCGGCTCCGGCCATGAGCCCCTGCACTCCGGTTTCCTCGGCACCGGCATGCTGGACGCCGCGTGCCCCGGCCGGATCTTCGCCTCGCCGCACAACCGGCAGATCTTCGAGGCCAGTCGCGCCGTCGCCGGACCCGACGGCGTGTTGCACATCGTCAAGAACTACACCGGGGACCGCATCAACTTCGGCATCGCCGCCGAACGCCTCGCGCACGAGGGCATCCACTGCGCCCGCGTCCTCATCGACGACGACCTCGCCAGCGACTCCGACGACATCGCGGTCGGCCGGCGCGGCACCGGCGCCACCCTGATCGTCGAGAAGATCCTCGGCGCCGCCGCCGACGAGGGACGCGGGCTGGACGAACTCACCGCCCTCGGCACCGAGGTGACCCGGCGGGCCCGCAGCCTGGCCGTCGCCTCGGCCGCGCACACCACGCCCGCCTCCGGGGCCCCGGCCTTCGCGCTGCCCGACAACGTCCTGGAGTTCGGGGTCGGGATCCACGGCGAGCGGGCCGAGGGGACCACCCCGCACGCACCGCTCGGCAAGCTGGTCGAGACCATGACGGACCAGCTGCTGGCCGCGCTGCCCGACACCGCCGGGACACGGGTGCTCGCCCTGGTCAACGGGCTGGGCTCGATCACGTCGCTGGAGCTGTACGGCATCCGCCACGCCGTCGCCAAGGCGCTCGACGACCGGGGTGTGGGCCTCGACAGGTCCCTGACCGGCACCTTCGTCAGCGCCCTGGACATGCGGGGCTTCTCGCTGACCCTGTTCGCCACCGACGCGGAGACGCTGCGGCTGTGGGA
>NZ_BBOX01000040.1 GCF_001553455.1 Streptomyces hygroscopicus subsp. hygroscopicus
GCTTTCTCCGCTCGACCCCTGGTTCGCCCACCGACGGCGGACGGACGCCTGGCCGGCTCGGTGGGGACCCGCCCCCCGCCCGCACCACCCGCCTCGGCCCCTGTGACCCGGCCCGCACCCCCGCCTGGCCCCCGCACCCCCGCCACCGTCCCGAGGAGTTGCCCCGCCCATGTCCGACCGACCCGCCCCGAAGGGCCTCACCCACACCGCCGTCATGGACTGGCTGACGCGGTTCGCCGCCACCGTACGCTCCGTCGAACCCGAGCTGACCGCACTCGACCAGAAGGCGGGTGACGGGGACTTCGGCGCCAATCTGGTCACCGGGATGGACGGGGTCCGCCGGGCGCTGGAGACCCTGGTGGCCGGCGCGGGGAGCGGCGGGAACGGCCGGAGGGGCCCGGATGTGCCGCTCGACGCCGCCGCACGGGTCTTCCTCGACGATGTCGGCGGCACCAGCGGCCCCCTGTTCGGGCTGCTGTTCCAGGAGCTCGCCGACGCGCTGGGCATGGCCGCCGACCCGCCCGGAACCGCCGCGCTGGCCCTCGGCACCGCCGCGGGGGCGGCCGCGATCCAGCGGGTCGGCGAGGCCGAGGTGGGCGACAAGACGATGGTGGACGCCCTCGTCCCCGCCGCGCGGGCACTCGCCTCCTGCGAACCCACCGCCGACCCCGCCCACGCGCTCCACGTGGCCGCGGTCGCCGCCCACCGGGGCGCCCGTTCCACGACCGGTCTGCGTGCCCGCCGCGGGCGGGCCAGCTACACCGGCGACCACTCCCGGGGGGTTCCGGACCCCGGCGCCCTGGCCGTCGCCCTGCTGTTCGCCTCGGCACACGCGGAGCTGACCTCGCTGGACCGGCTTCCCGCGTCCTGAGCGGGAAGCCGAGGTCACCCCAGGTGATCCCGGTACGTGCCGCCCGCCGGTGAACGCCACCGCCGGGCGGCACGTACCGGAAGCCGAGTGCTGGGCCGCATGGGACCGGCCGAGCCGGGCAGACGACCAGGATTCGACTGTCGGCTCGTTCGAAGGTGTCCGGGAGAATCTGTGCAGCAGGAGACCCCCGCCCGTGTGACCACGCCCCCGGCCGTCCCGCGACCGCGGGACGGCGGCGGATCGGGAGGCCGCACGCGCGACCCGTACTTCGACAACGCGAAGTACCTCACCATCGTGCTGGTGGCCTGTGGCCACGCGTGGGAGCCGCTCACCTACGGCAGCCGGGCCGCCACCGCGGTCTATCTGCTGGTGTACGCGTTCCACATGCCCGCGTTCGCCCTCATATCGGGCTACTTCTCGCGAAGTTTCGACATGGCGCCGAAACGGGTGAAACGGCTGCTCACCGGGGTCGTGGTGCCGTATGTGGTGTTCGAGGTGGCGTACACCCTCTTCTACCGCTGGGCGCAGGACGATCCGGTCTATCCGATCAGCCTGCTCGACCCCTGGTATGTGATGTGGTTCCTGGCCGCGCTGTTCATCTGGCGGCTCACCACCCCGCTGTGGCTCGCGCTGCGCCATCCGGTGCCGCTGGCGCTGGCGGTGGCCGCGCTGGCCTCGGTCTCGCCGGACACCGGCGGGGATCTGGGCCTGCAGCGGGTGCTGGCGTTCCTGCCGTTCTTCGTGCTGGGACTGACCCTGCGGCCGGACCACTTCGCCCGGCTGCGGACCCGCCGGGCCCGGCTGGCCTCCCTTCCGGTCGGGATCTTCGCCCTGTGCGCGGCGTACGCGGTGGCGCCCTGGCTGGACGCGGAGTGGTTCTACCACCGCACGAGCGTGGCGAAGCTGGACGGCGTACCGCCCTGGGCCGGTCTGCTCACCACGCCCGCCCTGTTCGCCCTCGCGCTGGTGCTGACGGCCTGCTTCCTGGCCTGGGTGCCGGGGCGCCGCACCTGGTTCACCACGCTCGGCGCGGGGACGCTGTACGGGTATCTGCTGCACGGCTTCATCATCAAGTCGTCCCGGTTCTGGGACTGGTACGACCATCCGTGGCTGCACACCCCGCTCGGGGAGCTCGCCGTCACCGCGGCCGCGGTGCTCATGATCACCGTGCTGTGCGCACCTCCGGTGCGACGGGCCCTGCGCGTGCTGCTGGAGCCGCGCATGGACTGGGCGTTCCGGCGCACCGGTTCCTGAGAACGGGGCGGGGCCCCGGCGGCCGGCGATCCGCCGGGACCCGCCGGCGCGCCGGATCGCCCCGCCCCCGCACGCTCCCCCGGCCCCGGCCCGGGGTGCTCCCGGCCGCCGCCACTTGACAAACGGCTTTGCCGAGGTGGCAAATGAAGACATGGCTGACGAAGACCTCACCGAGGTGCTGACCGCCGTGGGTCCCCGGCTGCGGGAGCTGCGGCGCACCCGTGGCACCACCCTGGCCCAGCTCAGCGAGACGACCGGGATCTCGCTGAGCACCTTGTCACGGCTGGAGGCGGGGCAGCGCAAACCGACCCTGGAGCTGCTGCTGCCGCTGGCCAAGGCGTACGGGGTGCAGCTGGACGAGCTGGTGGGGGCGCCGGCCACCGGGGATCCCCGTATCCATCCGCGGCCGTTCACCCGGTACGGCAACACGTTCGTGCCGCTGACCCGTTATCTGGGCGGGCTGCACGCCTACAAGCAGATCCTGCCCGCCCGGGCGCCGGGCGCCGGTGACGAACCGCTCGAGCGGCGGGTGCACGAGGGCTATGAGTGGCTCTATGTGCTCTCCGGGCGGCTGCGGCTGGCGCTGGGCGAGCACGATCTGGTGCTCACGGCCGGTGAGGCGGCCGAATTCGACACCCGCACCCCGCATGCCTTCGCCAACGCGGGGGACCAGCCGGTGGAGTTCCTCTCCCTGTTCGGGGCGCAGGGCGAGCGCATCCACGTCCGCGCCCGCCCCGCGGGCGGCTGACCGCGGCTCCCGTTCCGCCGCGGGGCGCTCACCCCGAGGGCTCGTCGGGGACGGGCTGCTCGGGGTGCACGCTTCCGGTCTGCGGCTTCCCCCGCCGCCCCGTACCGGACTCGTCCGTCTCGGGGACGTCGTCCGCCTCGTCCGGCTCCTGGCCGGCGCCCGCCACGTCCAGGTGGTCGGGTCCGTCCTGCGCCTGCTGGTCGGGGAGGTCCCTGGGGATCCCGCCGCGCTTCTCGTCGTCCTCCGGTCGCCGGTCGTCGCTCACGGTGCCGCTCCTTTCCTCGGTGCGGGGGCACAGCACTGGCGATTACCCGCGAGCACCGGCTGAATGCACGGCCGGCGCCGGTTCGGCGAGCCGGATGTCCGCGCGGCCGGTCAGTCCCCCTGGTCCAGCACGTACAGCTCCGGCAGGTTGACCACGACGGCCTCCTGGGTACTGCGGGCGATGACCACCACCGCCTCGTCGTCGGGGTCCGGGTTCTCCTCCCGGTGCGGCACATACGGCGGGACGAAGATGTAGTCCCCGGGCCGGGTGCGCAGCCTGACCTCCTCCACACGTCCGTCCCGCTCCTCGGCGAAGACGAACTCGGGGTGGCCCCGCACCACGAAGATGGCCGTCTCGGACTCGCCGTGGTGGTGGTTGGCCGAGGCGGTGTCCGGTGCCACATGGGTCTGGCCCATCCAGAGCCGCTCGGACCCCACCGACTGACCGCTGATCGCGGCGAACCGCCGCATGCCCTCGGTCTGGGCGGTGCCGGGGTCGACGTCCTCGGTACGGATGTGGTGCAGCCGGTCGCGCAACGGACCACCGGGAGCGGTGGCCTTCAGATGCGGATGGAACGCGTCGTGCTGCTGCGCGGAGTGGTCGCCGGGCGTCGTCATGGCCTCGACCGTAGAAAGCCCCGGCAATGGATGTCAACAGGTGTCCTTTTTCTCACCAGGCACGATACGGCGAAAACACGCTGCATAATGACGGTATGCAGATCTCGGCGAAGGCGGACTACGCGGTCCGGGCGCTGGCGGAGCTGGCCGCGGACGCGAGCAGACCGCTCACCTGCGAGGCGATAGCGACCTCCCAGGGCATTCCCTTCCGGTTCCTCAAGGCCGTCTTCCGCGATCTGCGCCAGGCCGGTCTGGTCCGCAGCCAGCGCGGCTGCGAGGGCGGCTACTGGCTCGCCCGCGACCCCGCCGAGACGACGCTGGCGGACATCGTGCTCGCCGTGGACGGGGCGTTCCTGACGCTGCGCGGCGAGCGGCTGGACGGCCTCGGGTACCACGGCCCGGCGGCCGGACTGCCCGGGGTGTGGCGCGGTGTGGAGGACCATGTGCGCCGGGTGCTGACCACCACCGCCCTGAGCGATCTGGTCGGCGAACGGCTGGCGGTATGACTCCCGTGGGCCCCGGCCGCCCCCGGGTCACCGGCGCGGGCGACGGCGCGGTCGAGATCGTGGAGTACACCGATCCGGCCTGCCCCTGGGCCTGGGGGTCGGAGCCCGCGTTCCGCCGGCTGCGCACGCTCACCGCGGGGCGGGTCCGCTGGCGCCGGGTGTTCGGCATCCTCTTCGACGAAGACGACGATCCACCACCGGACCCGGCGGCCGAGACCGCGTGGTACAGCCGCTACGTCGCCGATATCGCCCGCCATACGCGGGCGCCCTACGCACACCGGCTGCGGTGGGTGGCGGCCACCAGCCGGCCCGCCTCGCTCGCCGCGAAGGCGGCTGAGCGGCAGGGCGCGACGGCCGCGGAGCGGGTGCTGCGGCGGCTGCGCGAGACCACGTTCGTGCTGGGCACTCCGGCCGATACGGCGGAGCGGGTGCTGAGCGCCCTGGCCGGCCTGGACGGTGTCGACGTGGGGCGGCTGGGCGCGGAGATGGCCGAGCCGGTGGTGGCGGCGGCCGTCCGGCGGGACCACACCGAGGCCCGGGCGCCCGTCCCGGAGGCCCGCGCCTTCCACGGCCCGGGGCCGCACGGCACGGGCGTGAAGGAAACCCACGACGGGGTGCGCTACGCCCTGCCCACACTGGTGTTCTCCGGCCCCGGCGGGCGCGTGGCCGCGCCGGGGTGGCGGAGCATGGCCGAGTACACGGCGGCGCTGCGCACGGTGGCTCCCGGCCACCGCTGGGAAGCGCCCCTGACCGGCGCCGGGGAGGCGCTGGCGGAGCACCGCAGCCTGACCGGTCCGGACCTGTCGATGCTCACCGGCGGCGCCGCTCCCCCGCCCTGGGCCGTACGGGTGGAGACGGCGGGCGGTCCGCTGTGGCTGCACCCCGACGAGGCCGCCACCCATCCGGCACTCACCGCCCCGGAGCTGAAAACCCCCAGGTCGTAGCCGTCTTGGCCAATGAGACACCGAAAGGTGTCCATTGACTTCCCGCTGTCCTCGCCCCCACCATGGGCACATGATGACGACGCACCCCGGTGTGGTGTGCCGATACGTGGACTTCCGGCGCACCGCCAGCGCCATCTGTCGCTGATCGCCGGCTTCCACCCCGCGATCCCCCGCGATTCCCCGCGTCCCGAGCGCCTCCGTCCGCTCGTTCCTCTCGTTCTCCCTCCCGGGCCGCACCGCCGCCGGCCGTCCGGGCCGCCACCTGTCCACCTCCGCCGAGCGGAGCTGTGCGCCGGGGTGCCCGGCCACGGCCGTCCCGGGCTCATAGGGCCGTCCCGGGCTCAGTTGACACCACGAAAGGCGACGTCCAGCCATGACTTCCGCCGCCGCGCCGCTTCCCGTCCGCCGTCCGCCCGATCCGCCACCGGGCCCCGCCCCGGGCCGGCGCTCCGTGCTGGGCCTCGCCCTGGGGGCGGGCGGCTCGCTGCTGCTGTCCGCCTGCGGCGGGGTGGCGACGACCGGGGCCGGTGGCGGGGACGACACCCTCCGCTGGGGCTGGGACCTGCCCTCCACCTGGGACCCGGTGTTCTCCTCCAAGGGCTGGGACGTCCACCTGCTGTCCCTCGTCTACTCCGGGCTGACCCAACTCGACGCCAAGGGCGGCGCCAAACCCGCGCTCGCCTCCTCCTGGCGCTACTCCCACGACGGCCGGCGCCTCACCTTCGCCCTCCGCCGCGGCCTGCGGTTCTCCGACGGCACCCCGGTGAACGCCGAGGCGGTCAAGAAGAGCCTGGAGCGCGGCAAGAACCACCCCAAGTCCCTGATCGCCTCCCAGCTGACCAGCATCGCGGAGGTACGGGCTCCCGATCCGCACACCGTGGTCCTGGAACTCACCGAGGCCGACTACCAGTTGCCCGCCCTGCTGGCCGGGAAGACCGGCATGGTGGTCAGCCCCGCCGCGTTCGGCGAGGAGGAGCGGCTGGCCACCCGGCCGGTCGGCCACGGCCCGTTCCGGCTGGTGTCCTACACCCAGAACTCCATGGCGAGTCTGCGCCGCGACCCCGGCTACTGGAACGCCGAGCACATCGCCGTCGAGCGTTTCGAGGCGTATCCCAAGCCCGACGAGACCACGGCCCTCGCCGCGCTCCAGTCCGGCCGGCTCAATGTGGCCCAGATCCCGTTCAGCCAGGTCAAGGCGGCGCGTGAGGCCGGTTTCCCGGTACAGCTCATCCCCTCGATGGTGGTGCGTGTCCTGGATGTGAACACCACCATGAAGCCCTTCGACGACCCCGCCGTGCTGGCGGCCCTGAAATACGCGGTGGACCGCCAGGCCCTGCTGGACAGCGAGCAGTTCGGCCATGGCGAGGTGGACCACCAGCCCTTCCCGCCCGGCTATACGGGGTTCGACCCGGGGCTCGGCGCGGTGTACGGGCACGACCCGGAACGGGCGCGCGCACTGCTGAAGAAGGCCGGGTACCACGACGGCGTCGAGGTGACCATCACCACCGCCCAGCCACAGGGCGTGCCCGAGCAGCTGCAGGCGCAGCTGAACCGGGTCGGGTTCCGGGCCCGGATCGAGGTCATCCCGGAGGCGCGGACGTCCCAGGTGGTGTACGTCCAGCACTCCCGGGCCCTGTACATCGACCAGTTCGCCGGGCGGGAGTCACCGGTGCAGGCCATGCAGGTGCTCTTCGGCGCGGAGGGGCTGATGAACCCCTCCCGCCGGACGACGCCCGAACTGGACGCGGCCGTACGGGCGGTGCGCCGCACCCCGCTGGAGTCGCCGCGCTACCCGGAGGTGCTGCGGGCGGCCACCTCGCTGGCGGTGCGCACGATGCCGAACGTGTTCCTCTACACGGTGCCGCGCGCCCTCGCCCGCGCCTCCTCCGTCTCCCCCATCCCCTCGCTCCCGGTGGTGCAGCGGTTCGAGGGGGTGACGGCCGGATGACCGCGCTCGCCCCGCATATCGCGCGGCCGCGCCGCACGCCGGTACGGGCGGCCCGGGTTCCCCGCTCGCTCGGCCGCGTCCTGGCCACGGCGGGCACGGTCTTCCTGCTCTCCTCCGCGC
>NZ_BBOX01000041.1 GCF_001553455.1 Streptomyces hygroscopicus subsp. hygroscopicus
CTTCCTGCTCTCCTCCGCGCTCACCTTCGGTCTCGGCGCGCTCTCCGGCGCCAATCCGGCCGCGGCGGTGCTCGGCGAGACGGCGGCCCCCGCCGACATCGCCCGGATGAACCACCAGTTCGGCCTCGACCGGCCCCTGTGGGAGCAGTACGTGTCATGGCTCGGGCACGCCTTCACCGGGGACCTGGGCCGCTCCTGGTTCACCACCGTCCCGGTGGCGACGAGCATCCGGCAGGCGATTCCGGTGGACCTGTCCATCGCCGGGCTCGCGCTGCTGATGGCGGTGGTGCTGGGCGGGGCGGCCGGTGTCGCCGCCGCGCTCAGGGCCGGCGGCCGGCTGGACCGCGCCGTCACCGCGCTGTGCGCGCTGCTCGGCACACTGCCCGGTTTCGTCGTGGCCATCGCGCTGGTCACGGTGTTCTCGCTGAAGCTGGGGTGGCTGCCCTCCGGTGGCTACGTACCGCTGGACATGGACCCCGGGCAGTGGCTGCGGTACACCCTGATGCCCGCGTTCGCGCTGAGCCTGGAGGCCGCGGCCGCCATCGCCCGTCAGCTGCGCACCTCACTGGTGGGCACCTTGCGGGAGAACTACGTGACGGGCGCGGTGATGCGCGGGCTGCCCGCCCGGCGGGTGGTGTTCGGCCATGCCCTGCGCAACGCCGCCGGACCGGCGCTCACGGCGCTCGGGATGAGCGTGCCGATGCTGCTGGGCGGTGCGGTGGTCACCCAGCAGATCTTCGCGCTGCCCGGTCTGGCCCAGCTCACCCTGCAGTCGGCGGAGCAGCACGACATCCCGGTGATCCAGGGGACGCTGCTGGTGACCATCGCGGTGGTCCTGGTCGTCAACGTGGCCGTGAACACGGCGCTGCTCGCGCTGAACCCGGCCGCCCGGCGCCGGGAGGTGACCCGCTGATGCGGACGTTGCGACGGGCGTGGCGATCCGCCTCCGCCAAGGTGGCGCTGCCGGTGCTGCTGGCCATCGCGCTGCTGGCGGCGTTCGGCGGCTGGCTCGCCCCCCATGACCCGCTGGCCCAGCACCCCCGGGACATGCTCCAGGGCCCGGGTGCCGGCCATCTCCTGGGCACCGACTACCTGGGCCGCGATGTGCTCAGCCGGCTGCTGGAGGGCAGTGGCCGCTCGGTGGCGGGCGCGGTGGAGGCGGTGGCCGCCGCGATGGCGGTGGGGGTGCCGACCGGTCTGGTCTCGCTGTGGATGGGGCGGGTGGGCGAGTGGATCGCACAGCGGGTCGTCGACGCGCTGATGACGCTGCCGTTCACCGTGTTCGCCATCGCGGTGGTGGGCGCGCTGGGCAACGGGATGCACCAGGCCATGCTGGCGCTCGGGGTGCTCTACGCCCCGCTGTTCTTCCGGATGACCCGCGCGGCCGGCCTGAGCCTGCGGCACGCCCAGTACGTGGAGTCGGCCGAGCTGTTCGGCGCCTCGGTCGGGCGGGTGCTGCGTACCCACATCTGGAGCAAGGTCCTGCCGACGGTCATCGTCACCGCCGCCCACGCGCTGGCCACCTGTCTGCTGGTGGTCTCCTCGCTGACCTTCCTCGGGGTCGGTGTGCAGCCGCCCGCCGCCACCTGGGGCGGCATGCTCGCCACCGATCTGGGCTTCCTCACCCAGCAGATCTGGGCACCGGTGTTCCCGGCCGCGCTGATCGTCGTCACCGCCGACGCGCTCCACCTGCTGGCCGACGCGGTACGGGACGCCGGGGCGCGGGAGCTGCTGCCCGCCGGTCTCCCGGACACCGCTGCCGGGCCCCCGGACACCACTGCCGACTCCCCCGACACCACCAAGGAGCGGGCCGATGCCGCACTCCCCGTCGTCTGACCCCGCCACGCCCGGCGGACCCGCCCCCGGACCGGTGGCGCTGTCCGTCGAGGGGCTCGGCGTCACCGTCTCCTCCGGGCGGCTGACGGCCGTGCGCGATGTGTCGTTCACCGTGGCCCGGGGTGAGGCCGTCGGCCTGGTCGGCGAGTCCGGCAGCGGCAAGACCCTCATCTGCCGGTCGGTGCTCGGGCTGCTGCCACCGGGCTGTGCGGTGTCCGAGGGCGAGATCGCACTGGCCGGTGAGACGCTGACCGGGCGCTCGCGCCGGGAGTGGGAGCGGGTGCGGGGCACCCGGGTGGGCGCCGTCTTCCAGGACCCCGCCTCGTACCTCAACCCGTCGCTGACCGTGGGGCGGCAACTGGCCGAGGTGCTGCGGGTGAAGCTCGGGCTGGACCGTCCGCGGGCCGGTGAACGCGCCGTCGAACTGTTCGCCGCCGTCGGGTTGCACGACCCCGCCGAGGTGGCCCGGCGCCATCCGCACGAGCTGTCCGGCGGAATGCTGCAACGGGTGCTGATCGCCATCGCGGTGGCCTGCGCACCGGACCTGCTGGTCGCCGACGAGGCCACCACCGCGCTGGATGTGGTGGTCCAGGCCGAGGTGCTGGAGCTACTGGCCCGGATGCGCGCCGAGCACGATCTGGCGCTGCTGCTGGTCAGCCACGACCTGGCGGTGATCGCCGAGGTGTGCGACCGGGTCCTGGTGGCCTACGCCGGGGAGCTGGTCGAGGACGGCCCGGCCGAGCGGGTGCTGACCGAGCCCCTGCACCCGTACACCGAGGCGCTGTTGCGCGTGGCCACGGTCGGCGACTGGGAACGGCGGGAGCTGGAGGTGATCCCCGGCGCGCCGCCCGAGGTGGGGGCGCGGCTGCCGGGGTGCCGGTTCGCGGACCGCTGCGCGTTCGCCGCGCCCGAGTGCCTCAGCGGTCCGGTGCCGCTGCGCGAGACGGCCGACGGGCGGCGGGTGCGGTGTGTCCGCAGCGAGGAGATCGATCTGTCGCGGGCCGGTGCGCGCGGCACCCGGGAGGTGGCGGTATGAGCGGGCTGCTGGAGATCTCCGGGCTGACCGTGGCCTTCGGCCGGCGGGACACGCGGCCGGTGCTGGACGGTGTGGAGCTGTCCGTGGGCGAGGGGGAGATCGTCGGGGTCATCGGGGAGACCGGCTCCGGGAAGACCACCCTGGCCCGTACCGCCGTGGGCCTGGTCGCTCCGCGCTCGGGCCGGGTGGTCTTCGACGGGCGCGAGATCTCCGGGGCGCGCGGGCGCGCCCGGCGCGCGTTCCGCCGTTCGGGGCAGCTGAGTTACGCGTTCCAGGATCCGCTGCGGGCCCTGGACCCGGAGCTGACGGTCCGGCGGGCGGTGGCCGAGCCGCTCGCCGTCGCGGGGGAGTTGGACGGGGCGCGGATCGCGGCGCGGGTGGAGGAGGCGCTGGAGACGGTGGGCCTGGACGCGGCCCGTCTCGGCGACCGGCTGCCGGGCGCCCTCTCCGGCGGTCAGCGCCAGCGGGCGCTGCTCGCGCGGGCGATCGTCACCCGGCCCCGGCTGCTGATCGCCGATGAGCCGGTGAGCGCCCTGGACGCCTCCAACCGCAACCGGGTGCTGCGGCTGCTGGACCGGCTGCGCGCCGAGCGCCGGATGGCCGTCGTCGTCATCTCGCACGACCTCAGTTCGCTGGCGGGCATCGCGGACCGGGTGGCGGTGCTGTACCGCGGCCGGGTCGTGGAACAGGGGCCCGTCCACGAGGTGTTCGGCCGCCCCCTGCATCCGTACACCGCGCTGCTCACCGCCTCCGCGCCGAGCGTACGGGCCGAGGGCGGGCCGGGCGCGGCGGCGCTGCGCCCGTCGGCCGAACCGCCCGGCTGGACGGCGCGGGAGGGCTGTGTCTTCGCCCACCGCTGCCCGTTCGTCACCGGCTCCTGCCGCACCGCGCCCGCTCCGGCCGCGGTGGGCCCGCACCGCTCGGCCGCCTGCCACCGGGTGGACCAGTGGCGTGAGCTGGTCGCCTGGACGGCTCCGGCGGCCACCTCGGGGCAGGCGCCGGAACCGGCGGCCACGGGGCGAGCACCAGAACCGGCCGCCACGGGGCGGGCGCCGGAACCGGCGGCGGCCACCGGAGAACCACGCAAGGAAGCCGGGCGGGTGACCGTCGCCCCGGTCACCGCCCGCCCCTCGGAGAAAGGCTGACGATGTCCGTCGAGTTCATCGGAATGATCGGCACCCATGAGGTGTCCGAGATCCATCCGGCCCGCGGCCCCGTCGTGGACCCCGATTACACGCTGCGGTTCGCCCGCGCCCATGAGGAGGCGGGCTTCGACCGGGTGCTGATCGGTTACGGCTCCGCCACCCCGGACGGCGCCCAAGTGGCCGCGTACGTCGCCGCGCACACCGAGCGGCTCGGGCTGCTGGTGGCCCATCGCCCCGGTTTCGTGGCCCCCACCCTGGCCGCCCGTACCTTCGCCACCCTCGACCAGTTCTCCGGCGGCCGGGTGGCCGTGCACATCATCAGCGGCGGGCGCGACGCCGAGCAGCGGCGCGACGGCGACTACCTGGGCAAGGACGACCGTTACGCCCGCACCGACGAGTATCTGGAGATCCTGAAGCGGGCGTGGACGGAGGAGGAGCCGTTCGGACACGAAGGCCGCTTCTACCGCTTCGAGGACTTCCACGCCGAGGTCCGCCCGCGTCAGCGGCCACGCATCCCGCTGTACTTCGGCGGCTCCTCGCAGGCCGCGTACGCGGTGGGCGGCAAGCACGCGGACACCTTCGCGCTGTGGGGCGAGCCACTGGCGGAGACGGCGGAGCAGATCGCCTCCGTACACCGGGCCGCCAAGGCCGCGGGGCGGACCGAACCGCCCGGTATCAGCGTGTCCTTCCGTCCCGTCCTCGGCGCGACCGAGGAGCAGGCGTGGGAGCGGGCGCACCGGATCCTCGACACCATCACGACCAAGGGCCCGGCGGGCTCCTTCACCTCCTCCCGATGGGGCCGCGAGACGCTGGGCTCGCCCACGACCGGCGGCCCAGAACCGCAGAACGTCGGCTCCCAGCGGCTGCTGGCCGCCGCGGCCCGCGGTGAGCGCCACGACCGGGCACTGTGGACGGCGACCGCGGCCGCCACCGGGGCGGCCGGGAACTCCACGGCGCTGGTGGGCACCCCGGAGACGGTCGCGAAGGCGCTGCTGGACTATGTGGACATCGGCGTCACGACCCTGCTGATCCGCGGCTACGACCCGCTGGACGACGCGGTCGACTACGGCCGTGCGCTGCTGCCGCTGGTGCGCCAGGAGCTGGCCCACCGGGCCGCCGGGAACGGCTGACGGCTGCTGGCTGGGAAGGGCTGATGCCCCACGGCCTGGGTGTCCCGTGGTGACGGCCCGGGTGCCCCGTGCCGTCACCACGGGACACCCGGGGGCCGTGACACCCGACCGGGGCCGCGAACACCCGCCCGGGGGCCGGGACGGGCCGGGCGCGGCCACGGAACCGGGCAGCCGGCCACGGGACCGGGCAGCCGCCACGGGACGCGAGGGCCACCACGGGACGCGAGGGCCGCCACGGAACGCCCCGGACCCGCGACGCCAGCCCGGGAGCCGGGACGGGCCGGGCGCGGCCACGGAACCGGGCAGCCACCACGGGACGCGAGGGCCGCCACGGAACGCCCCGGACCCGCGACACCAGCCCGGGAGCCCCCTGACACCGGCCCCGGACCCGTGACACCAGGACACCAGCCCCGGACCCCTGACGCCAGCCCGGAAGCCGTGGCCACCGGGCCGGGAGCCGTGGTCACCGGGCCGAGAGCCGTGGCCGCCGAGCCGGGGACCGTGGCCGCCGGGCCGGGCGGTCGCTCAGTGGCCGGGCAGCCCCGCGCGCACCCGCTCCACCGTGATCGGCAGATCTCGGACCCGTACCCCCGTGGCGTGGTACACCGCGTTGGCGATGGCCGCCGCCGTGCCGACGATCCCCAGCTCCCCGACGCCCTTGCTGCCCATCGGGTTGAGCTCGTCGTCGTCCTCCTCCAGCCAGTACGCCTGGACGTCGCGCACGTCCGCGTTGGCCGCGATGTGGTAGGTGGCGAGGTCGTGGTTGGCGAAGTCGCCGAACCGCGGGTCCACCTCCAGGCCCTCGTGCAGCGCCATCGACAGCCCCATGCACATACCGCCGCGCAGCTGCGAACCCGCCGTCCGGGGGTTGATGATGCGTCCGGCGGCGAACATTCCCAGCAGCCGGTCCACCCGTACCTGACCGGTGACGGCGTCCACCCGCACCCGGGCGAACTGGGCGCCGTAGGCGTGGCGCGAGAAGTCCCGGCGCGCGGCGACGTCCTCGGCGGTGTCCGCCAGCTCCTCCAGTCCGCCGGGCGGGACCGCGCCGGCCGACTCGCCGAGCCGCTTGGCCAGCGCCCGGCACGCCTTGGCCACCGCCCATCCCCAGGAACTCGTGCCCATCGAGCCACCCGCGAACGGCGCCTGGCCGTAGGCGCTGCGGCCGATGTCGAGGGTGACGCGGTCGATCTCCACACCGAGTTCGTCCGCCGCCACCTGGGTCAGCGCGGTACGGGCCCCGGTGCCGATGTCGGCCGCGGCGATCCGTACGGTGAAAGTGCCGTCCGGCTCGGCGCGGGCGGTCGCGGTGGCGGGCCAGGTGATGGCGGGGAAGACGGACGCCGCCACTCCGGTGCCGACCAGCCAGCGCCCTTCCCGGCGGCGCCCCGGCGCGGGGTCGCGGCCCGCCCAGCCGAAGCGCGCCGCGCCCTCCCGCAGACAGGCCACCAGATTGCGGCTGCTGAAGGGGTGGCCGGACTCGGGGTCCACCGACGGCTCGTTGACCACCCTCAGTTCGATGGGGTCCATGCCCAGCGCCACGGCCAGCTCGTCCATCGCGCTCTCCAGCGCGAACATCCCGGGCGCCTCGCCGGGGGCCCGCATCCACGAGGGCGTGGGCACGTCCAGCTGCGCCAGCCGGTGGGTGGTGCGGCGGTGGCGCGCGGCGTACATCACGCGGGTGGGGGTGGCGGTCTGCTCGCAGTACGGGGCGAGTGTGGAACTCTGCTGCAGCGCGTCATGCCAGACGGCGGTCAGCCGGCCGTCCCGTTCGGCGCCGAGCCGGACCCGCTGGAGGGTGGGTGTCCGGTACGTCACCATGGTGAACATCTGCTGCCGGGTGGCCGCCACCTTGACCGGCCGGCCCACCGCGCGGGCGGCCAGCGCGGCGAGCACCGTGGGCGGACGGGGAACCGCCTTGGAGCCGAAGCCTCCGCCGGTGTGGTCGGCGACGACCCGTACGGCGCCTTCCGGCAGCCCGAACAGCTCGGCCAGCGTGGCGGCGGTCATCCAGGGGCCCTGGTCGCCGTTGTAGAGGGTGAGGGAGTCCTCGTCCCAGACGGCGATGGTGGCATGCGGCTCCATCGCGCTGGTGTGCTCCGGGGGTGTGGTGTACGTGGCGTCGAGGACGACCGGCGCCGCGGCGAGGGCGGCCTCCACATCGCCGGTCTCCGTCTGCCCCGGGTAGCCGCCGTTGACCGTGTCGGGGACGAAGATCCGCGGATCGCCGTCGGTCAGCTCGGCGTCGTGGTCGTCCACGTCGTACTCGACCCGCACGGCCGCCGCGGCCTGACCGGCCGTCTCATAGCTGTCCGCCACCACCGCCGCCACGATCTGTCCCCGGTAGGCGACGTCGGCGGACTGCAGAACGGCGAGTTCGGGGTCGCCGGCCGGGCGCAGCCGGAACACGTTGCGGCTGTCGAGCACGGCGACCACCCCCGGCAGGGCCAGCGCCGCGCCGGCGTGGACGGCGCGCACCCTGCCACGCGGGACGGTGGACTGCACCGCCCACGCGTACAGGGCGTCCGGCACCGGGTACTCATAGGCGTAGAGCGCGGTGCCGGTGACCTTCTGGTGTCCTTCGACACGGGTCACGTCCGCGCCCACGGTCCGCTGGAGCGTGGTCATCGCCGTTCCCCTCCCACGAGGTCGCGCACGGCCGAGGTGATGACGTCCACCGCGAGGTCGATCTTGAAGGCGTTCCCCGGCAGCGGACGCGCCGAGGCGAACTCGGCCCGAGCCGCCTCCCGCAAGCCCTCCTCGGTCGGCCGGCGGCCGGTCAGCAGCCGTTCGGCCTCGCGGGCCCGCCACGGGCGGGTGCCCACGCCGCCGAGCCCCAGCCGGATGTCGCGCAGGGTGCCGTCGGCGGCCGTGGCGACCACGGCGGCCACCGACACCAGCGCGAACGCGTAGGACCAGCGGTCGCGGACCTTGCGGTAGGACATGGCGACGCCCTCGGGGGGCGGCGGCAGCTCGACACCGGTGATCAGATCGCCCGGCTGGAGCACCGTCTCGCGGTCCGGGGTGTCGCCGGGCAGCAGGTAG
This sequence comes from Streptomyces hygroscopicus subsp. hygroscopicus, assembly GCF_001553455.1. Taxonomy (GTDB): domain Bacteria; phylum Actinomycetota; class Actinomycetes; order Streptomycetales; family Streptomycetaceae; genus Streptomyces; species Streptomyces hygroscopicus. The sequence goes on from NZ_BBOX01000041.1 coordinate 8,193, forward strand.
AAGTCGTTCAGCGGGAGCGCACGGGGGCTGCCGTTCACCCGCCGCAGGTGGACGACCGCGTCGAGCGCGGCCATCGCCACCGCCATGTCGGAGGGGTGGCTCGCCACACAGGCGTCGGAGGTGCCGAGCACGGCGAGGTCGCGGTGGAGGCCCTGGACGGCCGAACAGCCGGTGCCCGGCTGCCGCTTGTTGCACGGTTTGGTCACGTCCTGGAAGTACACGCAGCGGGTGCGCTGGAGCAGGTTGCCGCCGGTGGTGGCCACCGTCCTGAGCTGCCCGGAGGCCCCCGACAGCAGCGCTTCGGCCAGGGCCGGGAAGCGCTCGCGGACGCCGGGGTCGCCGGCCAGCCGGCTGCCGGAGACCAGCGCGCCGATGAGCACACCGCCGTCCGGGCGGTGCTCGATGGCGTCGTACGGGAGCCGGGTGATGTCGACGACCACGGCGGGCTCGGTCACCCCGAGTTTCATCAGGTCCACCAGGTTGGTGCCGCCGGCCAGGTACACCGCCTCGGTGGAGTCGGCCACGAGGGTGGCGGCGGTCTCGGGGGTGGTCGCGCGTTCGTAGGCGAAGGGCTTCACCGCACTCCTCCTCCCGCGCCGGCGCGGGCCGGTGCGCCGCCGCCGTCGCCCCCGGCGGCCTCGCGGATGGCGGCCACGATGCCGGGGTAGGCCCCGCAGCGGCACAGGTTGCCGCTCATCCGCTCCCGGATCTCCTCGGCGTCCAGGTCGGCCGGTGCGCCGACCCCGGCCGCCATGTCCTCGGTGACATGGCTGGGCCAGCCGCGGGCGGCCTCGGTGAGCGCGCCGATCGCGGAACAGATCTGGCCCGGTGTGCAGTAGCCGCACTGGAAGCCGTCGTGTTCCAGGAACGCCCGCTGGAGCGGGTGGAGTTCCTCCGGTGCCGCGAGCCCCGCGACGCCCTCGATGGTGGTGATGTCCCGGCCCTGCGCGGCCACGGCGAACACCAGGCAGCTGTTGACCCGCTCGCCGTCGATCAGCACGGTGCAGGCCCCGCACTGACCGTGGTCGCACCCCTTCTTCACCCCGGTCAGCGCCAGGTGTTCGCGGAGGGCGTCCAGCAGCGTCACCCGGTGGTCGAGGGTGAGGGCGCGGTCGGCGCCGTTGACCCGCAGCGTGAGATCACTGTGAAACGCGTGAGCTGTCACATCACTCAGCCTGGCACCGGGGCGGGCACCCCGCATCTTCAGCCCCGGCCGCCGGGCCCCGGCTCCGGTGGGTCGCCGGGCGCCGGGGGCAGCCGCAGGTGCGCCAGGTCCGCGGGGATGGGCGAGCGGGGGCGGTAGAACGGCGGGGCCGGGTCGGCGGCGGGCGAGTCGGCCAGCCGGAAGCGGTCCCGCAGCCGGTGGTAGAACCGCGTCGGCGCGAGCCGTACCAGCCGCAGCCGGTCCGGTGCCCGGTAGGCCGCCACCCAGTCGCCCGGCTCCAGCACCCCGCGCAGCTGCCCGTCGAGGCTGACCGCCACCCGTCCCGAGGTCGGCAGGACCCGTACGGCCACGGCCTCGTCCACCGCGGCCACCACGGTGCGGTCGAAGGCGATGTGCGGGGCGACCGGGGTGAAGACGACCGCGTCCAGGTACGGGGAGACCACCGGGCCGCCGGCGGCGAAGCTGTAGGCGGTGGAGCCGGTCGGGGTGGCCACGATGATCGCGTCGGCCGAGTAGGAGGCCAGCAGCTGCCCGGACACGTACACCGCGAGCCCGGCCTGGCGGTCGCGGGCGAGTTTTTCGAAGACCACGTCATTGACGGCGATGGCGTCCAGCGGGACGCCCCAGCCGACCTCCTCGGGGCTGCTGCCGGGGCGGACCCTGGGCGGGGGCAGCGCGGGGCCCCGTCCGTAGCGCAGCAGCGCGTCCATGCCCTCGGGCATCTCCAGCGGCCGGGACGCCCGCAGGGTGAGCATCATGCGCTCCTCGACCGTGTGGCGGCCCTCGTGGACGGCGTTCAGCGCGTCCTCCACCTGGTCGGCGGTGATCTCGGTGAGGAAGCCGACCCGTCCCACGTTCACGCCCAGCGCCGCGGCCCCGTTCCCGGCCGCGAGCCGGGCGCCGCGCAGAAAGGTGCCGTCGCCGCCGAAGGTGACGAGCAGATCGGGGTGGCCGGCGGCCGCGGACTCCTCGTGGGCGCTGCGCCGGGGCCGGTCGCCGCGCCAGACGTCGAGTTCGACGCAGGAGATGCCATGGGCAGCGGCCCACGCGCCGGCGGTGTGTGCCGCCGCGACGGCGGTGGGGCGGGCCCGGTGGACGACCAGGCCGAGCCGGTTGACAGCCATGGTCCTTCCACCGTAGGCCGACCGGACCCCGGACGCCCGCCGACGGGGGCGCGGGGGCGGGAACGGCCGGCCGGGCGCACAGGGGCGGGGCCGGGGCGGACACCCTTCAGGCGCGCGCCACCCCTTGATCTATGGTGTGTGGCGGCAGACGACCTGCGCGGGGGCCGCACCGTGTCCCCACGGAACCGGGAATGGTGCAGCACATGGTGACCGAGCGACGGACCGCACTGGTCGAGGACCTGATGGGACGTTTTCCCCAGGTGCCCCGGGAGGCCGTGCTCAAGGAGGACCTGCTGCGGGGCGGCATGGCCTTCGACGAGTCCGCGCTCAGTGGCAACGGCGACGGCGACGTCAAGCCGAAGTCGTACTTCATCTTCTCGTTCGACCACCGCACCCTGCCGGAGCTGGGTGCCGCGGCCCTCAACCGGCCGCCCGAGGAGATCGTGCTCACCGGCGGGCCGTACGAGCTGCGCCGCACGGTGGTGTCCGTCCGCGTCAACCCCTCCTCGCCCTATGTGGTCCGGGCCGGGGAGGACGGTGCGCTGGGCCTGTACCTGGACGGTGCGCGGATCGCCGACGTGGGGCTGCCGCCGATGCCGGACTACTACCGCCACACCCTGTCGAACGGCAAGTCGGTGATGGAGGTCGCGCCCACCATCCAGTGGGGCTATCTGGTGTATCTGACGGTCTTCCGGGTGTGCCAGTACTTCGGTGCCAAGGAGGAGTGCCAGTACTGCGACATCAACCACAACTGGCGTCAGCACAAGGCGGCGGGCCGCCCGTACACCGGGGTGAAGCCGGTCGAGGAGGTGCTGGAGGCGCTGGAGATCATCGACCGCCATGACACCGCCCGCGCCTCCCAGGCGTACACCCTCACCGGCGGGGCGATCACCTCGCACATCGGCGGCCGTGACGAGGCCGACTTCTACGGCCACTACGCGAAGGCCATCGAGGAGCGCTTCCCGGGCCGGTGGATCGGCAAGGTGGTGGCACAGGCGCTGCCCAAGGCCGACGTCCAGCGGTTCCACGACTACGGGGTGCGCATCTACCACCCCAACTTCGAGGTGTGGGACCGGCGGCTGTTCGAGCTGTACTGCCCGGGCAAGGAGCGCTACATCGGGCGTGACGAGTGGCACCGCCGGATCCTGGACTCGGCCGAGGTGTTCGGCGCCCGGAACGTGATTCCCAACTTCGTCGCGGGCGTGGAGATGGCCGAGCCGTTCGGCTTCTCATCCGTACACGAGGCGATCGAGTCCACCGCCGAGGGCTTGCGGTTCTTCATGTCGCACGGTGTCGTGCCCCGGTTCACCACCTGGTGCCCCGAGCCGACGACCCCGCTGGGCAAGGCCAATCCGCAGGGCGCGCCGCTGGAGTACCACATCCGGCTGCTGGAGACCTACCGGGCCACGCTCGAGGACTTCGGGCTGTCCTCGCCCCCGGGATACGGCCCGCCGGGGCCGGGGCGGGCGGTGTTCTCGGTCAGCTCGTTCATGGACAGCCTGCCCGCCGCGGAGCCGGACGCGGAGCCCGCGGCGCCCTGACCCGGCGGCCTCCCCCGTCCGGCGGGCTTCTCATCCGACGTGGACGTGCGGGCGGCGGCTGCGGTCGGGTTCGGCCTCGCGCAGGACCTCCCGGGTGACGGGGGCGACCTCTCCCTGGCCGAAGAGGAAGAACCGCAGGAAGTGGGCCAGCGGGTTGCCCTCCGTCCACTCGAAGTAGATGTGCGGGCGCTGCCCGGTCATGTCCCGCACCGACAGCAGCAGCGCGGCCAGCGCGTTGGCGATGGTGGCGCTCTGCATGGTCAGCACGCGGTAGCGGCCGTGCACCACCTCTCCGCACACCCGCAGCTCGCTCTCGAACTCGGACGGGTCGACGACGGTGACCTCGACGAACATGACGTCCTCCTCGTCCGGGATGTCGTTGTCCGCCCGGATCTGATGCTGCTTGTCCCGGTATTCGGCCAGGTCGCGGCGGTCCGGTTTATTGGCGATGAAGCGGATTCTGCGGTGGGCGGTGTCGCGGATGAACCGCTCGGCCAGGGGGTTGAACGTCACGCTGGTGACCCGCAGCTCGAACGCCCTGGCGGCCCGGGACAGCAGCGATACGGCCAGGATGCCGCCGATGAAGCAGGCGCCGATCTTGACGCCGTCGGGCCGCTCGATGATGTTCACCGCGGTGGTGTAGAGGAAGACCACCGAGATGACGCCGAAGCCGGCGGTCCAGCCGTGCTGCCGGGCGCGCCGCGCGACGATGGTGACGGCGATGGTGGCGGAGGTGATGAGCACGAGCACACCGGTGGCGTAGGCGCCGCCCTGGGCGTCCACGTTCGCCCTGAAGAGCCAGGTCACCAGGAACGCGATGACGGTGAACACCAGCACCATGGGGCGGACCGCACGCGCCCAGTGGGGTGCCATGCCGTAGCGCGGCAGATAGCGGGGCATCAGGTTGAGCAGCCCGGCCATGGCCGAGGCCCCGGCGAACCAGAGGATGGCGATGGTGGAGGCGTCGTAGACGCTGCCGAACGCCGAGCCCAGGTACTCGTGGGCGAGATAGGCCAGGGCGCGCCCGTTGGCGTGGCCGCCCGGCCGGAACTCCCGCTGCGGGATCAGCAGGGTCGTGATGAAGCTGGAGGTGATGAGGAAGACACTCATGATCAACGCGGCGGTGGTCAGCAGCTTCCTGGTTCCCTGGATGCGTCCGGTGGGGCGCTCCTCGGTGTCGCCCGGCTTGCCCTCGATATGCGGCATGACGGCCACGCCCGTCTCGAACCCGGACAGGCCGAGGGCCAGTTTGGGGAAGATCACCAGCGCCACCCCGACCATCACCAGGGGGCTGCCGCGCTCGGCGACCAGCGCCCGGGACCAGTCGGGGATCACCTGCGGCGCGGTGAAGACGTGCCACAGCCCGACCGCCACCACGACGGCGTTGAGCACCAGATAGGTGGCCACCAGCGTCACGGCGATCCCGATGGCCTCGGTGAACCCCTTCAGGAACACCGCGCCGAGCAGCCCCACCAGGATCCAGGTGATGGTCACCTCATGGCCGCGCAGGGCCGTGGTGAGATGCGGGTTCTCCACCAGATGGGCGGTGGCGTCGGCCGCGGAGAGGGTGATGGTGATCAGGAAGTCGGTGGCCGCGAAGCCCAGCAGGGTGAGGACGAACACCTTGCCCTTCCAGAAGGTCAGCAGCCGCTCCAGCATCGCGATCGAGCCCTGGCCGTGCGGGCTCTCATGGGCCACTCTGCGGTACACCGGCAGCGCGCCCACCAGGGTCACCACCACCAGGACCACGGTGGCCAGCGGGGAGAGCAGCCCGGCCGCCAGGGCGGCGATTCCGGGCTGGTAGCCGAGGGTGGAGAAGTAGTCCAGACCGGTCAGGCACATGACGCGCCACCACGGATGGCCCCGGTGCGCGCTCTCCGGCTCGGCATGCGGACCGGGGTGGCGCTTGGCCATGTCGCTCTCCAGCAGCCACGCGCGCAGGCGATCGCGCGGCCCGCCGTCGGAGGCGGCGCCGCCGCCAGAGGTGGAGGAGACCACCGGGTGCTCCCGTCGTACAGCGAAAGGTGTCGGCCATCGGTGAGACCCTTCGGCCAGCGTATGCGGCCCGGCCGGCCATCACCCGGTCGGCGCCGCCGGCCGAAGGACATCGCTTTCCCAGCCCTCGCGGCAGCGGCGGCCCGCCACGGCCGGGGTGCCCCGGGGCACCGCGGTGGGCCGGGGCGCGGTGGCGCTCGGTTCGGCGTGACCGCGGCCTGCTGACCGTCGCCGTTATGGGGCCCGGCCGCCGCACCGCCCCGCCGGACGCGCCCGCACCACCGGACGCGCCCGCCCCGCCGAACCTGCCCGCCTCACCAGACGTGCCCGCCTCACCAGACGCGCCCGCACCACCAGACGCGCCCGCACCACCAGACGCGCCCGCACCGCCGGACGCGCCCGCCTCACCAGACGCTCCGGTCGGCTGATCCGGTCCGGGCGCGCCCCGTGGGCCGGATGCCCCGGGCGGGGCGCGCTCCCCTGGCGGGCGTGCCACGATTGAGCTTCCGTCATCGGGACACACGCGAAGGTGACAGGCCGTCCGGCCGCCCCGGCGGGGCGGGCCACCAGGACGGCACCACCTTCCCGTATACGAAAGTTGCCCGCCGATGAGCCGTTCCGCAACGCACCCCTCCGACCAGCGCGGCACCCCGGGTACGCCGGACACGCCGGATGTCCCGGGGACCCCGCGCGCACCGGAGGCGCCACAGTCCTCGCACGCACCGGACAGACCGCGCCGGCCGGACAGGGGTCACGCGCCGGGGGGCGAGGACGCCAAGACGGCGGTCACCGTCCTCGTCGCGCTCGGCGCCAATCTCGTGATCGCGCTGGCCAAGGCCGTCGGCGGGATGTTCGCCGGCTCCCCCGCGCTGCTCTCCGAGGCCGCTCACTCCGTCGCGGACAGCCTCAACGAGGTGTTCCTGCTCGCCTCCCTCAAGCGCAGCAAGCGGGCGCCCGACGACCTGCACCCGTTCGGCTACGGCAAGGAGCGCTACTTCTGGTCGCTGCTGGCCGCCGTCGGCATCTTCGTCATGGGCGGCTGCTTCTCCTTCTTCCAGGGTGCCGAGGCGCTGAGTTCCGGCGGCTCCGAGGATCACAGCGGCTATGTGGTCGGCCTGGCGGTGCTGGGCGTGGCGTTCATCGCCGAGGGGTCCTCGCTGGTCCGGGCGCTGTTCCAGGTCCGCGGCCAGGCCCGGGAAGCGGGCCGGGGCATGGTGGCCGAGCTGCGCGCGGGGGACGATCCCACCCTGCGCACCGTCCTGGCCGAGGACTCCACCGCCTGTCTCGGCGTGATCTTCGCCCTGGTCGGCATGGGGCTGCACATGGTCACCGGCGACGCGGTCCACGAGGCCACGGCCTCCTTCCTGATCGGCGCCCTGCTGGTCTATGTGGCCTACCGGCTGGCCAGGGATGCGCGCGGGCGGCTCATCGGGGAGGCGATCGACCCGGCCCAGCGCCGGGAGCTGCGCCGGTTCCTCGAGGAGCAGCCGGAGGTCGACACCGTGACCACCCTGCTGACGATGCGTTTGGGCAATGAGTCGACGCTGGTGGCGGCCCGGATCGACCTCGTCCCCGGCCTCGACAGCGAGGTGGTCGAGGAGGTCCTGGTACGCGTCAAGAAGGCGATGGCAAGGCTGTGGCCGCACGCCGACCAGATCTTCCTCGACGTCACCGACGCCTCGGCCAGGGACCGGGCGCGGGCCCGGGAGGACCGGCGGGCGCTCGATGAGACGGTGGCGGCCGCGGAGCGGGAGGAGAAGGCATGAGATTGGCCCCGGCGGGCCGGGGTACCCGGTGAAGACCAGCCCGCAACAAGCCAACTCATGTACGGAGGCACAACTGATGGGCCTGGGTGGATGCATATTGATGATCGCGGTGGGAGGCATTCTCACCTTCGCCACCGACTGGAACGCCAACGGACTCAACGTCCACCTGGTGGGCCTGATCCTGATGGCCGTCGGCATCATCGGGACCTCGGCGTATGTGAGTGTGTACAAGCGCCGGCGCGTGGTCGAGCCGACCGCCGTGGCGCCCCCCGTGGTCGAGGACCCCGAACATCACCCCCGGCACCACCACTACTACGACACCTGAGTGCCGGTCCCCTTTCCGACGAGGTGGCCTCCGCCGCGAGCGGGGGCCACCTCGTCGTCGTCACGACTGCCCCGGGAGGACACGATGAGCAGCGAACACACCTCGGATCGGGACGCGCGGGGCCGCCGGGCCGCGCTGTTCGATGTGGACGGCACACTGGTGGACACCAACTACCTGCACACCGTCACCTGGTGGGAGGCGATGCGGCAGGCCGGGCACACGGTGGGCATGCGGGAGATCCACCACGCCATCGGCATGAGCTCCGACAAGCTCCTGGACCGTCTGCTGCCGTGCGACCGGGACCGCTCGCAGGACGGGCGGATCAGCGGCGCGCACAAGGCCCTCTACGCGGAGTACTTCTCCCGGCTGCCCGCCGTCGACGGCGCCGCGGAGCTGCTGCGCACCCTGGCCGGACGCGGCTGGTACGTGGTGCTGGCCAGCTCCGCGCCGAAGGACGAACTGGCCGCGATGCGGGCCGCGATCGGCGCCGACGAGGCCATCGGAGCGGCGCTCAGCTCCGATGACGTCGAGGAGGGCAAGCCCGCGCCGGACCTGGTCGGGCAGGCACTGGAGCGCGCCGGGGTGCCGGCCCGGGACGCGGTCTTCGTCGGTGACACCGTGTGGGACGTGGCGGCGTGCCGGAAGGCGGGGGTGCGCTGTGTCGCGCTGCTGTCCGGTGGCATCCCCCCTGAGCTGCTGACGGAGGCCGGTGCGGACGAGATCTACCGCGACCCCGCGGATCTGCTCCGCCGGCTGGACGACAGCGCGCTGGGGCGCTGAGCCTTCGGCCCGGTGCGCGCCTCCCGGCTCCGGCCGGACCTCGCCGGCCGCCGTCCGGGCGCCTCCGGCGGCGCGTCACGGCGGTCCGGGGGAGCCCGGCGCGTCACCGCCCTCCAGGCCGGTGACGCGCCGACGCGGCGGCTGGGCGCCGCGCCGTGTCCGGCGAGCGCCACGCCGGGAGCGCCGGAGCCGTCCGCGGCCGTTTGCGCGGGATACGAAGAGGGCACCCGGCCTGTCCCCCGTCGTGCTGGAGGCGATATGACTCTTTCCCGTAGCCCGGCGTCCCGTGCGTGGCGGCGGTGGCGGCGGCCGCGCGATCTGAAGGTGCCGCGGAAGCCCGTGGACGTCGAGGACGCCAACCGGCGGTTCCTGATGTACGGGGTGATGCCGCTGTGGTTCGTCCCCGCGGTGGCGGACTGGCTCATGCACCGGCGGACCAGGATCGAGCACACCTCGGGCACCCGGGAATCGGCGCTGCACGCCCTGATGATGACGGAGGCGGGCGTCCCCGTCGCGATGGGGCTGCTCGCCCGGGTCAACCCGCTGGTGCTGTCGGTGATGGGAGGAGCGGCGATCGCCCATGGCGCCACCGCGCTGTGGGACGTCAGCCTGGCCACCGGTGAACGCGAGGTGCGGCCGGTGGAACAGCACATCCACAGCTTCCTGGAGGTCCTGCCGCTGTCGGCGATGGCGTTCACCTGCTGTCTGCACTGGGAACAGGTCCGCGCCGCGCTGCGCGGCGGGGACCGGCCCGAGGACTGGAAGCTGCTGCCCAAGGAGAACCCGCTGCCCGCCCGCTATCTGGCGGCGATCGGGCTGGGCATCGGCGCCTTCGTCGTGCTGCCCTACGCCGAGGAGATGAAACGGTGCGTCAGGGCCGCCCGGATCCGCAGGGCGGGGTGAGCCCGTGCCGCGGCCACGCCCCCGTACGCGGCCGACGGCCGGGGCGGCCGAACCGCTGCCCCCGGCGCGCGTCCTGGCGCCGGAGGCGCACGGGCCCGAACACATCGCCCTCGACGCGCGGGGCCGGATCCTGACCGGCACGGCGGACGGGGCGATCCGGCGGCTGACGCTGTCGCCGGCCCACGGGCTCGTCCGTTCCGAGGTGCTCGCGCACACCGGCGGACGGCCGCTGGGCCTGGTCCCCTGCCCCGACGGCGGGCTGCTGGTGTGCGACGCCCGGCGCGGGCTGCTGCGCGTCGGGCCGGGCGACGGGTCCGTCCGGGTGGTCGCGGACGAGGTGGCCGGGAGGCCGCTGCGGTTCTGCAGCAACGTCGCCGTGGCGGCCGACGGCACGGTCTACTTCACCGTCTCCAGCCGCCGCCACGGCCTGGAGCACTGGCTCCGCGACATCCTGGAGAACACCGCCACCGGGCAGCTGCTGCGGCTGCGGCCCGGCGGCCGGCCGGAAGTGCTGCTGGACGGGCTGCGGTTCGCCAACGGGGTCGCCCTCGCCCCGGACGAGGCGTACCTCGCCGTGGCCGAGAGCGCCGCCTACCGGATCAGCCGGCTGTGGCTGACCGGCGGCCGGGCGGGTGAACGGGACGTCCTCGTCCGTGATCTGCCGGGCTTTCCGGACAATCTCACCCGCGGTCCCGGCGGGGTCTTCTGGGTGGCTCTCGCCGGGCCGCGGGAGCCCGCCGT
>NZ_BBOX01000042.1 GCF_001553455.1 Streptomyces hygroscopicus subsp. hygroscopicus
CCGTGGATCTGCTGCACCGCGCGCCCGCCGCGCTCCGCGGGGCGGCGGCGCCTGTCGTCGCGGGGCTCCGTCCGCGTCCGCGGCCCACGGTGCGCGCCCTGGCCATCGGGCCCGACGGCCGGGTCGTCCGCCATCTGGTGCGGCGCCGGGCCCGGTACCGGATGGCCACGAGCGCGTGTGTCTCCGGCGGCCTGCTGGTACTGGGCAGCCTCCTCGAACGGGGCGTCGCGGTGTGCGCGCTGCCGCCCGGGGACATCACGCCGCCGGCTCATCCCCACCCGGTGGAGTAGCCTCGGCGGCGCCGGCGCAGCGGCCGGACGGTCAGCGTGGACAGCAGCCCGGCGAACCCCACCACGACGACCGCCAGACCGGGTCCGAAGCTCCGGGCGTACGCCACGACGTGGTCGGGCGTCGAGACGCCGCCGCCGCTCCCGGGGGCGGCGGCGTCCGGCTCACACCCCGCACCGCGTAGTGAACGCGGCGCGCGCCCCGGACGACCCGCGGCCACCGGCACGGATCAGCGCCGGTCACCGTAACGCTTACCGAGAAACCCCCCGACCAGAGCGGCCGTACCCCCGCCAAGGATCGCCGCACCCTGCGTGGCGGCGTCATGGGCGAGGAAGTAGGTGGCCACCCAGATGTACCCGACGACCGTTCCGGCGCCCAGCAGCGAGCCGAACGCCTGGAGTCCGGTGTGCACCCACTCCATCCGGCGGCGGTGCTCCCGTTCCCGCTGGAGCTCGGTGAGGATCCAGTCCACCGTGCCGGGTCGGACCGCCTCCCACTCCTTGGCCTGTTCCACCGGCAGCCGGTCGCCCCAGGGCACCACCGTGTCCTGGGGGCCGCCCAGCGTGGGGTCCTCGTTCGCGTTCTCGGTCACGGGGCCTCCCCCGGGCGGTCCGGACGGGGTGCGGGGTCCGCTGCCGCGGTCCGTGGCGGAGGCGGGCCGAGCGCGGCGAGGAGGCCGGCCATGTCCCGTTCCATCTCACGCTCCACCGGCAGCCGGATCCGCCGCGCCGGGGGCCGAGGGACCGCCAGCGCCGCCAGGTACCCCTCGCGCAGCGCCCGCCAGGGCCCGGCGGGCCGGTGGCCGGCCGTCTCCCCGGCATCCGCGCTCAGGGCGTCGAGCCATCGGGCCCGCCGGTCCCGTCGCCTGGCCGACGCGAAGCCGCGCGCCGCGAGCCCCAGCCACAGCGCGCCGAGACATCCCGGCACCAGCCATCCGGGCAGGTCCTCCAGGGAACCCGGGCGCAGCGACGGCAGGACCACCGCCCCCGACACGGCGAGGAGGACCCCCAGCACGACGGCGACCGGGGCGAGCGCCCCGACGACGCCCACGGCCCGCGCCCGCGTGGCCGCCGCCCCGATCGTCACCGTCCCGGTCACCGCCGCGGCCTCCGCCGCGGCCCCCGGGGCGGCACGGACCGGCTCGTGGTCCGCCCGCGCCACGGCGTCCAGCAGCGCCTCGGCCTCCTCGGCCGTCGGCCGCCGTTCCGGGTCCCTGGCCAGCAGCGCCTCGATCAGCGGCCGCAGCGGGCCCGCGTACCGCATGGGCGGCGGCGAGGCGCGCAGGACCGCGCCGACCGTCTCGCCCACCGTCGCCCCGCGGAACGGTGCGACGCCTTCGACGGCCTCGTACAGGGTCACGCCCAGTGACCACAGGTCGGCCTTCAGCATCTCCTCCCCGGTCGCCGGGGCGGACGCATGTGTGAGGCGTTCCGGCGCCATGTAGGCGGGTGTGCCGACCAGCGCGTCCTCCTCCATCAGCCGGCCGGTGGCCACGAAGTTCAGGCCGAGCGGATCCACCAGGACCGCACCGCCGTCCGGACGGAAGAGGATGTTGCGCGGTTTGACGTCCCGGTGCGCCACTCCCGCCGCGTACATCGCGCGCAGTCCGCGCAGGACCTCCAGGCCGGTCCGGGCCGCCTCGGGCACGGACAGCCGCCCGTCCCCCTCGTCGAGCCGGGCCGCCAGCGAACGCGGTTCGAGGCGTTCCATGACGATCCAGATCCGGTCGCCGTCCACGGCCAGGTCGTGGACGGCGCCCAGATGCGCGTTCCCGGCCCCGGCGAGGGCGCGGATCTCGCGGCGCATGCGTGCGGTCCACCGCGCCCGCGCCTGCGGGTCCGGATCGGCGCCCACGCGCAGCTCCTTGAGGACGACCGGGCGGTCCAGGCTCAGGTCGTGGGCGTCCCACACCAGGCCCATGCCGCCCGCGCCCAGGCGTCCGCGCAGCTCGTACCGGCCGCCGATGGTCCGCCCCCCGGGCGCTCCCCGCCCCGGACCGTGCCCGTGCCGATCGCCGCCGGAGGTTTCCCCCGCCGTCATCCGCCACCCCCTCACCAGCCGGCTCACGCCCACAGTAGGGCGTCGGCCGGGCTCGGTGGAGGGGGCCGCGACGAACGGAACGGGTCCGGCGGCGCGCCGCGCGTCAGGGTGCGCCGTCGCCGTAGGGCGCGCTGGTGAACACCACCTCGTCGTCGGTGCCGTCGGTCACCCAGAACCGCCGCGGCTTCTCCCCGTAGCGCGCGAAGAGCGGGCCCGGCCCCCAGGCCAGCACCACTTCGTCCGTGCCGTCGTGGTCGTAGTCGCCCGCGCCGAAGAGCTTGACGGCGCGCTGCTTCCCCGGCACCTCGAGGCCGTCCACCCGGGCCGGCACGGTGCGGTCCAGGGTGCGGCGGTGGGCGATCTCCCCGGGGGCGTCCGGGCGGATCGTCAGCAGCTGGATGCCGCCGGTGCTGAGCGGGACCGCCAGTTCGTCGGTGCCGTCGCCGTCGGTGTCGGCCGCGGCGAGGACCTCGCCGCCCAGCGCGGGGATCCTGATCGGCGAAGGGGCCGTTCCGGCCGCGCGCCCGGTGTACACGCTCACCGAGTGGTCGACGTCCGGGGGCTCGGTCCCGTAGCCCGGTTCGTCGTTGCGAGTGCCGGTGTCGGCGACGGCCACATCCCGCTTCCCGTCGCCGTCGAAGTCGCCGAAGGCGATCGCGTTGCCCTTGCGGAGGGTGCGGCCGGTGGTGGCGAGGCCGTCCGGGCCCGCCCTGAGGAGCGCGGACTCCATCTGGTCGTCGTCGCCCTGCGCGTGCACCACCAGATCGGTGGGCCGGTCGCCGTCGATCGTGTCGGCGTACAGCCCCTCGATCTGGCCGCTCGGACCGAGCGGATCGGCGTACGTCGCGGTGCGGGCGGCCCTGCCGTCGCGGCCGAACGGGCCGTACAGCACGTGGAAGTCCTTGCCGCCCTGGCGCACGGCGGCCACGTCGTGGTGGCCGTCCCCGTTGAAGTCACCTACCGTCAGCGGCCGGGGCCCTGCCAGGCCGTCGTCGGCATCGGTGAGCCGCAGCGCGGTGGCCGGGGCCCCGCGGCGCGGCCCCTCCGGGCCGCCCCAGGTGATGTAGGGCAGCGTCTGGGTGGCGATGTGGACGCGGTCGGCACCGGCCGGATCGCGTTCCTTGGTGGCGGTGGCGAGCACATCGGCGAAGCCGTCGCCGTCGAGGTCGGCGGTGGTCACCGAGCGCATCTCGCCCGTGTCGCGGTCCACCCACCCGGCGCCGGTGGGCAGGCCGAGGTCCGCGCGGCCGAGCACGGTGCGGACGGCGGGGTCGACGCCCTTCGCCGAGCCGTACACGAAGGCGATCCGGCGCAGGCCGCCGAGCGTCTCGTCGGAGGGGAGCGGGATGCCGAGCTCGGGGCGGCCGTCGCCGTTGAGGTCGTCGGGGAGCGCGCTGCCCCTGCCACGGGCGACGGGAGCGGTCGCGGTGGGGGTGACGACGGGTGAGCCGGTGCTCCGGCCGGCCCCGCCGCGGCCCTTCCTCTCCTCGTCCCCGCCGCCACCGCCGCACGCGGTGAGCAGCGCCAGCGCGGTGGCGCAGAGGGCGGCGGTGGCGGGGCGGAGCCCGGTGGTGCGAGATGACATCACGCCACGACAGCGCATCCGGTGCGCAGGCGCCAGAGGGAGAGATCATTTCGTTACGGCCGGCTCCCCCGCCGACGGACGTCCGCGGCGCAGGTTCCACCGGCCGGTACGGCCGCCGAGCCCCGTCGCGGTCGGCGGGGCCACGTCCAGCCGTCAGAACACCGGCGCGGACAGGCCGAGAGCGTGCACGGGTGCCGGGTGCCACGGCGGCAAGCCGGGCGGCGGCCACCGGCGCCACCGGTCCGGCCACGGCCCACAGGCCCTGATCACCCCCGCGTGACCCGGGTGGCGCAGTCCGCCACCCGGCGAGCGCAGTTGCGGATGCACCCGGCCGCGACCCCCGACACGGTGGAGACATCGGACATCACCGACCGGGTTGAGGTGCTGTGGTATGCGCGTGACCGGACTTGGGCATGCTGGGCTGTTCATCGAAACCGCGGCGGGGTCGGTGCTCTGCGACCCATGGGTCAACCCCGCCTTCTTCGGCTCGTGGTTTCCGTTCCCGGACAACACCGACCTGGACTGGGCGCACTACGGGCGCGCGGCGGACTACCTCTACGTCTCCCATCTGCACCGCGACCACTTCGACGCGGAGAACCTGCGCCGGAACGTGCGCAAGGACCTCACGGTGCTGCTTCCGGCCTTCGCCACCGACGAGCTGGAACGCGAGCTGAGGGCGCTCGGTTTCACCGACTTCCTCCACACCCGCTCCGGCACACCGGTCGAGCGCGACGGCCTGCGCATCATGATCACTGCGCTGACCGGCCCCGGGGACGGACCCATCGGCGACTCGGCGCTCTCGCTGGACGACGGCCACAGCGTGCTGCTCAACCAGAACGACGCCCATCCGCTGGACATCGCGGCGATCCGGGAGTTCGGCGAGGTGGACGCGTACTTCGTCCAGTTCTCCGGCGCGATCTGGTATCCGATGGTGTACCAGCTTCCGGAGTCCGCCAAGAAGGAGTTCGCCGCCCGGAAGCGGCAGGGCCAGTTCGACCGGGCGCTGCGCTACATCGACGCGGTGGGGGCCAAGCACGTGTTCCCCAACGCGGGCCCGCCGTGCTTCCTCGACGACGAGCTCTTCGACCACAACGGCACCGGCCGGGACGGCGAGAGCATCTTCGTCGACCAGCTGGAGTTCCTGCGCGAACTGGGCCGAGCCCGCCCGGAGGTGGCGGCGCATCTGCTGCTGCCGGGCACGGTGGCGGAGCCGGACAGCACGGCGTGCAAGCTCACCCACCGCTACACCGGCAACGAGATCGAGCGCATCTTCGGCGACAAGCGCGCGTATCTGCGCGACTTCGCCCGCCGGCAGCGGCCGGCGCTCGCCGCCGAGCGCGCCTCCCGTGCCCCGGCGCTGCCCCGCGAGCGGCTGCTGACCGAGCTGAAACGGTGGTGGGAACCGCTGCTGACCAGGGCCGACCGGATCTGCGCGGGCGTCGGCGGCCCGGCGCGGCTGGATGTGGGCGAGGTGCCGATCGTGATCGACTTCCCCGCGCGGGAGGTCCGCCTCTGGGACGGTGAACGCTGCCGCTACACGCTGTCCACCTCGGCCGACCTGGTGGCCACCAATATCGCGCGGCGCGAGGTGGACTGGTCCAACAGCCTGCTGCTGTCGATGCGGTTCACCGCCAGCCGGATCGGGCCCTACAACGAGTTCCTGTACGTGTTCTTCAAGTGCCTGTCCATGGAGCGCATCGAGTACGTGGAGAACTACTACGACTCCTGCCAGGACGACGGCCAGGACATCGTGCTGGACGGCTGGCGGGTGCAG
This sequence comes from Streptomyces hygroscopicus subsp. hygroscopicus, assembly GCF_001553455.1. GTDB lineage: Bacteria > Actinomycetota > Actinomycetes > Streptomycetales > Streptomycetaceae > Streptomyces > Streptomyces hygroscopicus. The sequence goes on from NZ_BBOX01000042.1 coordinate 5,688, forward strand.
CGGCGCTGTCCCCATCTGCGCGCGGACCTGAGCCGGTTCGGGCAGATCGAGGGCGAGGTGCTCACCTGCACGCTGCACGGCTGGCGCTACGACCTGTCCACGGGCCGCTGTCTGACCTCGGACGGACACGACATCCGCGCCTCGCCCGCGTCATGACCCGCCGGGCGGGGACGGGACCGGCCGTGACGGTGTCGCCACGGGCGGCGAGCGCGCGGTGTTCCCGTTGTGCCGTCTCGGTTCCGTCCCCCACGGTGCGTGGGGGACGGAACCGAGACGGCACTGGGGTGTGGACACTACGCCCGGCGCCGAAGTGTCCGCGACCGGCCGCCCCGCCCCTCCCCGACCGGCCGGAACGCTGACAAACGCTGACGTGAACCGGCGATCCGTCCGCCGTGTCCGGCCGTGACCGGTCTCGCGCGGTGAGGGCGCCGCAGCTGGGTACCCGATCGCCATGGACAGAAATGAGCACTCTCCGCTCACGCCCGATCTGCCGCCGGTCGTCGACGTACCGGACCTGACCTTCCCCGCCCGGGGACGGCCCTCCGATGAGCCGAAGCGCACGGCGGAGCGGAACGGCGACAAGGAAACCCCCTCATCCCGCCCCTCCACCCCCTCCCCCGGTCCACGCCGCCTGGCGGCGTGACGCCCCCCTCGCCGCCTCCTCGTCGCCCCCGCGTCGCCGCCCGACGGCCCGAGCCCGTCGGAATGATCTCCCGGGCGCCCTGTGTTGAGGATGAGCACAGACAGACGCCAGGCGAGACTTCGCACAAGCGACAAAGCGACAAGGGGACGGACACCATGCCATTGCAAGGCGAGTACGAACCGAGCCCGGAAAAGTTCGTACGCGATCAGGTCGAGCTGATCGAGCGGTCCGGCGGCACCGAGGGAACGACCTTGCGGGGTCTGCCCGTGGTCGTCCTCACCACGCGGGGCGCGAAGAGCGGAAAGATCCGCAAGACCCCGCTGATGCGGGTGGAGCACAACGGCACCTACGCCGTCGTCGCCTCGCTCGGCGGCTCGCCCAGGCACCCGGTCTGGTACCACAACCTCCTGGCCGACCCGCGGGTGGAGCTGCAGGACGGCCCGCTGCGGCAGGACATGACGGCGCGCGAGGTCACGGGCGAGGAGAAGGCCCTGTGGTGGGAGCGCGCGGTGGCGGCGTTCCCGGACTACGCCGAGTACCAGGCGAAGACCGACCGCCAGATCCCGGTCTTCGTCCTGGAGCCGGTGCCCGCCGGGCACTGAACCGACGGGTCCGGCGCGCGCCACCGCGCCGGACCCCTGCGGACCGCCCCGGGCCACCGCCGTCGTGGGTGGTCCGCGGGCCCCCCGTGTGACCGACACCGCGGCATGCCTGTTGGATGGATCGGGTAGCCGGGAGCGTGACCCGGAATCCGTACCCAAGGAAGTGCGCCAACATGACCGCGACAGACAAAGCCGGCTTCGCGCCGATCTACGACAGCCTCGTGGCCGAGCAGGGCGACGTGCCCGCCGAGACCCGGGAGGCGGCCGAGGAAATCCGGCGTGAGGCCGCCGAGGCGCTGGACTGGAGTACGGTGCGCCGCGACGACTGACGCGGCCCGGCACCATCCCCCGCGCGACCGTGGCCGTGTCCCGTGAGCGGCCATGACCGTCCCGAGAGCGGCCGTCCGTCATCCGCCCGGAAGGCCGCTCCGCGCCCCCTCACCTTCGATAAACTGCCGATGACGTCCTGTGCTTGATGGCGTCGACACGCATCTCACGAGGGGAAACAGGTGACTACAGGGGTCGAGACTTTCGAGTTTCAGGTCGAGGCGCGGCAGCTTCTGCAGTTGATGATCCATTCGATCTACTCGAACAAGGACGTCTTCCTGCGCGAGCTGATCTCCAACGCTTCGGACGCGCTGGACAGGCTGCGCCTTGAATCGCTCCGCGACGAGAACCTTCAGGCGGACACCTCTGATCTCCATATCGCCATCGAGATCGACAAGGAGTCGCGCACCCTGACCGTCCGCGACAATGGCATCGGCATGTCGCACGACGGAGTCGTGGAGCTCATCGGCACGATCGCGAACTCCGGCACCGCCACATTCCTCAAGGAGCTGCGGGAGTCGAAGGACGCGGCCGCCTCCGCGGACCTCATCGGGCAGTTCGGGGTGGGCTTCTACTCCAGCTTCATGGTGGCCGACGAGGTGACCATGGTGACTCGCCACGCCGGGGAGACCCAGGGCACCCGCTGGGTGTCCACCGGCGAGGGCACCTACACCATCGAGCCGGTCGACGACGCTCCCCAGGGCACCTCCGTCACGCTGAAGCTCAAGCCGGAGGACACCGAGGACCATCTCTACGACTACGCCTCGCCCTGGAAGATCCGGGAAATCATCAAGCAGCACTCGGACTTCATCACCTGGCCCATCAGGATGGCCGCCGTCCAGCCCCCGGCCCGGCCGGACGCGTCGGACGAGCCGGACGCGTCCGAGGGGAGCGAGGAGAAGGCGCCCGAACTCGAGACCGTCAACTCGATGAAGGCGCTGTGGGCCCGTCCCAAGGACGAGGTCACCGAGGACGAGTACCACGAGTTCTACAAGCACATCAGCCACGACTGGAACAATCCGCTCGAGACCATCCGCATGCAGGCGGAGGGCACGTTCGAATACCAGTCGCTGCTGTTCATTCCGGCCCGCGCCCCGCAGGACCTGTACATGCAGGACCGCAAGCGGGGTGTGCAGCTCTATGTGAAGCGCGTCTTCATCATGGACGACTGCGAAGCGCTGATGCCGGAATACCTCCGCTTCGTCAAGGGCGTGGTGGACGCGGCGGACCTGTCGCTGAACGTTTCGCGGGAAACCCTTCAGCAGGACCGCCAGATCCAGCTGATGCGGCGGCGGCTGGTGAAGAAGGTGCTCTCGACGGTGAAGGACATCATGTCCTCCGACGCCGAGCGCTACGCGACCTTCTGGAAGGAATTCGGCCGCGTTCTCAAGGAAGGTCTGCTCAGCGACCTGGAGAACCGCGACGCGATTCTCGAGGTGTGTTCGTTCGCCTCGACCCATGACGCCGAGCAGCCGACCACCCTGCGCGGTTACACCGAGCGCATGAAGGAGGGGCAGGAGCACATCTACTACATGACCGGCGAGTCCCGGTCGATCGTGGAGAGCTCGCCCCATATGGAGGCGTTCCGGGACAAGGGCTTCGAGGTGCTCGTCCTCACCGACCCCATCGACGAGCTGTGGGTCGACGCCGTGCGGGAGTTCGACGGCAAGCAGCTGCGTTCCATCGCCAAGGGGCAGGTCGACCTCGACTCAACGGACGAGAAGGACGAGGAGGCGGAGGCCGAGCGGGAGCAGCGGAAGAAGGACTTCGCCGAGCTGCTCTCCTGGATGACGACGACGCTGAGCGAGCAGGTCAAGGAGGTGCGGCTGTCCTCGCGGCTGACCACCTCCCCGGCCTGCATCGTGGGTGACACCTTCGACATCACCCCGGCCCTGGCGAACATCTACCGCTCCATGGGCCAGGAGCTGCCCGAGACCAAGCGCATCCTGGAGCTGAACCCCACCCATCCGCTGGTCAGCGGGTTGCGCAAGGCCCACGGTGAGCGCAAGGACGACAGCGGTCTCGCGGAGACGGCCGAGCTGCTGTACAGCATGGCGCTGCTCGCCGAGGGCGGTGAGCTGAGCGATCCGTCGCGCTTCATCAAGCTGGTGGCGGAGCGGGTGCAGCAGACGCTGTAGCCGCGCCGGGGCGCGAGGCGGGGCGGGCCCACACGGGGCCCGCCCCGCGGGCGCTGCGGCCCGCGGACGCTATGGCCCACGGACACTGTGGCCCGCGGACACGGGCTCACCCCGTGGACGCTCCCCCGCGGGCACCCGCCCACCCCGCGGGCGCGCTGGTCACCGTCCCAGGAAGGCCGACGCGGAGGCGTCGATCAGCTGCCGCAGCGCTCCGTAGTACACCTCGTGGTCGGCCAGCGCGGGCAGGACGACGTCGAGGTGGCCGGTGAGGACCGGGAAGTCCTCGGGGTCCAGTACGGCCAGCGCGGTGCGCGCGGAGGCCGTCGCCCGCTTCCTGTCCCGGTGGTCGACGAAGGCTACGGCGCCGAGCGTCAGCAGATACAGCCGCCGGTAGACCTCGACCGCCGCCCGCGGTGTCATTCCGGCGGCGACGCTGTGCGCCAGTTGTGGCTCGACGAGCCGGCCGAGCAGTTGGGGGCCGAACCAGGACCGGCCCGCCCGCAGCGCCACCAGCCCGGGGTGCTCGATGAGCACCTGATAGAAGCCGGTGAAGCGGGCTTCGGTGGCCGTCGCCCAGTCGGTGTCCCGCCCCACCAGCGGCACCCGCCCGGCCAGCTGGTCGGCGCACGCGGTGAGCAGACCGTCGAAGTCGCCGCAGCGGCGGAAGACCGTGGCGTGTGAGACCCCCAGGCTCTGGGCCACCCTCCGGAAGCTCAGCGCCTGGGGGCCCTCCTCGTCGACGATCGACAGGGCCGCCTCGGCGATGGCGTCCAGGGAGGGCTGGTCGGCTTCCGCGCGTTCGCTTCTCACGGAGGTCAGCGTAACAGTGGTTGTTACAGCGTATCCGCTGGTTGTTACGGTGTATCGGTGATGACCTACCAGGACGTACAGACCGCGGCCCAGCGGGTCGCGGGGCATATCCGGCCGGTGGCGCTCGCCCCGGTGGACCCGGGGGCGTGGGGCGCCGCGGAGGGCTGGCTGGCGCTGGAGTACCTGCAGCACACCGGCTCGTTCAAGGCGCGCGGCGCGTTCAACTTCATCAGCAGCCATGTCGCGGCGGGCGCCATGCCGGACGCGGGGGTCGTGATCGCCTCCGGTGGGAACGCCGGGCTGGCCTGCGCGTGGGCGGCGGCGCGGCACTCCGCGCCCGCCGCGGTGTTCGTCCCCGAGACCGCGCCCGTGGTCAAGGTCGACCGGCTGCGCCGGCTCGGGGCCGATGTGCACCAGGTGGGCACCGAGTACGCCGACGCGCTCGCGGCCTCGGAGGAGTACGCCGCCGAAACCGGCGCCCTGCGGTCGCACGCGTACGACCACCCGCTGATCGCGGCCGGGGCGGGCACCCTCATGGAGGAGGTTCTCGCGGTCCGGCCGGACCTGGACACGGTGGTCGTGGCGGTCGGGGGCGGCGGGCTGTTCTCCGGTGTCGCGGCCTCCGCGCTGGAGCACGGCGTCGGGGTCGTCGCCGTGGAGCCGCGCGGAAGCCGCGCCCTGAACGCCGCGCTGGAGGCGGGCGCGGTGGTCGACGTCCCGGTGGACTCGGTCGCGGCGGACTCGCTGGGGGCACGCCAGGCGTCCTCGACCGCGCTGGAGTGGGCCCGCAGGGACGGGGTGCGGTCGGTCCTGGTGTCCGACGAGGAGATCGTCGCGGCACGGCAGGCCCTGTGGGACGACCGCAGGATCGCGGTGGAGCACGCCGCGGCCACCGCGCTCGCGGCCGTCACCTCCGGTGCGCACCGGCCGCGGCCCGGGGAGAAGGTCGCGGTGGTCCTCTGCGGGGCCAACACCGACCCCGCGGATCTGGCCCACCGCCGGTAGCGGTGGCAGCGGCGCGGATCCCGTACGGCGCCGGCGGCGCCGGATGCCGTACGGGACCGGCCCGCGGCCGCCGCTACCGGCCCTCGTACGCCGTGCGCAGCGTGGCGATGTCGAGCTTGCTCATCGACATCATCGCCTCGGTGGCCCGCTTGGCCTTCTCCAGGTCGGGGTCGCTCACCATGTCGATGAACTCGGCGGGGACGACCTGCCACGACACCCCGAACTTGTCCTTCACCCAGCCGCAGGGACCCTCCTCGCCGCCCTCGGAGAGCCTGGCCCAGTAGTAGTCCACCTCCTCCTGGTCCGCGCAGTGGATCTGGAAGGAGATGGCCTCGCTGAAGGTGAACTCCGGTCCGCCGTTGAGCCCCACGAACTTCTGTCCGTTGGCTTCGAACTCGACGGTCATCACGGTCCCCGCCGGGCCGCCGGGCTCGACCCCGGTGTAGCGGGCGATCCGTCCGATCCTGGAGTTCTTGAAGATGGAGACGTACGTCCGGGCCGCCTCCTCGGCCTGGCCGTCGAACCACAGGCATGTGGTGAATCCGTCAGTGGCCATCGGTACCTCCTGCGCTGGTGGAGTGTTCTCCCCTACCGACCGCTCCCGCCCCGGGAACTCATCGGTCCTCGGCCGGCTGATTCTCCGTGAGGTAGTGGTGCAGCCGGCAGGAGCCCTCGAGCATGGCCGCGGCGCGCTGGGCGAGCCCCTCGTGCCGTCGGGCGATGACCGTGCGCAGGGCCTCGCTGCCGCCGGTGCGGCGCAGCCCGTCGAGGACGGGCCGGATCTGGGGCAGCGGGTAGCGGACCCGGCGCAGCAGGTCGATCATCCGGGCGTCCCGGACGTCGGACGGGCCGTAGACCCGGTAGCCGGTGCCCGCGTCCCGCCTCGGTTTCAGCAGGCCTGCGGACTCCCACACCCGGAGGGCCGAGGTGCGCACCCCGATCCGGGCGGCCACCTCGCCGATGCGCAGCGGCCCCGACCGTGACGGAGCCGATGTCTCCGGGGGCTGCCCGGCGACCGCTTCGAGCGCCTCGCCTGCCGCCCGGAGGGAGAGCCGCTGGTCATGGAGCGCGGCATGAGCGGAGTTGACCAGGGTGAGCGCGAGGGAGACGTCCCCCGCGTGGACGGCCCGCATGATGCCCCGGGCGGTCTCCGGGCCGTATCCCGGCACCAGGGCGCGGTAGGTGACCAGGGCTCCGCGGTGGCGGTCGTCGAGCCTGCGGTATCCGGCGGGGGTGCGGGCCGCCGGGGGCAGGATGCCGGCGTCGACGTAGTTGCGGATCTGCTGGGTGGAGACACCCGCCATGCGCGCCAGATCGACGGGGCGCAGCGCGGCGCGGGTACGGCTCACGGGTTCGCACCTTTCCGGTAAGGGCCTACGGGCGAGTTGAAGGTTAGCGCCGAGTCCGCCGCGTCATATCCGGTGCGGTGCCCGGAGAAAACCGTGAAAAGTCTCAACGTCGCAGTTCAATGAAACACTTGAAGCCATGGATGTCAGCGAAATCAAGGTCCGTGGCGCCAGGGAGAACAACCTGGACAACGTCTGTGTGGACATTCCCAAGCGGCGGCTCACGGTGTTCACCGGTGTCTCCGGCTCCGGCAAGTCCTCGCTCGTCTTCGACACCATCGCCGCGGAGTCGAGGCGGCTGATCAATGAGACCTATACGGCGTTCGTCCAGAACTTCATGCCGACGCTCGGCCGTCCGGACGTCGACTCGCTGCACCATCTGAGTGCGGCGATCATCGTGGACCAGGAGCCGATGGGCGCCAACTCGCGTTCCACCGTGGGCACGGCCACCGATGCCCACACCCTGCTGCGGATCCTGTTCAGCCGGATCGGCAGCCCCTACGTCGGTCCACCCCTCGCCTTCAGCTTCAACACCGCCGAGGGCATGTGCCCGCGGTGCGAGGGGCTCGGCAGGGTCTCCGAGATCGACATCGGCCAACTCGTCGACCGGGACAAGTCGTTGCGCGAGGGGGCCATCACCGTCCCCGGATTCGAGGTGGACAGCTGGTACTGGCGGGTTATGGCGGTCTCCGGCCTTTTCGACCCCGATGTCCGGCTCCGGGACTACACCCCCGCCCAGTGGGAGGACTTCCTGCACAAACCCGCCACCAAGATCAAGGCGGGGAAGAGCAACCTCACCTACGAGGGCCTGGTGACCAAGGTCCGCCGGCTGTATCTGACCAAGGACCGGGAGACGATGCAGCCGCGGACGCGCGCCTTCGCCGACCGGGCGGTGACCCTGACCGAGTGCCCCGCGTGTGAGGGCGCCCGGCTCTGCGAGGCGGCCCGGTCCTGCCGGGTCGACGGCCGTACCATCGCGGAGTGCTCGGCCCTGCAGATCAGCGACCTGGCCCGGTTCGTACGCGGTATCCGGGACGATTCCGTCGGACCGGTTCTGGAGGGGCTGCGCGCGACCCTCGACTCACTGGTCGAGATCGGTCTGGGATATCTGAGCCTGGACCGGGAGTCCTCCACCCTGTCCGGCGGCGAGGCCCAGCGGGTGCGGATGGTCCGTCACCTCGGCTCCAGCCTGACCGATGTCACCTATGTCTTCGACGAACCCACGGTGGGCCTGCATCCGCACGACATCGAGCGCATGAACCGGCTGCTGCTCCAGCTGCGGGACAAGGGCAACACGGTGCTGGTCGTGGAGCACAAGCCCGAGACCATCCGGATCGCCGACCATGTGGTGGACCTGGGGCCCGGAGCGGGGGCGGCGGGCGGGCGGATCTGCTACGCGGGCGATCTGGCCGGGCTGCGCGCCTCCGCCACCCTGACCGGGCGCTATCTGGACCACCGGGTGCCGCTGCGGGAGAAGGTGCGGCGGCCCAGGGGGCAGCTGCCGGTCCGGGGCGCGCGGCTGCACAATCTGCGGGACGTGAGCGTGGACATCCCGCTCGGTGTGCTCACCGTCGTCACCGGTGTCGCCGGATCGGGCAAGAGCTCCCTGATCCACGGGTCGCTGTCCGGGCGGGAGGACGTGATCGTCGCCGACCAGTCGGCGATCCGTGGCTCCCGCCGCAGCAACCCGGCCACCTACACGGGGCTGCTCGATCCGATCCGGGCCGCGTTCGCCCGGGCCAACCACGTCAAACCGGGGCTGTTCAGCGCCAATTCCGAGGGGGCCTGCCCCCGCTGCAAGGGGATCGGGCTGACGTACACCGACCTCGCCATGATGGCCGAGGTGGCCTCGGTGTGCGAGGGCTGCGAGGGGAGGCGGTTCCGGCCCGAGGTGCTGGCGTACCGGCTGCGCGGCCGGAACATCAGCGATGTCCTGGGCATGTCGGTGGCCGAGGCGCGGGAGTTCTTCACCACCGGTCAGGCCCGGCTGGTCCTGGACCGGCTGGCCGCGGTGGGACTGGGCTATCTGGGGCTCGGCCAGCCGCTCACCACGCTCTCCGGGGGCGAGCGCCAACGGCTGAAGCTGGCCGTCCACATGGCCCGCAATGGCTCGACCTACGTGCTGGACGAACCGACCACCGGACTGCACCTCGCCGATGTGGACCAGCTGCTCGCCCTGCTCGACCGCCTGGTGGACGCGGGCAACACGGTCGTGGTCATCGAGCACCACCAGGCCGTGATGGCCCACGCCGACTGGATCATCGATATGGGTCCGGGGGCGGGCCATGACGGCGGTCAGGTGGTGTTCACCGGAACGCCCGCCGAACTGGTGGACACCGGTGGCTCCCTCACCGCCGCCCACCTGCGCGACTACGTCAAGCAGGCGTGAGACCTCTCGGCCCGGTCGTCCCGTCCCGGCGGCCCGGCCCCGTGGAGCCGGGCCATGGTGCCGTCCCGTGGCGCCGCTCCCCGTTCCCGTGCCGTGGTCCCGCTGCCCGTTCCCGTCCCGTGGCCCCGCTCCACGTTCCCGTTCCGTGGTCCCGCCCTCGGTCCCGTCCCGGGCGGAGGTGCCGTCCCGGGCGGGGCCCGGGGCGGACCACCGGGGCGCCGCGGGGCGTCAGGGGGCGGGCGGCGGTGCGGGAGCGCCCGCGGGCGGCGGGATCTTGGCGTAGGCGGCGGGGGCGGTGCCGGTCTCGGCGGGCACCGCCGCGCTCTCGCGCGGCATCAGGGCGTCGCGCGCCGCGCCCGGGTCCCAGCCGGTCTCGACCACCCGCTTCTGCACCAGGATCGCGGCCCCGAGGACCGCGAGGCCGAGCAGCAGGACGACCACGAGCCCGGCGGCGCCACCGGCCTTGCCGGCGTTGCCGATGAGCGCGCCCAGCCAGCCGAAGTCGGCGTCGCCGAAGGTGGTGTTCTGGTCGCCGAACGCACCGAGCACCTTGAGCAGCAGCGCGGGGAGGAAGGTGATGAGCAGGCCGTTGAGGAACGCCCCCACCACCGCGCCGCGCCGGCCGCCGGTCGCGTTGCCGTAGACCCCGGCCGCCCCGCCGGTGAAGAAGTGCGGCACCAGACCGGGCAGCACCAGGGCGAGGCCGAAGGCCGGATTGAAGACCCAGGTGAGCAGGGCCAGGCCGATCAGTCCGCCGGTGAAGCTGGAGATGAAGCCGATCAGCACCGCGTTCTGCGCGTACGGGAAGACGATGGGCGCGTCCAGCGCGGGCAGCGCGCCGGGGACCACCTTCCGCGCGATTCCCTGGAAGGCGGGGACGAGCTCACCGAGGATCGTGCGGACACCGAAGAGGATCACCGCGACCGCGATGCCGAACTGGAGTCCCTGCATCACGGACTGCATCAGGTAGTTGCCGGTGCCGGTGGCCGCCCCGCCGGTGCCGGTGGCGAACGCCTTGAAGGCGGTCTTCTGCCCCTCCTTGACGAGGTGGAGGACGGCCATGACCAGGTAGATCAGCAGCATCGACAGGGCGGTGGCCACCATCGAGTCGCGCAGGAAGCGCAGCCCCTCGGGCAGCTTCATCTCCTCGGTGGAGCGGCTGCGCTTGCCCACCACCTTTCCGGCCGCGCCCGCCACGATGTACCCGGCCGTGCCGAAGTGGCCGATGGCGACGGTGTCGCTGCCGGTGACGCGCTTGGTCCAGGGGTGCGCGAAGGCGGGCATCGCGACCAGCATGATGCCCAGCAGCACCCCGCCGATGGCCACCGCGGCGACGGTGGAGCGGCCGTCGCCCGCCAGGACCATGGTCAGCAGCGTGGCCATGAAGAGCATGTGGTGCCCGGTCAAAAAGACGTAGCGGAGCGGGGTGAACCGGGCCAGCGCCAGGCTGACCAGGAAGCCCAGGATCATCAGCCAGGCGACCCGGGAGCCGAACCGGTCCTGGGCGATGCCGACGATGGCCTCGTTCGTGGGGATGACGCCGTGGGCGCCGGTGACACCCTGGATCATGGTGCCCAGCGGGGCGAGGGAGTCGGTGACCAGCCCCGCTCCCGCGCCGATCAGCAGAAAACCGAGTGTCGCCTTGATGGCGCCACCGATGATCTGCCCGGCGCTCTTCCTCATCGCGATGAGTCCGACGGCGGTGATGATGCCGATCAGATACGCGGGTTCGCTCAGAATCTCGTTGACGAGAAACGTGGCGAGGGTGACGAACCAGCTCATGGTGTTTCCTCTGTGTCCCCGTCGTCAGACGTCGTAGGTGTCCCGCAGCACCGAGTCCACCTCGGCGGTGCTGGTGAAGTCCTGGACGACCTTCACCGGCCGTCCCACGTCCCCCAGGGTCCTGGCGATCTCACGGGAGGTGAACAGGGCCACCGCCTCGGACGCCTTGCCCTTCGCGGAGATGGTGTCGGTGGCCTCCACGGTGACGAACCTGGACCAGCCCCAGCGGTCCAGCACCTGCTCCAGCGTGTTCTTGAGGAACAGGCTGGTGCCCACGCCGTTGCCGCAGACGGTGAGGATCTTGTGCAGCGAGGCAGCCCGGGGCTCGGCGGCGGACGGTTCGGGGGACGACTCGGGGGACGGCTCGGGGAACGAGGACGGCTCCGGGGCGGCGGACGAGGGGGCGGTGGCGGACGACTCGGCGGAAGCGGAAGGCCCGGCGGTAGCCAGCGGCTCGGCGGAGGCGGGCGGCTCGGGGGCCTCGGGGCCGCTCTCCGCCCGCTCCCCGGCGAGCACGGCGTGCAGGGCCTCCGGGGTGGGCGCGGTCGCGAGGGCGGCCGCGGTGGCGGAGTCGCCCAGGAGCCGCGCCAGGGCGGCCATCGCGGAGGTGTGCGCGGCGGAGTCCTGGGCGGCGAGGGCGACGACGAGGGTGACGGGGTCGTTGGACTCATGCCCGAATTCCACGGGCTCGGCGAGCCGGACCCAGGACATCCCGGTGGTGAGCACCGCCGGGGACGGCCGGGAGTGGGCGAAGGCCACCCCCGGCGCGATGACGATGTACGGCCCGTTCTCCTCGACGTTGGCGACCATCTCGCGGGTGTACTCCTCGGTGGTGACGCCTGTCTCCACCATGAGACGCCCGGCGACGGCTATCGCCGAACGCCAGTCGGCCGCCCGGACGTCGAGCCGGACGGCCTCGACCGGGAGCAGGTCTTTCAGGTCTTTCATGCTGGTCATCATGACTGACATGGCACCGTCACACTGCGCCCGGGGGCCGGGGTGAAGCGGTGGCCACCGCGGTGTCCGGCAAGCATACGAAGACCAGCGTTGCGAGCGCCTCGCACCCCGCGGCAGCCACCAGGGCGCCGGGGAGCGACCAGGTGGCGAGCGGACCGGCGAAGGCCGCGCCGAGGGCGAAGCCGGTGATCTTCAAGCTGGCGCCGGTGGTGAAGACCTGGCCGCGCAGCCGCTCGGGGGCCTCCCGGTGGCGCACCGCGAACAGCGCGGTGAGCTGGGGACCCTCGGCGGCGCCGGCGAGCAGCACGGCGGCGATCAGCGGGACCGGGCGACCGGTGGCCGCGAGCAGAGGCGCGAGGACGAGCAGCAGGGTGGAGCCGAGCAGCACGGTGTCCGGGCGTGGCGCACGGCGGCGGCGGGCGAGCGCCGCGTTGGCCACCAGGGCCGACGCGGCGGTGGCGGACAGCAGCAGGGCGCCGCGGTCGGGGCCGCCGAGGACGGCCGTGCCGAGCGGCGGGCAGCAGGTGAGCAGCGCGCCTTGGCCGACGCAGGAGACGACGGAGGTGGCGGTGGCACGGGCCAGGGGCCGGTTGCGGACGATGGCGCGCAGTCCGGCGGTGAGGTCGGCGAGGACCGAGGGCCCCGGTGGCGGGACGGAGGTGGGGCTTCGCGGCGCGGACGGGGACGGCGGCGCGGACGGGGACGCCGACGCGGACGGGCACCGCGACGCGGACGGGTCCGCCGGGAGGCTCCGTGCCGCCGGCGGGACCGGGCCGGGCCGCGGCGCGGGCACGGGGAGCGTCCAAGCGGCGGGCAGCGCGAGGCCGATCAGCGCGATGGAGACCGCCACGGCGGCCGGTGCCCCGGCCGCTCCCGCGACGGCACCGGCGAGCGCGGGCCCCACCAGCGCGGCGAGGCTGAAGGTCATCGCGTCGAGCGCGGTGGCGCGGGGCAGGGCCCCCGGCGGTGCCACCCGGGGCAGTTGGGAGGTCCACCCGCCGGACAGGGCGGGCCCCAGCAGCCCCGCGCCCACCGCGAGGAGGACCGCGAGGGCGAACGGCAGCCGTCCCAGGCACAGGAGGATCGCGGTCAGCGCCGCCGCGTAGAGGGCCAGCGCGGCGGCCAGCGGCCGGCCCGGCCGGGCGGAGCGGTCGAGCAGCACTCCGAAGAGGGGTCCGCCGGCCGCCGCCGTGACCATGATGCCCGCCAGCAGCGTCGAGCCCGAGGAGGGCGAACCGGTGAGCGCCGGCCCGGCCAGCAGCAGCGCGGGCCCCGACATCTCGTCCCCCGCGCGAGCGGCGGCCGCCCCGCCCAGATAGCACCCCATCGCGTAACGCCCCATCATGCACAGCACGTTACGGGGCTCACGCAAAAACTCGCCAGGTGCGTTACATTGCCCTGGTGTCACCGCCCTCGAACGACGACTGGTCCACCCGGCATTCGGTGCGGGCCACCGCCCGGCGCACCGCGGCCCTCGTCAACGCCCTGACCGCGCGGTCGCGTCCGGATCCCGGCGCGATCGCCGGGATCCTGCTCGACCACGGTGAGCCCGGTCCGCTCGAACTCACCGCCGACGACGTCGCGGGCATGCGCGCCGCCGCCGTGCGGCTGCGCGAGGTGTTCGCCGCCGGTCACGTCGACGGCGCCGCCCGGGCGCTGAACGAGCTGCTGCGGGAGGGCACCGGGCCGCTCCGGCTCAGCTCGCACGACGGCCGCTCCCCCTGGCATCCGCACCTCGACAGCGACGACGAGGCGCCCTGGGGCGAATGGTTCCTCGCCTCGTCCTGCATGGCGCTGACCGTGCTGCTCTGGGACGGTCAGCGCCCGCCCGGCGGCCTGTGCTCCTCCCCCAGCTGCGACTCCGTCTTCCTCACCCTGGGCAGCGGACCGGAGCGCCGCTACTGCTCACGCCGGTGCGCGACCCGCGAGCGGGTGGCCGCCCACCGGCGCGCCAGGGCCGGATCCGGCTCCCCGTGAAGGCCCCGAGGGCGAGACCCGCGGGGCGCCCGCGGCGAACCCGCCGCCCGCGTCGGGGCTGACGGCGCCTCGGCGGCGCCGTTCTCCACCCCGGCGGCCCCACGGCAGGTGAACGCGGCGCGGACCGCCCGCGCCGTCCGGGACCTGCCCGGGTGTCATCGGCGGTGCCGCGTACCGTCGCGCGGAGGTCCATCTCGTACTGGCGACCCCATCTGGCGACCCCATGCGGTGGCCCTCACCGAGCACCGAGCGCTGGACCGGAAGACGTTCGCGGCGGCCACCCCGAGAGGTGGCCGCCGCTTCCCCCGTGTTCTCTCCCGGGCGCTCCCCCGTCAGCCGCGCCGGCGCGTGGCGTCCGGGCTCACCAGCCCTTGGTCACGCGGTGTGCCTTCAGGGATCCGCAGTTCGATCCGTAGGTCCAGGTGGACTGGTTGTCGATGCCCCCGGCCCAGTCCACGCACTTCCCGCGCCCGGTGCCGTACACGGGACCCGCGTACGAGGTGTACGCGCCGCCGTCCTCGGCCGACTCGTCGGAGCCCTGCACATACAGATAGGCGAACATCGGAACCGCCTTGCCCGTGGTGTTCCGGACGGTGACCACGCAGTTCCGGCCCTTGGCGGAGTTGTAGGTGAGGAAGACGGTGCCCTTGGAGCCGATGGGCGCCGAGTTCACCACCTTGTACCCGCTGCCGCACACCCCGTTGTACGCGGCCTTGGTGGCGGCCGATGCCTGCGGTGTCAGGGCCACGGTGCCCGCGATGGCGGTGGCGAGGACGGCGGTGGCGGCCATACGGCGAGAAAGATTCATTTGCCCCCCTTGATGCTTCTTCATGGGCGTAGGCGCTGTTTGCGTCTGACTAGGGAGACATGCGGAGGTCGTGGATGGTTGTACGGCGTTGTACGCGCTTCCGGCGGCCCGTCGAACGCGGGCCGCCCCGCCGCCGCGTGCGACCGCGGCACTCTCGCCGTCCGCTGGCGAGCCGTCATCAGCGGCCGTGCCAGGCCGTGCCAGGCCGTCTTGTGGCACGGCGCGTCACAACACGACACCGCACGGCGCACACGGCGCGGAAAGCGGCTCGCGGGCGCGGGCCGGTGGTCCCTCCAGCGCCGGGGCACCGGATGGGCCGGATGAGCCGGATGGACCGGGTGGCGGATCGCACCGGTTGGCGGGTCGGCGGGCGCGGGCTCAGCCGTCCGACGGCCCGGCGGGGCGCAGCCGCAGCCGCAGCAGCGTCGCCGCGGCCAGCAGGGCCACACAGCCCGTGAAGACGAGCCCCGCGGGCCGCAGCCCAACCGCGACCGACAGCGCTCCCACACCGATCACCGGGATCGAGATCGCCAGATACATGAGCACGAACAGGGCGGAGGTGACCTCGGCGCGCCGGTCGGCCGGGCTGCTCCCGGTGACCACCCGTACGGCCGCGTGGAAGGACAGCCCCTGGCCCGCCCCCGCGACCACGGCGCCCAGCACCAGCAGCGCCAGCGACGCGGTGGCCAGTGAGGCCGCGATGGCCGCCATACCGGCCACCAGCACCGCGCACCCTCCGGGCAGCGACCACTCCGGTCCCAGCCGCCGCCCCAGCGTCTGGCCCGCGATCGACGCGGCGAACACGGAGAACACCACGGCACCGGCGACCGCGTGATCGCGCTCCCCCTCCACCTCGCTCAGGAACGTGGGGGAGACCGAGGTGAACAGGCCCAGCGTGGCGAAGCCCGCGAACCCCGCCATGGCCGCGGCCGTGAACGTCGAGCGCATCTCCCTGGGCACCCGCATCCGCTGCGGCCTCAGCGGCGGGCGGTGCCGCATCCGTACGGTCTCCGGGAGGGCGAGCACCCCGGCGGCGGCCACCGCCACCAGCGCCAGGTCCACCACGAACACCAGCCGCAGCGGCGCCGGGGCGTACTGCGCCAGCACGCCCGCCAGCAGCGGGCCGAGGCCGAGGCCGCCGAGGTTGGCGGCGGTCGCGAGGAGGGTGGCGCCACGGCGGCGGTGCGGGGGCGCCAGCTCGATCACCGTCACGGTCGCGGCCCCGGTGGCGAGTCCGGCGGACAGCCCCGACAGGACGCGGCCGGTGAACAGCTGCGGCAGCCCGTCGGCGAGGAGGAAGCACACCGCGCTCGCCGCCGACAGCACCAGCGCGGCCAGCAGGACCGGCCGGCGTCCGATGAAGTCGGACACATGGCCGAACAGCAGCAGTGCGGCGATGACCCCCATCGCGTACACGGCGAAGATCACCGTGACCATGAGCGACGAGAAGCCGAACTCCCGCTGGTAGAGGGAGTACAGCGGGGTGGGCAGCGTCGTACCGCACATCGTGATGACGAAGGCGTAGGCGGCCACGAGGAACGGCCATTCCCTGTCCACGTCGTTACGGCGCATTCCCATGCGGCCCGATTCCACCACATATCGGATGCGCGTCAACCGGGGTGACGCGCCGCCACTCGCCCTGGCGGGTTACCTGCGGTGGCGGCGCATCCCGCCCTGAGGCCGTCACCGCATGCGGCAGGATGGCACCTTGCGCCGGAGCCGTACACATGTACCCCGGCGCCTCCCGTACAAACCAGGCACGAGCAGGTGACAACGTGACCCAGCAGAACTCCAGACCGGACGGCCCACCGGCGACGGCGGGCAGCGCGGCCGGTTCTGACGCGCCCTCCGGCATACCGGGTGGTGACCGATGACCCGGACCCTCACCCCGCATGACGTGATCGTCGTCGGTGCGGCGCTGCTCTGCGCCGCGGCGGCGGGCGCGCTGCTGCGCGTCGCACTGCGCTGGCTGGGCGAGCGGGCCCGGACCACCCGGTGGAGCGGCGACGACATCATCGTGGACACGCTGCGCACCCTGGCGCCGTGGGCGGCGATGGCCGCCGGTGTCGCCGCCGCGGCCGCCGCGCTGCCGCTGACCCCCACGGTCGGCCATGACGTCAATCAGGTGCTGGTGGCGGTGCTGATCCTGGTCACCACGGTCACGGCGGCGCGGGTGGTGGCCGATCTGGTGCGCTCGCTGGCGCTGTCCCGCTCCGGGGTGGCGGGAACGGCCACCATTTTCGTCAACATCACGCGGATCGCCGTGCTGGCGATGGGCGTGCTGATCCTGCTGGAGACGCTGGGCGTCTCGATCGCTCCGCTGCTCACCGCCCTGGGCGTGGGGGGTCTGGCGGTCGCCCTGGCCCTCCAGGACACCCTGGCCAATCTCTTCGCGGGGATACACATCCTCGCCTCCAAGACGGTGCAGCCCGGCCACTACATCCGGCTCAGCAGCGGGGAGGAGGGGTACGTGGTGGACATCAACTGGCGCAACACGGCGGTACGGCAGCTGTCGGACAACCTCGTCATCATCCCGAACGCCAAACTGGGCAACACCATCATGACCAACTTCCACCAGCCCGAGCGGCAGATGTCGGTCATGGTGCAGGCCAGGGTGGGCTACGGAAGCGATCTGGACCACGTCGAGCGGGTCACCATCGAGGTCGCCGGGAAGGTGATGTCCGGCGTCGAGGGCGGGGTCGTCGACCACGAGACGAGCGTGCGCTTCCACACTTTCGGAGAGTCCGGCATCGACTTCTCGGTGTTCCTGCGGGCCCTGGAGTTCAGCAACCAGTACCTCATCAAACACGAGTTCATGAAGGAACTGCACCGCCGGTTCCGCGCCGAGGGCATCGAGATCCCGCTGCCCACCCGCACCCTCGTCCTGCCCGGCCAGGACCGGACGCCGCTGCCGGACCGGCCGGTGGTCTGACGCGCCGGGGACGGCCGGAGACGGCTGGGTACGTCTCAGGGCAGCAGCCGCCGCTCGGTGGCCACCGCGACCGCCCCGGCCCGGGTCTCGACCCCCAACTTCCCGTAGATCCGCCCCAGATGGGTCTTGACCGTGGCCTCGCTGATGAACAGGGCCCGGGCGATGTCCCGGTTGCCCAGTCCACGGGCCAGCTGCCGGAGGATGTCGCGCTCCCGCTCGGACAGTCCGGGACGCGGGCTGCGCATCCGGGCCAGCACCCGGTCGGCGACCGGGGCCGACAGCGCGGTACGGCCGGAGGCGGCGTTCCGGATCGCCGCGAACAGCTCCTCCGGCCGCTCGGCCTTGAGCAGATAGCCGGTGGCCCCGGCCTCGATGGCACGGGCGATATCGGCGTCGGTGTCGAACATGGTGAGCACCAGGACACGGGGCGCGGGCGGCTCGCCGGAGGCCAGCCGCCGGGTGGCGGTCACACCGTCCATGCCCTCCCCGAGTTGCAGATCCATCAGCACCACATCGGGCCGGAGCCGGGCGGCCAGGGCGAGGGCCTCCTCGCCGCTGCCCGCCTCGCCGACCACCTCGATGCCGTCGGTGCTGGCCAGCAGCGCACGCAGCCCGGCCCGCACCACGGCGTGGTCGTCGCAGAGCAGCAGCCGGATGGCGGGGGCGGAGGGGGACGGGGACGGGGACGGGCTCATGGGGTGGCCTCCACGGAGCGGTCGGGGACGAGGGCGGGAGCGGGCTCCAGGGGGATCGCGGCCGAGACGACGGTCCCCTCCCCCGGCGCGGACTCCACGGTGAGCGTGCCGCCCAGCTGCCGCACCCGGACCCGCATGGCCGGCAGCCCGTGGCCGCGCGACCGGTCCGGTCCGGGGGCCGGGACCGCGTCGGTGTCGAAGCCGCGGCCGTCATCGGCGATGTCCAGACAGATCTGGTCGCCCATGCAGGTCAGGGTGAGCGCGGCCCGCCCCGCCCCGGCGTGCTCGCGCACATTGGCCAGGGCGCCCTGGGCGATGCGCAGCAGCGCCGCCTCCACCCGCTCGGGCAGCGGGCCGAGGGGGCCGTCGAGCCGGAAGTCCACCGCCGGCCCGGCAGCGCTCTCCCGCTCGGCGAGCGCGCCGAGCGCGTCGGCCAGCGAGCGCTCGGCGAGATCGGCCGGGGCCAGGTCCTGGACGAACCGGCGGGCCTCGGTGAGGCTGCGCGAGGCAATCTCCGCCGCGTCCCTCATATGCCCCCGGGCCGCCCGCGGATCCGTCTCCCAGGTGCGGTCGGCGGCCTGCAACAGCATCCGCTGGCTGGACAGGCCCTGGGCCAGGGTGTCGTGGATCTCCGTGGACAGCCGCTGACGCTCGGCCAGGATGCCCGCCCGCCGCTCGGTCGCGGCCAGATCGCGGCGGGTGCGGACCAGATCGTCGATCAGCGTCCGCTGCCGGGCGGACTGGCGCCGCAGATGGATGAGGACGGCGGCGGCCACGGCGGCGATGGCGGGCGGCGCGATCAGCGCGTTGGGGTCGAAACCGCCGTGCATGAACCGCAGTTTGGAGGCGACGACCAGCGCGGTGAGCACGGCCGCCAGCGGCACCGCGAACCGGGTGGGCAGGGTGTGCAGTCCGGTGAAGAACAGCGGCATGGCACACCATGCCGCGCTCGGCGCAAGGACCAGCAGCGCGACCCACGCGGCCAGCACCGCCCCCAGCCAGAGCAGATACCGGCCGGAGGGCCGGCCGCCGGGGCTCGCCGCGGGCGCCGGCCACCGGCCGGGCAGATAGAGCGCGCCGAAGACCACGAAGAGGGCGATGACCCAGCCGTTCGGCGCGCTGCCGGTGTCCCGGGTCAGATAGCGGACCAGCGAGGAGCCCAGCAGCAGGAAGAACGCGATGTGCAGGACCGCCGTGAGCCACCGCTCATCGGGATCGTCCGGCCCGTCGGTCCCGGACCGCCCGGACCACGCCGACCATGCCGACCACACCGGCCACGGCGTCCGCCCCGACCGCCCCGACCGCCCGGACCACCCGACCGCGCTGACCACCGACCGCACCCCGGCCCCTCCCCTTCTTCCCGGCTCTTCCCGGTTCACCCGGTTAACCCGGTTCCTGCCGGTCCTTCCGGTTTTCCCGGTTCCTTCACGGCTGCCCGGCTGCCCCGGGCTCGCTTCCGCCGTCTCCGGCTGACGTCGGTTCACTCCTCAGCCAGTCCTAACGCGCCGGACCGGGCGCCGCATCATCCGATCGGTTGATACGGAGATCACCCGGACCGCTCCAGGACCGGGGCCGGACCGGGGATCCTTACCGCCGCCGCGGCGCCGAGGCTGGTAGCGACAGCGACGACGCGGGAACGCATGGACCGCCGCGTCGACATCCCGCATCCCGCATCAGCACTTCGAGCACGAGAGGGTTCACATGCCCGCCAAGAACCTCGCCGTCAACCGCTCCGCCCTCGGTCACCGGGTCTCCTACGCGCTGCGCCATCCGCATCGCGTACCGCGCCATCTGGTCCGCGCCACCCGGGACGCCTGGCTGCGCTACCGCTACCCGGACCACGTCTCCTACTACCGCGCGGTGATGCGGTCCGACACCCGCACCAGCCCGGAGGCAGCGGTCGGCAGCCGCAGCCATGAGCGCTGGCTGGCGCTGGGCGCCATGCAGTTCGATTACCTCCTCGGCCACGGTCTGCGGCCGGAACACCGGATGCTGGAGATCGGCTGCGGCAATCTGCGGGCGGGCTGGCGGTTCATCAGCCATCTGGAGCCGGGCCACTACTACGGCATCGACATCTCGCCCGAGATCCTCGCGGCGGCCCAGGACACGCTGGTGCGCCAAGGGTTGCAGAACCGCCTGCCCACCCTCACCCCGGTGCGGGACCTGACGCTGCGGTTCCTGCCCGACGCGCATTTCGACGTGGTCCACGCGCACAGCGTCTTCTCGCACTCGCCGCTGCCGGTCATCGAGGAGTGCCTGGCCCATGTCGGCCGCGTCATGGCGCCGGGCGGCTGGTTCGACTTCACCTTCGACCGCACCGAGGGGGTCGAACACCAGGTGCTGCGGGAGGACTTCTACTACCGCACCGAGACGCTCATCGCCCTGGCGGAGAAGCACGGGCTGTCGGCCCGGTTCATGGCGGACTGGGAGGAACTGCCGCACGGCCAGTCGAAGATCCGGGTCACCCACCGGGAGGAGGGGCAGACGCCCTGAACCGCGTCCGGCCGGGGCCCGTGTCTCGCCCGGGTAAATCTCCGGTTTCCTCTGGTCGACTCTCTTGTCCCGGCAGTGCATGCACTGTATACACGGTATATGAGTCGAGATGATCGAGGTCCTCACGGCGATGCCGGAGGCGCCGGCACGCTCACCGACGAGTTGCGCAGGCTGATTGTCAGCGGCGTTTATCCGCCGGGTCACCGTCTTATCCAGGAAGAACTCGCGGACCGTTTCGGCGTGAGCCGCATTCCGCTCCGCGAGGCCATCCGGACCCTCAGCAGCGAGGGGCTGCTGGTCACCAAGCCCGGCCAGGGCACCTTTGTGACCCAGCTCGACCTGGACGAGATCGATGAAATCTACAATCTCCGGCGGCTGATCGAGCCGAGTTTCGCCGAGCATGTCACCGATCGGGTTTCCCGGCGCGACATCAGCAGGTTCGAGGCGATGGTCGCGCATATGGACCGCGTCGAGGAGGTCGGCGCGGATTCCTGGTCGCGGACCAATCTCGCATTCCATCTCGACATGTACCGGCTCGCCCGGCTGCCCTTGCGGTACGAGATCATCGCGCAGATGTACCACCGGCTGGAGCCGTACTCACGGTTCTATGTGCACGGCACCTCGGCGTACGGGCGGGTCCAGTGCGAGCACTCGGCGATGGTCCGGGCGCTGGCCGACGGCGACGCGGAGGAGCTGGCCCGGCAGATCGTCGCGCACATCGACGGCGGTCAGCGGGGGTTGCACGCCGCGTGGGAGAACAGCAGCGACACCATCCGGGCGTACTGGGCGGAGTCGACGCGATGACGGTGGCCATCAACAGCGATGTCGGCGAGGGGTTCGGCGCCTGGGGCCCGGTCGATGAGGGCCCCCTGCTGGACCAGGTCACGGCCGCCAATGTGGCCTGCGGCTTCCACGCGGGCGACCCCGACATCCTGCGGCGCACCTGTGAGGCGAGCGCGGCGCGCGGGGTGGCGATCGGCGCCCAGGTCTCGTACCGCGATCTGGCGGGCTTCGGACGGCGCTTCATCGACGTGCCACCGGCCACGCTGGTCAATGACCTGCTGTACCAGATGGGCGCGTTGGAGGTGTTCGCCCGGCTGGCCGGAAGCCGGGTCGGCTATGTGAAGGCCCATGGCGCGCTCTACAACACGGCGGCGCGCCACGGCGGCCACGCGGGCGCCCTCGTCGAGGCGGTGGCCCGGTACGACCGGAGCCTGCCGCTGCTGTGCCAGCCCCGTACGGAGGTCTGGTCCCGCGCCGTCGAGGCGGGGCTGTGCCCGCTGGCCGAGGGATTCGCGGACCGCGGCTACACGGACGAGGGGCTGCTGGTGGCGCGCTCGCAGCCGGGTGCGCTGATCACCGATCCCGAGGAGGCGGCCCGGCGCGCGGTGCGCATGGCCGAGTCGGGGACGGTGGTCTCGGTGACCGGCCGTACGGTGCGGATCGCCCCGGACGGCGGGGCGGTGGCGGCGGTGTGTGTGCACAGCGACACCCCCGGTGCGGTGGCCATCGCCGAGGCGGTGCGCACGGGGCTGACGTCCGCCGGGATCGAGGTCGGTGTGCCGTCCGCGCCCGCCGCCGGGAGCCGTGCCCTGGCCGACGCCACGGTGCGGCCATGACCGGCATATCGGCGGCGGGCCCGGCCACGGCGGCCACAGCGCCCACGGCATTCACGCCATCCACAGCGTCCACGGCATCCACAACGCCCGCGACGGCCACGGCGTCCACAGCGCCCACGACGGCCACGGCGTCCGCAAGGCCCATGGCATCCACAGCGCCCACGGCATCCGCGGACCGGGCGGTGCTGCGGCGGGCGGGCGACCGGGGCTGGCTGATCGACTGCCACGCGCTGCGCCCCGCCCAGCTGGCCGTCGCGATCCGGGAGCGGCGCTGGGCGCGGGAGCTGCGGGAGGTCGTCCCCGCCGCCAGGACCGTCCTGGTGGTGGCCGAGGACCGGGCCGGGATGGACGAGCTGGCCGCGCGGCTGCGCGCACTGCTGGACGAGAGGGCTGAAGGGGCGGAAGGGACCGGGCGGACCGGGGCGGACGGCTCCGGCGGCACCGGTTCCGCCACCGCGCCGCGGACGGTGGTGATCCCCGTGCGCTATGACGGACCGGATCTGGCGGCGGTGGCCGAGCGCGCCGGGATCTCCCCCGAGGAGGTCGCCCGGCTCCACTCCGAGGGCGAGCACACGGTGGCGTTCTTCGGCTTCGCGCCCGGTTTCGCCTATCTGGACGGCCTGCCCGAACCGCTGCGGCTGCCCCGGCTGACCAGCCCCCGGGCCCGGGTGCCCGCCGGAGTGGTGGCCATCGCCGGGGGTCAGTCGGTCGTCTACCCCGGCGGCACCCCCGGCGGCTGGCACCAGATCGGCACCACCACGACCCGGCTGTGGGATGTGACCGCCGATCCGCCGAACCGGCTCTCGGTCGGGGACCGCGTCGTCTTCCGGGCGGTCGCCCCGTGACGGCCGCCGCGACGGAAAGCCCCCGGATCCCGGCGGGTTCCCCGATCGCCGGCGCCCTGCTGACCGTGGCCGACGCGGGGCTAGGCACCAGCGTCCAGGACCTGGGCCGCCCGGGTCTGGCCCATCTGGGCGTGCCCACCGCGGGCCCCGCCGACCGGCGTGGCTTCACCCTCGCCAACCGGCTGGTCGGGAACCCGGAGAACACCCCGGCCCTGGAGATCACGCTCGGCGGACTGGCCGTCACGCTGTCCCGCTCCCGGTATGTGTCGGTCACCGGCGCACCCGCCCCGGTCACGGTGGACGGGGTGCCGGTGCGCGCACCGGCTTTGGTCCGTCTGCCCGCCGGCGCCCGGCTGGCGATCGGCCGCCCCTGGGCCGGCTGCCGGACCTATCTGGCCGTCTCCGGCGGCCTCGAGGCGGACCGGGTGCTCGGCTCGGCCTCGCGTGACTCGCTCACCGGGCTCGGCCCCGATCCGGTCCGCGCCGGGACGGTGCTCGGCGTCGGCCCCGCGCGTCCGGTCCCGGCGGTCCCGCTGGAGCTGGCGTTCAGCCCGGTGCCCGGGGGCGGTGCGATGACCGCCCGGTTCCACTGGGGGCCGCGGCACGATCTGTTCTGCGCCGCCGACCGGCGGCGGCTGACCACGACCGCCTGGCGGGTCTCCGCGCAGTGCGACCGGGTGGGCGCGCGGCTGACCGGCCCGCCGCTGGCGATCGGCTCGGTCGATCTGCCCAGCGAGGGGACCGTACGCGGCGCCATTCAGGTGCCGCCCTCCGGAGAGCCGATCATCTTCCTGTCCGACCACCCGGTCACCGGCGGCTACCCCGTCATCGGTGTGCTCACGGACGCCGACTGCGACCTCCTCGGCCAGGCCGTCCCGGGGGACGAGCTGCGGCTGGTGCCCGCGTCGTCCGGCGGGCCGCGCCGGATCCCCTGAACCATCTGTCCCTTCCCGTCCCTTCTCCCCGTAAAGGAAACCCACCATGTCCGCACAGTCCTCCGGCCTCGTCCCCTTCCACCTGGCCATCCCCGTCGACGACATCGCCGCCGCCCGGGAGTTCTACGGCAAGGTCCTCGGCTTCTCCGAGGGCCGCTCGGACACCAAGTGGATCGACTGGAACTTCCGCGGCCACCAGGTGGTCACCCACCAGGTGGGCGACGGCCCCTCGAAGACCCCGCGCGACGGCATCGCCGGGACCAACCCGGTCGACGGCCACCAGGTGCCCGTACCGCACTTCGGCCTGGTGCTCCCGGTGCCGGAGTTCCAGGAGCTGGCGGAGCGGCTCAAGGCGGTGGGCACGGACTTCGTGATCGAGCCGTACGTCCGCTTCGAGGGTGAGCCGGGCGAGCAGTGGACGATGTTCTTCCTCGACCCGGCCGGAAACGCCCTGGAGTTCAAGGCGTTCGCCGACCTCGGGCAGCTCTTCGCCGTCTGAGCCGAACACCGCGCCGGCCCGGTGGACGACGGTCATCGGCAGGAGGACTGGTCCTGCGGATGACCGTCGTGCGGACCCCCGGCGCGATGAACCGTTCTCGTCCGCGCGGCAACGCGGACGCGCATCACCCGTCTGCCATCACATCCCGGCCACAGGACAGGTCAGACCCGGAGGGCTCCATGGCGAGCGTACCAACGTCAGTGAACACCACAGGAACCACCGCGGCGGGCCCGGACCGGCCCGCGCCCGGCCCCCGCAAGGCGGCGCTGGCCGCCGCGGCGGGAACCGCCATCGAATACTACGAGTTCGGTGTCTACGGCTATCTGGCCGTCGTGCTCGGACCGCACTTCTTCCCCGGCGACGACCCCACCGCCGCGCTGCTGGCCACGCTGGCGGTCTTCGGCAGCGCCTTCCTGATGCGGCCGCTCGGCGGTGTCCTCCTCGGCCGGCTCGGGGACCGCGTCGGCCGCAAGCCGGTGCTGATCCTCACGGTCGTGGGCATGGGCACCGCCACCATGGCCGTCGGACTGCTGCCGACCGCCGACACCGTCGGGGTGGCCGCTCCCTGCGCGCTGCTGGTGGTGCGGCTGGCCCAGGGGTTCTTCGCGGGCGGCGAGGTGACCGGTTCGGCCACCTATCTCGCCGAGGCCGCGCCCCCCGGCAGGCGGGGCTTCTTCGGCGCGTTCACCCCGGTCGGGGTGGCCCTCGGCGGTGGCGCGGCCGCGCTGGTGGCGGGGGTGGTCTCGACGGTGCTGAGCGAGCGCCAGCTGGAGGCGTACGGCTGGCGGATCCCGTTCCTGCTGTCCTTCCCGCTGATCCTGGTGGCGCTGGCGGCCCGCCGCCACCTGGCCGACTCCGAGGCGTTCCTGGAGAAGAAGCGGGAGCGCGCCACGGCCAAGGCGCCGCTGCGCGAGGTGCTGACCCGCCACCGCGGACCGGTGCTCAAGGTGACGCTGCTGGCCACCGGGTCCAACTGCGGCTACTGGGTGGGCCTGATCTTCATGAACATCTATCTCACCTCCAACCTGGGCTATCCGAAGTCCTCCACCTTCTGGATCATGGGTGGGATCGGGCTGTTCGTGGCCTGTCTCATGCCCCTCTTCGGGGCGCTCTCCGACCGCCTGGGCCGCAAGAAGGTCATCACCCTGGGATTCGCCGGGTACGGGATCCTGGTCGTCCCGGCCATGCTGGTGATGGGGCTCGGCAACTTCCCGCTGGCCATCCTCGCGATGGTGGTCCTGGCGGTGCCGATGCCGATCGTCCAGTCGGTGACGTACCCCACCTACGCCGAGCTGTTCCCCACCGAAGTGCGCTACACCGGGCTGTCGTTCAGCTTCAACATCGGCACCATCCTCGGTGGCGGGCTGAGCCCCTACCTGGCCACCTGGCTGATCGACGGCACCGGCAACCTGCTGGCACCGGGCTTCCTGCTGATGGGGGCCGTGGTGATCGCGCTGCTCACCCTGCGCACGGTCCAGGAGTCCAGCCGGGAGGCGCTGGCATGACCCCGGGCACCCCCGTGCCGTCCACCGCCGCCGCGCTGCGCGAGCTCGCGGCGCGCGGCGAGTGGACCGGCCCCACGGCCGGTCTCCTGGACGGCTACCAGCAGGCCAATCTGGTGGTCGTTCCGCACGCCCTGGCCTTCGACTTCCTGCTCTACTGCGTCCGCAACCCCAAGCCCTGCCCGGTCATCGCGGTCACCGAACCGGGCGACCCGGTGGTGCGCCTCGGGGACACCACGGCGGATCTGCGCACCGAACTGCCCCGCTACCGCGTGTGGCGCCGCGGCCAACTGGTCGACGAGCCCCATGACATCACCGCCTACTGGCGCGAGGACGCGGTCGGTTTCCTGCTGGGGTGCAGCCACACCTTCGAGGGGCCGCTGCGCCGGGCCGGGGTCCCGGTACGGTACGCCACCTCGTCCGCGGCCCCCGCGGTGTATGTGACCGATGTGCCGACCCGGCCGGCCGGCCCGCTCTGCGGCCCACTGGTCGTCAGCATGCGAGCCGTTCCCGGGCCGTTGGTCGCCAGAGCGGTCGAGGTCACCTCGCGTTATCCGACCGGACACGGCGCGCCCGTGCATATCGGGGACCCGGCGGCGCTCGGCATCGCCGACCTCGACCGGCCGGACTTCGGGCCGCCGCCGGTCGTGGAGCCGGGCGACGTCCCGGTGTTCTGGGCCTGTGGCGTCACCCCACAGCTGGTGCTCCCCGCGGCGGCGGCCGACTATACGGTGACGCATTACCCCGGGCATATGTTGGTGTTCGACCACTCCATAGATGTTCCCCAGGATTGTGTGACACACTTCATATCGCAACACACAGGACAAAATCGCCGCTAGTGAGTGCCGTAGACTTTTAAGTACGTACTGTTGCGTGGTGGATAGACGAATACATGGAGCCCCAAGAGGTCACTCATGCAGCCCTTCGTACTGAAGCACGCAATCCCCGCCGAGCGGTCGCCGGCCAGTGTTCCCTACGCCTATAACGCCGCCCTGCAGTTGAATGTCCTCTCCGACGGCCGTCCGGCCATCGCCGACCGGGCGGTGCTGCTGGCGACCGGCACCACCACATCCACCGCCGGCTCCAAGACGCACTTCGACGACTGACCCGCGCAGCGTCGATGACGGTACTCATCCTGACCTGTCACCAGGATGTCACGGCCGACCTGGTGGTGGCTGAGCTGCGCGAACTGGGCGTCCCCCTGGTGCGTTTCGATCCGGCGGACCTTCCGGACCGGGCCGCCCTGTCGACCGAATACGACCGTGGTGACTTCACGGGATATCTGTCGACCGGGGGACGCCTTGTCAGCATCCATGGATTGCGGTCCATCTGGGTGCGAAGACCGGGCCGGCCCGCGGCCCACGCGGCGAATGCGTCGGAGTGGCTGACGGCCGAGTGCGGACAGGCCCTGTACGGGATGCTCTACGCGACGACGGCGCGCTGGATGAACCATCCCGGGGCCGCCGAACCGGCCCGCCACAAACCCTTCCAGTTACGGGTCGCCCAGCGCAGCGGTTTCGCCGTGCCCTCGACCCTCGTCACCACCTATCCGCGAGCGGCGCACGATTTCGCCGTCCGGTGCGCGGACATCGTGGTGAAATCCGCCTCCGGTCCCCCGTCCGTCGATCCCCCGGTCTCGCTGCCCACGACCCGCATCGGACCGGACACGGATTTCTCCGATGTCGCGGCCGGGGCCACCCTTCTCCAGCGGTACGTTCCCAAACGGGCCGACATCCGGCTGATCTGTGTCGGCCAGGAGGTGTTCGCCGCGCGCAAGACCGCCGCGGCCGGCCAGGTGGACGGCCGCTTCGGCTGTCATGGCCACCGCTGGGAGGCCGTGGAGGCACCCGCCGGGATCCTGCACTCCGTGCACACGTACATGGCCCTCACCGGTCTCGCCTACGGGGCGTTCGACTTCGCCGAGGACGCCGATGGCGTCTGGTGGTTCCTGGAGTGCAACCAGGGCGGCCAATTCGGCTTCGTCGAGCTGGAGACCGGTCAGCCCATCGCGGCCGCGATCGCGTCCTGGCTGGCGGCGCCCCACACCGTCCGCCCGCCCCACGGCGCCTCCCCGGTGGACGGCCCCGAGGACCGCCCCGCCGTCGGCCGACCGCATCTGCGGAGGGAACAGCCCCATTGATCCGTGGCGCTGCCGCCGCGAACAACCGCATTGATCCGTGGCACTGCCGCCGCCGGGACACCCGCGCCCGCGCGGCGGCGGGGCCGGTCGCGGCGCCGGTGCGGGAGCGGGCGGCGGGGTCGGTGCCGGAGTCGGCGACAGGGCCGAAGCCGGTGGCGGGACCGGAGCCGGTGGCGGGACCGGAGCCGGCGACAGGGCCGAAGCCGGTGGCGGGACCGGTGCCGGAGCCGACGGCGGGCCGCGGGCACGCCACCGGGCCTCGTCGGCATCGCCTCCGGTACCCCCACCGGGTATCCGGGCCCGGCCGTCACAGTCCGTGGCGGCCGGCTACCCGCAGGCGCCGGTCCGCGTGGGGGCGGCAGGCGCCCGGTGGGCCGGGCGCTGCGCCGGAGCGGCCCGCCGGTCGTATGCTGAAGCGAGGGCGTGCGCCACCCGAGGGGTGCCGCACCGCCGCGCCGACGCTGACAGCACTGACGCGCTGACGACGCTGACGACGCGGACTGTGCCCACCGGGTCGCCGACCCCTCCCCTCAGCGCGGGAGGTTCCGATGACCGTCGCCGAGAACATCCGCCCCCACCGGGGGGACACGTCCGGCTGTGTGCCGATCGCCGAGCACGGCCTGATCGGCGATCTGCGTACCGCTGCGCTCGTCGACACGGGCGGCACCATCGACTGGTACTGCCCGGCCCGCTTCGACGCGCCCAGTGTGTTCGCCTCGATCCTGGACACCGACCGCGGCGGTGCGTTCCGGCTCACACCGGAGGTGCCCGCCCGGACCAAGCAGTTCTACTTCCCCGACACCAACATCCTCATCACCCGTTTCTTCGCGGACGACGGGGTCGCCGAGGTGCAGGACTTCATGCCGATCGTGGACGACTCGCGCGAGGCGGACCGGCACCGGCTGATCCGCCGGGTGCTGTGCGTACGCGGATCGCTGCCCTTCACCGCGCGGGTGGCGCCCCGGTTCGACTACGCCCGGCAGTCGCATACGGTGCACACCGCGGAGGGGCTCACGGTCTTCGCGTCGCCGGAGCTGTCGCTGGCGCTGACCTCCAGCGTCACCACGGAGATCGACGGGCCCGACGCGGTGTCCTCGTTCAAGCTGGTCGAGGGCGAGGCCGCGGTGTTCGCACTCGACCGGATCGGCGGTGCGGTGCAGCCGCGGAGCTGTCCGCTGGCGGAGGCGGAGCAGCTGTTCGACGCGACCGTGCGCTACTGGCGCCGCTGGCTCTCGCAGTCCCGCTACCGCGGGCGGTGGCGGGAGATGGTGCACCGCTCGGCGCTCACCCTCAAGCTGCTCACCTACGCGCCGACCGGCGCCATCGTGGCCGCCCCGACGACCAGCCTGCCCGAGCAGCTCGGCGGCGAGCGCAACTGGGACTACCGGTACGTGTGGATCCGCGATGCCGCGTTCTGCATCTACGCGCTGCTGAGGCTGGGCTTCACCCAGGAGGCCGAGGCGTTCGTGCGCTTCCTGTCGGAGGACATCTGCCTGAAGAGCGGCCCCGGCGGCCCGTTGCAGATCATGTACGGCATCGACGGCCGCAGCGACATCCCCGAGGAGATCCTCTCCCATCTGCGGGGCCATCTGGGCTCCTCCCCGGTCCGGGTCGGCAACGCCGCGGTCGACCAGCTCCAGCTGGACATCTACGGGGCGCTGGTGGACTCCCTCTACCTCTACGACAAGTGGGGCCGGCCCCTGGCCAGCGACCACTGGGACACCGTCTGCGAACTGGTCGGCTGGGTCTGCGACAACTGGGACCGGCCGGACATGAGCGTGTGGGAGACCCGCGCCGGGCCCGGACGTTTCCTGTACTCGCGGCTGATGTGCTGGGTCGCGATCGAGCGGGCGATGCGCATCGCCCGCCACCGCGGACTGCCCGCGGACATGCCCCGCTGGTCGCGGGCGCGCGATGACATCTACCGCCGGATCATGCGCTCCGGCTGGTCGCCACGGCGGCGGGCCTTCGTACAGCGCGAGGGCGAGGAGGTGCTCGACGCGTCGGTGCTGATGATGCCGCTGGCGAAGTTCATCTCCCCGACCGACCCCAAGTGGCTGTCCACGCTGGACGCGCTGGGCGAGGAGCTGGTGGCCGATTCGCTGGTCTACCGCTACGACCCCACGGTCAGCCCGGACGGGCTGCGCGGGGAGGAGGGCACCTTCTCCATCTGCTCGTTCTGGTACGTCGAGGCGCTGTCCCGGGCCGGCCGGGTGGACGAGGCGCGGCTGGCGTTCGAGAAGATGCTCACGTACGCCAACCATGTCGGGCTGTACGCGGAGGAGATCGGCCACACCGGTGAGCAGATCGGCAACTTCCCGCAGGCGTTCACCCATCTCTCGCTCATCAGCGCCGCGTTCAACCTGGACCGGGCCCTGGGCTGACCACGGGCGGCGCACGGAGGACAGGCCGGGGCCGGTCCGGTGCGACTCGGTGCGGCCCGGCCGCCTGCCCGTCTTCGCGGAGGGCGTCCTCCCCGCGCCCCATCCGGAAACCGGCTGCCCCGGCTGCTCCCTGGGGCGGTTCGCCCAGGGGTGAGGGCCCGGGGATCCGCCGTGGATCGACCGGCACCGCGTCCTGACCACCGGCCCGGAGAGCCCCTGGCTCACCCTCCCGCGGGACGCGCCCAACCGCCTGACGGTGCGTCAGGTATACGGACACGGCGGCGTGATGACGGCTTCCCCACGTTGAGATGACCTGTCCTCACGGTCTTTTCGGCTTCGAAGGCTTGCGCGAGTTCTCGTTATTTATCAATTATTGTCGCGGCCGCGCTCATCCCAGGGAAGGACACCGCCCGTGAAAATCACTCGTATCGAGACATTCCTGGCCCCGTCGCGCTGGATGTTCGTCCGGGTGGACACCGACGAGGGGGTGGCCGGCTGGGGCGAGCCGGTGGTCGAGGGGCGGGCCGAGCCGGTCCGCGCCGCCGTCGAGGTGCTCGCCGAGTATCTGATCGGCCAGGACCCGATGCGGATCGAGGACCACTGGCAGGTGATGACCAAGGGTGGCTTCTACCGCGGCGGGCCGGTCCTCTCCAGCGCCGTCGCCGGGCTCGACCAGGCGCTGTGGGACATCAAGGGCAAGCACTACGGCGTACCGGTGTACCAGTTGCTCGGCGGTCCGGTGCGGGAGCGGGTCCGCGCGTACGCCTGGATCGGGGGCGATGAACCCGAGGAGATCCGGGACGCGCTCACCGCGCAGAGCGAGGCGGGGTTCACCGCCGTGAAGATGAACGGCTGCGGCCGGATGACCCCGGTCGCCACCCGCGCGGAGATACGTGCCGCGGTGCGGCGCGCCGAGACCGCCCGCGAGGTCCTCGGCGACGACCGCGACTTCGGCCTGGACTTCCACGGCCGGGTCTCCCCCGCCAACGCCCGCCGGCTGCTGCCGCTGCTCGCCGAGGCGGCGCCGATGTTCGTCGAGGAGCCGGTGCTCTCCGAGCACATGGACACCGTCCCGGACCTGGTGAACGCCTCCCCGATCCCGCTCGCGCTCGGTGAGCGCCTGTACTCCCGGCGCGAGTTCATCGCCCCGCTGCGGGCCGGGGTGGCCATCCTCCAGCCCGATATCTCGCATGCGGGCGGCATCTCCGAGCTGCGGCGCATCGCCGCCCTCGCCGAGACCCACGGTGCCCAGCTCGCCCCGCACTGCCCGCTCGGCCCGGTGGCGCTGGCCGCCAGTCTGCAGATCGCCTTCACCACCCCGAACTTCCTGATCCAGGAGCAGAGCATCGGCATCCACTACAACCGGGGTGCCGAGCTCCTCGACTACGTGACCGATCCGGAGCCCTTCCGGTTCACGGCCGGGCAGCTGTCGCGCACCGACCGCCCGGGGCTGGGCATCGAGGTGGACGAGGAAGCGGTGCGCGCCGCCGACCGCCGTGGCCACGCCTGGCGCAATCCGGTCTGGCGCCACCCGGACGGCTCGCTCGCCGAGTGGTGAGTCCGGACCGCCGAGTGGTGAGCCCGGACCGCCGAGTGCCCGGTGCCCGGCCCGGTGAGCCGGGCAGGGCACCGGAAGGCTCCCGGTTCAGCGTGCCGGCGCGGCTACGGCCACGGTGCGCGGCCGTCCGGGTGCTCGGGACCGGCGGGCCCATGGGGACCGGCGGTGGCCGCGCGCCCGACCGGCTCCCCGCCCCGTGTGCGGGTGCCGTTCTCGCTGAGCACCGTTCCCGCCGGACACCGTTCCCGCCGAGCGCCGTTCCCCCGGACGCCGTTCCCGCCGAGCGTCCGTTTCTCCTGGCGCGGCCACCCGGACTCGCCGCGTATCCACGCCACCATGGATGATGAGGCCGGGTGCGGTACCGCGCGCCGTCCGGGAGAACTCGATCACACACCGGGCACCCTTCCTGGTGAGCGGCAGTAGGGTTCGCCGACAAGCGTGTGTTGGTACCGGGCAGGTAGAAGGGATCGGGCATGTTCCGCAAGGTGCTGGTCGCCAATCGTGGAGAAATCGCCATTCGCGCCTTCCGCGCCGGATATGAGCTGGGCGCGAGAACCGTCGCCGTGTTCCCGCACGAGGACCGCAACTCACTGCACCGGCTGAAGGCCGACGAGGCGTACGAGATCGGTGCGCCGGGCCATCCGGTGCGGGCCTACCTCTCCGTGGAGGAGATCGTCGGCGCGGCGCGCAGGGCGGGCGCCGACGCGGTGTATCCCGGATACGGCTTCCTGTCGGAGAACCCCGACCTCGCCCGCGCGTGCGAGGAGGCGGGGATCACGTTCGTCGGCCCCAGCGCGCAGACCCTGGAGCTGACGGGGAACAAGGCGCGTGCGGTGGCCGCCGCCCGCGCGGCCGGGGTGCCGGTGCTCGGCTCCTCCGAGCCGTCGACCGATGTGGAGGAGCTGGTCCGGGCCGCGGACGAGCTGGGCTTCCCGGTGTTCGTCAAGGCCGTCGCCGGTGGCGGCGGGCGCGGAATGCGCCGGGTCGAGACCCGGGAGGCG
This sequence comes from Streptomyces hygroscopicus subsp. hygroscopicus, assembly GCF_001553455.1. Lineage (GTDB taxonomy): Bacteria > Actinomycetota > Actinomycetes > Streptomycetales > Streptomycetaceae > Streptomyces > Streptomyces hygroscopicus. The sequence continues at coordinate 39,075 of NZ_BBOX01000042.1, forward strand.
CTGCGCGAGTCCATCGAGGCGGCGGCGCGGGAGGCCGAGTCCGCCTTCGGCGACCCCACGGTCTTCCTGGAGAAGGCCGTGGTGGAACCCCGCCATATCGAGGTGCAGATCCTCGCCGACAGACAGGGCGATGTCATCCACCTGTTCGAGCGTGACTGTTCGGTGCAGCGGCGCCACCAGAAGGTGATCGAGCTGGCGCCCGCGCCCAACCTCGATCCCGAGCTGCGGTCGCGCATCTGCGCGGACGCGGTGAGGTTCGCCCGGCAGATCGGCTATCGCAACGCGGGCACGGTGGAGTTCCTGCTCGACCGCGACGGCCGCCATGTGTTCATCGAGATGAACCCGCGGATCCAGGTCGAGCACACGGTGACCGAGGAGATCACCGATGTCGATCTGGTGCAGGCGCAGTTGCGGATCGCCGCCGGCCAGACGCTGGCCGACCTCGGCCTGGCACAGGACACGGTGTATCTGCGGGGCGCGGCGCTGCAGTGCCGGATCACCACCGAGGACCCGGCCAACGGCTTCCGCCCGGACACCGGGATGATCAGTGCCTACCGCTCCCCGGGCGGCTCGGGCATCCGGCTGGACGGTGGCACCACCCACGCCGGTGCCGAGATCAGCGCCCACTTCGACTCGATGCTGGTCAAGCTGACCTGCCGGGGGCGGGACTTCACCGCCGCGGTCGGCCGGGCCCGGCGCGCGCTGGCGGAGTTCCGCATCCGGGGCGTGTCCACGAACATCCCCTTCCTCCAGGCCGTGCTGGACGATCCGGACTTCCGGGCCGGGCAGGTCACCACCTCGTTCATCGAGCAGCGGCCGCACCTGCTGACCTCGCGGCACTCCGCCGACCGCGGCACCAAGCTGCTCACCTATCTCGCCGACGTCACGGTGAACAAGCCGCATGGCGAGCGGCCGCATCTGATCGACGCGGCCACCAAGCTGCCTCCGGTGCCGGACACCGCGCCGCCCGCCGGCTCCAAGCAGCGGCTCACCGAACTCGGCCCGGACGGTTTCGCGCGTTGGCTGCGCGAGTCGCCGACGATCGGCGTCACCGACACCACCTTCCGGGACGCCCACCAGTCGCTGCTGGCCACCCGGGTCCGCACCAAGGACCTGCTGGCCGTGGCCCCGGTGGTGGCGCGGACCGTGCCCCAGCTGCTGTCGCTGGAGTGCTGGGGCGGGGCCACCTACGACGTGGCACTGCGCTTCCTCGCCGAGGACCCGTGGGAGCGGCTCGCCAAGCTGCGCGAGGCGGTGCCGAACATCTGTCTGCAGATGCTGCTGCGCGGCCGCAACACCGTGGGCTACACGCCGTATCCCACCGAGGTGACCAACGCCTTCGTACGGGAGGCGGCGGCCACCGGGATCGACATCTTCCGGATCTTCGACGCGCTCAACGACATCGGGCAGATGCGGCCCGCGATCGACGCGGTACGGGAGACGGGCACGGCGGTTGCCGAGGTGGCGCTCTGCTACACCTCCGACCTGTCCGATCCGTCGGAGAAGCTCTACACCCTGGACTACTACCTGCGGCTCGCCGAGCAGATCGTGGCCGCGGGCGCGCATGTGCTGGCCATCAAGGACATGGCGGGGCTGCTGCGCGCCCCGGCCGCGGCGAAGCTGGTCTCGGCGCTGCGCAGGGAGTTCGACCTGCCGGTGCACATCCACACGCATGACACCGCGGGCGGTCAGCTGGCCACCTATCTCGCGGCGGTCCAGGCCGGTGCGGACGCGGTGGACGGCGCGGTGGCCTCCATGGCGGGCACCACCTCCCAGCCGTCGCTGTCGGCGATCGTGGCCGCCACCGACCACTCCGACCGGCCGACCGGGCTGGATCTGGAGGCGATCGGCGGCCTGGAGCCGTACTGGGAGGCGGTGCGCAAGATCTACGCGCCGTTCGAGGCGGGCCTCGCCTCGCCGACCGGGCGGGTGTACCACCACGAGATCCCCGGCGGTCAGCTGTCCAATCTGCGCACCCAGGCCATCGCGCTCGGCCTCGGCGACCGCTTCGAGGAGATCGAGGCGATGTACACCGCCGCGGACCGGATCCTGGGCCATCTGGTGAAGGTCACCCCGTCCTCCAAGGTGGTCGGCGATCTCGCGCTGCACCTGGTGGGGGCCGGGGTGTCACCGGAGGACTTCGAGGCGGAGCCGGGCCGGTACGACATCCCGGACTCGGTGATCGGCTTCCTCCGCGGCGAGCTGGGCAATCCGCCGGGCGGCTGGCCCGAGCCGTTCCGCAGCAAGGCGCTGGAGGGCCGCGCCACCGCCCGGCAGCCGGCCGGGGAGCTGTCCGCCGAGGACCGTGAGCAGTTGGAGAAGGATCCGCGGGCGACGCTGAACCGGCTGCTGTTCCCCGGTCCGACCAAGGAGTTCGAGGCGCACCGGCAGGCCCACGGCGACACCAGCGTGCTGGACAGCAGGGACTTCTTCTACGGGCTGCGGCCCCGCCAGGAGTACCCGGTGGACCTCGAGCCCGGTGTCCGGCTGCTGTTCGAGCTGGAGGCCATCGGCGACGCCGACGAGCGCGGCATGCGCACGGTGATGGCCTCGCTGAACGGCCAGCTCCGCCCGATCCAGGTGCGGGACACCTCGGTGGCCTCCGATGTACCGGCCACCGAGAAGGCCGACCGGAGCGACCCCGGCCATGTGGCGGCGCCCTTCGCGGGGGTGGTGACGCTGGCGGTGTCCGAGGGCGACCAGGTGGAGGCGGGCGCCACCGTGGCGACGATCGAGGCGATGAAGATGGAGGCCACCATCGCGGCCCCGCGGAGCGGGACGGTGTCGCGCATCGCCATCAGCGCGATCCAGCAGGTGGAAGGCGGCGATCTGCTGGTCGCGCTCACCTGAGAAGGACGGCGGTGACGGGCCGCCGCCACCGGTCCCCGGACCCTCGGGGCAGGGGTTCTCGGTGGCGGCGCCTGGCGTACCGCCCGGCAGCCCGGTGACCGGCAGCGCACCGGCCGCGGCCACGGCCGCGAGGACCGTCAGCGCCGGCCCCATCGCCGTGAGGAAGGCACCGGCCGCCCAGCGCGGCCCGTCACCGGGCGGCCGGCCGGCGGCGTCGCCGGGCATGAGGTGCGGCAGACCGGGAACCCGCGAGGGCATGCAGACGCTGAACCGGTGGGAACGGGCGATAGAGCGCTGGGAGGCATCGCTGCTCGCCAAGGTGGCACGCAGCGAGCCGGTCGAACTCCTCGACGCCCTGAAACGTGAATGCGACAGCCACGCCGTGGTGTGCGGGCCGACCCGGGTGGTGGTGCCCAACGTCTACGACGTCGAGCTCGCCGACGCGGTGTACGAGGAGCTGACCCGGCGTGGCTGTCGCGTGGGACAGGTGCTGACGGACCGTCTGATGCGCCACGCCGAGGACAAGGGCTATGAGTGGGCCGGCCCGCTCGCCGTACGGGTCTCCCGGTCGGACCGGGTGCCCAACGGACGGTACCGGGTGGTGGGCCGGCCCATGCGCCACATCCGCGCGGACGCGTTCACCGACGCCGCGGCCTAGGCATGCGGTCCGCGGACGACGCGCTCCCCGGGCAGCACGCCCGGCGCGTCAGCGGGGCAGCCGGTCGGGCGGTGGCCCATCCGGTGGCGGGCCGGCCGGCCAGGTCGAAGGAGAGCGAGCCGCCACCGCGCAGGAACGAGCCGTCCAGCCACGAGGTGTCGTGCGGCTTGCCGTTCACCCGCACCCCGGCCACGTAGAAGGCACCGTCGGACGCCTCCGGGGCGGCGATGGTGAGGGCGCGCCGCCGCCCCGCCGGGGCGATCACCGCGCGAGGGAAGAGCGGGCCGGTGAGCAGGGCCTCGGCACGCCCCGGGGCCTGCGGGTAGATGCCCAGCGCCGCGAACACGTACCACGCGGACATGGTGCCCAGGTCGTCGTTGCCGGGCAGCCCCGACGGGCCGGTCCCGTACACGGTGTCCACGATCTGGCGCACCGTCTCCTGGGTCTTCCACGGCTGCCCGAGCGCGTTGTAGAGCCAGGGGGCGTGGATGCCCGGCTCATTGGTGGGGTCGTAGCGCAGCGGGTCGCCGCCACGGACCGACCATGAGCCGTCGGGCTTGTGGAAGAAGCCGTCCAGCCGGGCCGCCGCCGTCTCGCGTCCGCCCATGGCCTCGGCGAGCCCCTGGACGTCCTGCGGCACCATCCAGGTGTACGTGGCCGCGCTGCCCTGCGCGAAGCCCCGGTCGGAGGCCGGGTCGAACGGGGTCACCCAGGAGCCGTCCCGGTTCCTGGCCTGGACGGAGCCCGCCGTGGCGGTGGCGTCCGGGTTGAACACATTGCGCCAGTAGCCGCCGCGGGCGCCGAGCTCCTCGGCCTCCTCGGCGCGGCCGAGCAGCCGGGCCCAGCGGGCGAGCGCGTCATCGGCGACGGAGTCCTCCAGGGTCTCCGCGGCGCCGCCCCAGCAGTGGCAGACGTCCTGCGCCGCGTACCCCGAGGCCAGGTACTGGGCGAGGTTCGGGCGCTGGCCCTCGCACTGCCCCGGGCAGCCCTTGTCGGAGAGCCCGTCCGGGTGGGGGACGGTGGCCTGGCGGTAGAGGGAGTCGAAGGCGCCCTCGGCGTCGAAGTTGCGCACCCCCATCGCGTAGAAGGTGGCGAGCGTGGCCGCGGAGGGGTCGCCGGTCATCACATGGGTGGCGCCGCTGATGTGCACCCAGCGGTCCCACACCCCGCCATTCTGCCGGGCGAAATTGAACAGCGACTGGGCGAAGTCACCGGCGACCCGGGGCTGGAGCAGGGCGAGCAGCTGCACCTGGGCGCGGTACTGGTCCCAGCCGGAGAAGTTGCTGTACTGCGCCTTCTGCCCGCGCTCCAGACGGTGCGGTGTGCCGTCCATGCCCGGGTAGCGTCCGTCGGTGTCACTGACCAGGTTGGGCTGTTGCAGCGCGTGGTACAGGGCGGTGTAGAACGCGGTGCGGCGCGGCTCGCTGCCGCCGCTGATGCGGACGGCGCGCAGTTGCCGGTCCCAGGCGGCCCGGCCGTCCGCCGCCACCTCGGCGACGCTCGCCCGGGGCGCTATCTCGGCGCGGAGGTTGGCCTCGGCGCCCGCCAGGGACACGTACGAGATGCCGAGCCGCATGTGGACGTCGGTGTCGCGTGTGGTGTCGAAGCCGACGTACCCGCCGGAGCCGCGCCCGGCCCGGTCCGCGCCGGTGAGGTACCCCTCGCCGCCGTCGGCGGTGGTGGCGCCGGCTGCGAGCCGGTCGTTCTCCCAGGTGCCGACGGTGGAGAAGGCGCGGTCGAAGGAGGCGCTGAAGTGGAGGCGGTAGTACGTCGTGCGGTTGTTCTCGCCGCCGTTCGCACGCCGTCCGCAGAAGGCGCCGGTCAGGACCCAGCCGGTGACCTTGCGCCGCCGGGCGTCGATCTCGATGTGGGCGTTCTCGCTGCCGTTGAGCGAGTTGGAGGTGCGGAACAGCAGATGGGCCGGGGCGCCCCGGGGGAAGGAGAAGTCGGCGACACCGGCCCGCTCGCTCACCGCGAGATCGGCGACCGCGCCCGAGTCCAGCCCCACCCGGTAGTGGCCGGGCTCGGCCTTCTCCTGGTCGTGCGAGAAGCCGGCGGCGTACTTCTGGTCCTTGGTGTCCGCGGTGGGCGAGGTGTCGACCTGGCCCACGAACGGCATGATCGGCACATCGCCCGCGGCTCCGGGGTGGCAGCCCGCGCCGTTGACGTGGGTGAGGCTGAAGCCCCGGGTGCGGGTGGTGTGGTAGGAGTACCCGTTGGCCGCCGCGGTGTTGGTCTGGTCGCCGGCGGTGCTGGTCGGGGACCAGGCGATCATGCCGAACGGCACGTTGGCGCCGGGGTAGGTGTTGCCGCCGCCCGCGGAACCGATCAGCGGGTCCACGTAGTCGACGGGGTGGCGTACCTCGCCGGCCGGTGGCGCCGCGCTCGCCGCGGGGGCCGCGGCGAGCGGGGCGAGCAGCGCGCCGACGGCCACCGCCACTCCCCCGCCGACCAGCGCCGACCGGCTCCTGAGCCGCTTTCGGTGCGCTCTGTGCGTCTCCATCTTGGGATCACGCCCTTCCGTGTGTCGGTGTGAACCTACGGGCCTACGGTGACGGTGGGGTGAACCGGAGTACAGCGATGCGCGGTTGGCCACGGGACCGGTCCCGTGGCCCGGACCTACGGTGCCCGCCATGCGCATCACATGGAGGCTCGTCCTCGGCTTTCTCGCCGTCTCGGTGCTCGCGCTCCTGGCCGCCCTGGCGGGTCCGTCGTGGCCCCGGGACGGCGGTGCGGACCGCGGCTCCGGCACGGCCGCGGCCCCCTCCCCCGGACAGAGGGCCGCGCGCTGCACCGTGCGCGCCGGCACCCCGCGCGAGGCGGCGCGCCTGGCGCGGCCGGGGGACACCGTCTGCTTCGACGGCGATCTGTCCCGGCGGCGGCTGGTCATCACCACCGGCGGGAGCCGGGAGCACCCGATCACCTACGCCGGGGACGGGGACGCCGTGGCCGGCATCACCATCGAGGCGGACGACGTGATCGTCGAGGGATTCCGGTCCGTCCGCCCCGCGGCGCCCGGGATCGAACTGACCGGCCACCGCGTCACGGTGCGGAACAACACCGTGATCGGTCCGAGGGGCGGGGACGGCGACGGTATCCGGTTCTTCGGCGACGATCTGACCATCGCGCGCAACACGGTCCGCGACACCGACAACGGCCACGGCCGGCACGCCGACTGCATGCAGACCTTCGCCAGCGGCACCCCGGCCAGCCGCCGGGTCCGCATCGAGGACAACCGCTGCGAGAACGTGGACAACATGTGCCTGATGGCCGAGGGCCCGGACGACGGGGAGGGCGACGGCCGGGGCACCACCGCCGACTTCACCATCAGGGGCAACTACTGCGAGACGCTGCGCGCCTCCCAGGCCCTGATGTTCGAGGACGTGCGGAACGCCACCATCACCGGCAATGTGTTCGCCGCCGCCACCGACCACGCCATCGGACTCGCCTGCCACTCGACCGGTGCCCGGGTCGGCGGCAACACCCTGCACCCCGGTATCCGCTACGAGGTGGGCATCGACGCGTCGTCCAGGGCGGGTTACCGGGGGCCGGAGCCGGGCGGCCCGCCGTAGGGAGCCTCTGGGAGGAGGAGCCGGGGGAAGCGGGGGCGCGCGTGCCGCCGCTCCCCCGGTCGCGGGTGCCGCCGCTCCCCTCCCGATACCGGATGCCGCGAGGCGCGGCGCTCGCCGCGCTGCCGTCCCGGCCGTCCGCGGCCGGGACGAACGGGGCCGGGACGAACGGGGCCGGGACGAACGGGGCCGACCGCGCACCACGCCGCAGGGCGGCTGTGAGACGGGCCATACGCGGCCGACGTGACGGTTCGCACGCGCGGGAAGAGGCGGCGCACCGTTGAGCACACAGCCTTCGCGGTCCGTACTGGCCGGTGCAAGCACGGGCAGCCACTGCTCCGGACAACGACCGGCGTTCCCGCCAGGAGGCTCTATGCGATCCCGGTACTTCGTGACAGGTACGTCCCTCCTCATAGGTTCCGTGGTGGTCACCCTCGGCGTGATCATGTCGCCCGCCCTGACCGGCGTGCAGCAGGAGACCAAGGCGAACCTGGCGAAGACGGACTCCACGCCGTACGGGCCGCTCACCGGGGCCGACAAGGACTTCGTGGTCAAGGTGCGGCTGGCCGGGCTGTGGGAGTTCCCGTCCGGTGAGCTGGCGCTCAAGAAGGGCACCACATCGGCGGTGAAGACGGCGGGGGAGCATCTGATCGTGGGGCACGCGCAGCTCGACGCCGCCGTACGGAACATCGCGCCCAAGCTCGGGGTCCAGCTGCCCAACAAGCCCACGCCGCAGCAGCAGGGGTTCCTGGACACCCTGACGGCCGCCACCGGCAAGGACTTCGACAGCCGGATGGCGCAGATCCTGCGCATCACCCACGGCCAGATCTTCAGTGCCATCGCCAAGATCCGGGCGACCAGCAAGAACACGCTGGTGCGGCAGCTCGCCACCCAGGCCAACACGGTGGTGCTGGACCACATCACGCAGATGGAGAACACCGGCATGGTGGACTACGCGTCCCTTCCCGGCCAGATCACCGCGACGCCGACCCAGGGCCCGGACTTCACCAAGCCGGTCATGCCCAGGCCCGGTGAGCCCATGGTCGTCCTGAAGGCGCCGCCCTCGCTCGCCGGGAAGGGTGAGGCGCCCACTCCCTCACCGCCGGCCCCGGTCGTCACCCCCTCGGCCTCCCCCGCCACCCCCGCCGTGCCGTAACGCACCGTCAGCACGGCGCGGACAAGCCGGGTGAAACGCGGGCGGTTTCCGCCACATCGGGTCCCGCCAGATCGCGCCACTCCGCGCCACTCCGCGCGCCGCGGGGGTGCGGGACCGCCCTCTGGACGCCGGATGGGCGCCCCTGTCGGCCGCCGCGCCGCGGCCCGGCTCCACGCGTACGCGTAACCGACCATCGCACGACCGTCTACTGGCCCATCCGCCACGTCTGCAAGAGGACGGGGGAACATGCGTCCGCCCGTCTGTGGCCCGGTCGGTCCCGGAGGCGCTATGAATCCGTACACGGGGCCGGTGACCGGGCCAGGCGTGGCGTCCGGCGGAAACCTCCGGGGCACACGAGGCCCATGGGGGCGGTGGACCCTACTACACGCCACCCACTATTTCCGAGTATTACCGGATCTGACCCCTAACGGCTGAACCCTGCGTAACCTCACCGTCACTGACGAAGCGCCACCGGTGGGCGCCCGCCACGGGCGACGCAGGGAGGGGAGCACGCATGCCCGGAATCGACGAGTGCTTGCTGGAAGCGATGACCGTGAACGGCGCGCGGGGAGCCGCCCTGATCGAGTGGACCAGCGGACTCGCGCTCGGCATGGCCGGCGAGGTGCGCGACGAGGACCCCGAGGCCACCGCCGCGGAGACGGCGGAGCTGGCCCGGATGGCGGCCGAGCAGCGGGCGTTCGCCGCGCTGGGTCCCGGCGGCGGCAAGAGCGGCGCGGACGACGGTACGGACAACGGCGGGGACGGCGGTACGAACGGCGGCGGGAACGGGGACGGCAGGGACCGGGAGCCCGCCGTCGAAGACGTCATCATCACCACCCGCACCTGCTACCACCTGCTGCGCTTCGTCGACACGGCCTTCGACAGCGGCGTCTTCTTCTATCTGTGGCTCGACCGCCGGGAAGGGAACCTGGCGCTCGCCCGGTTGCGGCTGCGCGATCTGTGCCGGGGGCTGGCGCTGCTATGAACACCCCCCGGAAGGCCGGTGCGCGCACCGGCCGCGCCCCCGGTCTCACCGAGCTCGCCGCCGAGCGGGCCAGCGGTGCCCTGCTGTGCGACGCGGGCACCGTGTATCTCCAGGGCGGCCAGGTGGTGCACGCGGAGAGCCCGGTGTCCCCCGGGATCGAGGTGCTGCTCACCGCCGGTGGCCGGCTGACCGCCGACAGCTGGCGGGAGGCGATGGGCCGGGCGGGCCCGGCGGGCGGGGTCGGCCGGTTCCTCGTCGACAGCGGCCGGCTGTCCGGCGCGGAGCTGGAGATCTGCCATCTGGGCGCGCTGTTCGACGCGGCGTACTTCGCGCTGGGGCACGGCAGCGGCCCCCGCGGCTTCCAGCGGGGCGCGGCCCACTGGCTGGGTCCGGTACGCCCGGTGGGCGCCGCCGCCGTCGAACGCGAGACCCGGCGGCGCGGCGAGCTGCTGGCCGCGCTGTGGCCGTATCCGCGGGTGGACACCGAACCGGTGGTAGCCCGCCGCCCCGATGGCCGCGCCCCGGCCGTCACCCCGCGTCAGCGTGCGGTGCTGGCGCTGGCCGACGGGGTCCGCACGCCCGCCCGTATCGCCCGTGAGCTGGGCCGTCCCGCCTTCCACACACTGATCGACATACGGCGGCTGGCGGCGGCGGGCCATATCGCGACCCCACGGTCCACCGGTCCGGCCGCACCGCCCTCCCCCCGGCCGGGAGTTCCGGGCCATCCGGCCCTGCCCGCCCGGTCCGGCGCCCGTCCGCCGCTGCCCCCGGGCCGCGGCCCCACCGCGGCCGGCTTCACCGATCCCGATATCGACCTGCTGCGTCGGCTCCGCGACGCTTTGGAGGCAACCCTGTGATTCCCCCGACCGACCCGCCCGCCCCAGGCGCGGCGTCATGAGACTGACCCTGCGGCAGCGCACGGAGCGGAAGTGGCTGCCGGCCGCCGAACCCGAAGTGCTGGAGGAGCTGCGCCGGCTGCGGGCCCGGGTGCCCCATGTGACCGGCGCCCTCGCCGCCACCAGCGACGGCCTGGTGCTGGCCCATGACACGGCCGCCCTCGAGCCCGAGGGGGTGGCGGCGCTGACCGCCGCGGCCCTCGGAGTGGCGCAGTCGCTGGCGGAGGCCGCCGGGCGGGGCGCCTTCCGGGAACTGCTGGTCCGCGGCGAGGACGGCTACGTCGCCAGCTACGCCGCGGGCTCCATGGCCGTTCTGACCGTTCTGGCCGGTGACCGCGCCAACGTCGGCCGGCTCCACCTGGAGGCCCGCCGCTCGGGCACCCGGCTCGCCGATCTGGTGGCCGACGCGCTCGGCAGGGCCGAGCAGCCCTGACCCCCACGGCCTTCCCCGCCCGGCGCGCACACCGCGCCGTTACCCGAACCGGCACCGTCCCATCGACCGGCACCGACCGGCACCACCCCATCGAAAGGAACAGTCACGATCATGGCGAACACCCAGACCGCGCTCAAAGAGGCGATGACGTCCATCGAGGGCTGCCTCGGCGCCGCGCTGGTCGACTACACCAGCGGTATGGCGCTGGGCACCGTGGGCGGAGGCAACGACCTCGACCTGACGGTGGCCGCGGCGGGCAACACCGATGTGGTCCGCGCCAAGGTGCGCACCATGGAACAGCTCGGCCTGCAGGACGCCATCGAGGACATCCTGATCACCCTCGGCAGCCAGTACCACCTGATCCGGCTGCTCAAGAGCCGGGGCAGCCAGGGCCTCTTCCTCTATCTGGCGCTGGACAAGAACCGGGCCAATCTGGCGATGGCCCGGCACCAGCTGCGCAGGATCGAGGCCGGCCTGGAGGTCTGACGGCCGCTGCGGGGCGGGGGCCGTCCCGACCGGCGGCCCCGCCCCGCCCGGTCAGCGCACCAGGCAGGGGCGCTTGTTGTCGAAGGTCCAGCCCGGAACGAGATAGCGCATGCCGACCGCGTCGTCCCGCGCCCCCAGCGCCTTCTCCCGGTAGAGGGCGTGGGCGGCGAGGAGCCGGTCCCGGTCGAGCGTGACCCCCAGCCCGGGGGCGTCCGGGACGGCGATCTCACCGCCGACGATCCGCGGCGGATCGACGGTGAGCCGCTCCAGTCCCTCCTGCCAGATCCAGTGGGTGTCCAGGGCGTTGTACGCGCCCGGGGCGGCGGCTCCGCAGTGGACCACCATGGCCAGGGAGATGTCGAAGTGGTTGTTGGAGTGACAGCCCCAGGTCAGCCCCATCTCATGACAGAGCTGGGCCACCCGCACCGACCCCCGCAGGGTCCAGAAGTGGGGGTCGGCCAGCGGGATGGAGACGGACTGCAGCGCCAGCGCGTGGGTCAGCTGACGCCAGTCCGTGGCGATCATGTTGGTGGCCGTGGGCAGTCCGGTGGCGCGCCGGAACTCCGCCAGGATCTCCCGGCCCGAGTAGCCGTCCTCGGCGCCGCACGGGTCCTCGGCGTAGGCGAGCGTGCCGGTCAGCGGCCGGCACAGCTCGATCGCCTCGCGCAGCGACCAGGCGCCGTTGGGGTCGAGGGTGATACGGGCCTCGGGGAAGCGTTCCTTGAGCGCCCGTACCGCCTTGACCTCCTCGCTCCCCTCCAGCACACCGCCCTTGAGCTTGAAGTCGCGGAAGCCGTAGAGGTCGTAGGTGGCCTCGGCCTGACGGACGATCGCCTCGGGGGTCAGCGCCTCCTCGTGGCGGATGCGGTACCACTCCGCCTCGGCGCCGGGTTCGCGGATGTACTCCAGGTCGGTCCGGTCCGGGTCGCCGACGTAGAACAGATAGCCCAGGACCCGTACCGAGTCGCGCTGGCGGCCGTCGCCCAGGAGCGCCGCGACGGGCACCTCCAGGTGCTGTCCCAGGAGGTCCAGCAGGGCGGACTCGACGGCGGTGACGGCGTGCACGGTGGTGCGCAGGTCGAAGGTCTGGGCGCCCCGGCCCTGCGCGTCGCGGTCGCCGAACCGCTGCCCGATCTCGCGCAGCACCCGTTTGTAGTCGCCCACCCGCGCGCCGACGACGAGGGACGCGGCGTCCCGCAGGGTCTGGGTGATCTTCTCCCCACCGGGGACCTCCCCCAGTCCGGTGCGGCCCTCGGAGTCCTCGAGGACGACCACATTGCGGGTGAAGTAGGGGCCGTGGGCACCGGAGAGGTTCAGCTCCATGCTGTCCCGGCCGGCGACCGGATAGACGGAGAAGGAGGTGACGGTGGGCTGGCTCATCGTGGCGTCCTTGGTTGGGAGGCGGTCACACATGCAGGGCTTCGAGGGTCCACTCGACGGCCAGGACGCCGCCGAGGCCGAGGACCGCGAGCACGGTGGTGTAGGTGGTCCGCGCCTTGATGGCGTCGATGACGGAGAGGTTGAAGTACTCCTTGAACATCCAGAAGCCGGGGTCGTTCACATGGCTGAAGGCGATGGATCCGCAGGAGACGGCGAGGACCATCAGCTCGGGGTGGACTCCGCTGCTCTCCAGCAGCGGCTGGACCACGCCGGCCGCGGTGACCACGGCGACGGTGGCCGATCCGAGCGCCACGCGCAGGATGACGGCGATGAGCCAGGCGAGGACGATCGGCGAGATGGGCCAGTCGCTCATCAGGTCCTTGATGTAGTCGGAGATCCCGCCCTCGACCAGGACCTCCTTGAAGGCGCCACCGGCCCCGATGACCAGCAGGATCATCGCCATGGCCTGGGCCGCCGAGGTGCAGGAGGCGCTGACCTCGGCCAGGCTCCGGCCGATCCGCGGGCCGAACGCCCACACCGCCAGCAGCAGGGTCAGCATCAGGGCGACCGGCGCGGAGCCGATGAAGGTGATGAAGCGCAGTGCGGGGCCGGAGCCGGACACGGCCATGTCGGTCACCGCGGCGCCGGCGATCAGCACCACCGGGACCAGAGCCACCGACAGCGACCAGCCGAGGCCCGGCATCTCCTCCTCGGTGAAGGTGCGCTCGGTGACCAGGCCCCCCGGGATCTCGGGGTCCATCCGGCGGACGAACGACAGGCGCGGCCACACCAGGGCGATCAGCGCACCGGCCGGAACGGCGATGAACAGCCCGTAGAACAGGGTCAGGCCGACGGAGGCGTGGAAGGTGGCGGCCACCGCGGTGGGCCCGGGGTGGGGCGGCAGGAAGCTGTGCATGGTGGACAGCGCGATCGACATCGGAAGCCCGACCCACAGCAGGTTCTTCCGGGTGACCCGGACGATGGTGAACGCCACCGGCACGATGATGACGAAGGCGACCTCGTAGAACATGGTCACGCCGATGAGCATGGCGGTGACCACCATCGCCACCTGGACCCAGCGCAGTCCGAAGGTGTCGATGAGGGTGGTGGCTATGCGCTGGGCGGCGCCGGCGTCGCCCATGACCCGGCCGACCATGGCGCCCAGACCGACGACGAGCAAGGTGTCGCCGATCTGACCCCCGACGCCCTCTCCGAGGACATCGGGGATCTTCTCCATCCCGACCCCCCGCACCAGCGCGACGCCGACGGCCACCAGAAGCAGGGCGATGAAGCCGTTGAGCTTCAGCTTGGTCATGAGGAACAGCAGGATCACCACGCTGATTCCGACGACGACTAGAGGCATGTCTCAGTTCCCCTTTGAACTGCGGCCGGCGAGCTGGGAGCTCGTACGGATCGCCAGACTGGCCAAGGAGTCCACATGCATGCACTCCGTCCATATATGCAGATGGAGGTTAGAGGCGTGAACACCACGGGTCAATGGATGTGACCTGTGGATTCGCGAATGGCCGAGGACGGAACCGGACTTACCGTATGCCGAACTCGGCCTCCGCACGCGTCCAGGCACGGGCCTGCTCGCTGAGGGTGATGCCGAGACCGGGCCGCGCGGACACCCGCATCCGCCCGTCGCGGATCTCCAGCCGCTCGTTGAACAGCGGCTCCAGCCAGTCGAAATGCTCCACCCACGGCTCGTACGGATAGGCGGCCGCGAGATGGAGGTGGATCTCCATCGCGAAGTGCGGGGCGAGCTGCAGATGCTGCTGCTCGGCGAGGGTGGCCAGCTTGAGGAACTGGGTGATGCCACCGATGCGCGGTGCATCGGGCTGAACGATGTCCGCGGCGTTGTGGCGTATCAGCTCCCAGTGTTCGGCGACGCTGGCCAGCATCTCCCCCGTGGCCACGGGGGTGTCCAGCGAGGCGGCGAGCGCCGCGTGGCCCGGTGCGTCATAGGCGTCCAGCGGCTCCTCGATCCAGACCAGGCCGAACTCCTCCAAGGCGCGCCCCATGCGCTGTGCGGTGGGCCGGTCCCACTGCTGGTTGGCGTCGACCATGAGCGGCACCTCGTCGCCCAGGTGCTCGCGCACGGCGGTCAGCCGGCGCAGGTCCTCCTTGCCGTCCGGCTGGCCCACCTTGATCTTGATGCCGCCGATCCCGCTGGCCAGGGAGGCCGTCGCGTTCTCCAGCAGCTGCTCGGTCGGCGTGTGCAGAAAGCCGCCCGAGGTGTTGTAACAGCGCACGGTGTCGCGGTGCGCGCCCAGCAGCTTGGCCAGCGGCAGCCCGGCCCGCTTGGCCTTGAGGTCCCACAGGGCGATGTCGAAGGCCGCCACCGCCTGGGTGGACAGCCCGCTGCGGCCCACCGAGGCCCCGGCCCACACCAGTTTGGTCCAGATCTTGCCGATGTCACTGGGGTCCTCGCCCAGGAGGGCGGGCGCGATCTCCTGGGCGTGGGCGAACTGTCCGGGCCCTCCCGCGCGCTTGGAGTAGCTGAAGCCGATGCCCTGATGGCCCTCCTCGGTGGCGAGTTCGACGAAGAGGAAGACCACCTCCGTCATAGGCTTCTGGCGCCCGGTGAGAACCTTGGCGTCGCTGATGGGAGTGGCCAGCGGGAGGACGACCGAGGACACCCGGATCCAGGAGACCCGGTCCAGGGTCGCCTCACCCGCCTGCTGTGCGACGTGCGTTGCCGTTTGCGATGTGGTCACCACGTGTTGTCCCTGTGTGTGGGGCCCGATGTGCGGGGCGAGTGGATGCCGCCGGATCCGCCCCGGGGCGGCCGACGGACTCCTGTGCAAGCTAAGGTCGCCAGACGATCTACGTCTAACTCAAAATTGGCATGCGTTGATACCGGGGGAGCATCGTTGTTCACGCTCATGCAACTCACCAGCTTTGTGACGGTCGCCGAGGAGCTGCACTTCACCCGGGCCGCGGAGCGGCTGAAGATGACCCAGCCGCCGCTGAGCCGCCAGATCCAGCTGCTGGAGACCGAACTGCGGGTCCAGCTGCTGGAGCGCACCAACCGCTCGGTGCGGCTCACCCCCGCCGGACGCGCCTTCCTCACCGAGGCCCGCCGCATCCTGCGCCAGTCCGAACACGCGGTCCTCGCCGCCCGGCAGGTGGCGACGGGCGAGGCGGGCAGCATCGCCATCGGCTTCACGGCGGCCAGCGCCCACTCCGTACTCGGCACCCTCCTGGAGGTCGCCCGAACCGCCATGCCGGGCGCGGCGATCACCCTGCGCGAGATGGTCACCCGGGACCAGCTGGCGGCCATCGCCGAGAAGAGCCTGGACCTGGGCCTGGGCCGGCCCTCGGTCACCGGCCCCGACCTCCGGTCCCGCCCGGCGGCCCGGGAGCGGCTGCTCGCCGCCCTGCCCACGGGGCATCCGCTGGCGGCGGGCGACGAGCCGCTGAAGGTGGCCGACTTCGAGGGGCAGGACCTGCTGATGTACTCGCCCATCGAGGCGCGCTACTTCAACGAGCTGCTCATCAGCATCTTCCGCGCCGCCCATGTCACCCCGGTCTTCTCCCAGTACCTGAGCCAGGTCCACAGCATCCTGGCGCTGGTCAACGGCGGCTGGGGGATGGCCCTGGTCCCCGAGACCGCCACCCGGCTGCGCTACCCGCGCATCGCCTTCAAACCGGTGGAACTGACCACCCCGCAGCCGGTGGAACTCAACCTGGTGTGGCGCGAGGACAACGACAACCCGGCCCTGCACGCCCTGCTCCGCCACGCGGCCGCCCTCCTCCCCGCCCAAGGAGCCTGACCCATGCCCGTCACACCCCCCGGTGGCCTGCTGCGGCGCCACCGCGACTTCCGGCTGCTGTGGTGCGGTGAGACCGCCGGGAAGTACGGTGCGGCCGTCACCCAGGTGACGATGCCGCTGATCGCCGTCTCCACACTCCACGCGGACACCTTCGCGATCGGTCTGCTGAGCGCCGCGGGCTGGGCCCCGTGGCTGGTCATCGGCCTCCCCGCGGGGGCCTGGGTGGACCGGCTGCCCCGGAGGCCGGTCATGCTGACCGCCGCGGCGGTCTCCCTGGCGCTGTTCGCGGCCGTCCCGGCGGCCGCCCGGGCCGGGCTGCTGAGCATCGGACTGCTGCTGGCCGTCGCCCTGCTGACGGGCACCGCGGCGGTGTTCTTCCAGACCGCCTACGGCGCCTACCTCCCCGGCCTCCTGGACCCCGCCGACCAGCCCGAGGGCAACGCCAAACTCCACGGCAGCGCGTCCGCCGCGCAGATCGCCGGCCAGGGCTCCGGCGGTCTGATCGCCCAGCTGGCGGGCGCGGTCAACGGGATGTTCGTCAACGCCGCGACGTTCCTGGTCTCCCTGCTGTGCCTGACCGGCATCCGCTTCCGCGAACCGCGCCTCCCCCGGGCCGAACGCCCGCCCCGCGCCCTGGCCGCCGAGGTGGCCGAGGGGCTGCGGCTGATCGCCGGCGACCGGTGGCTGCGCACCCTGACACTCTTCGCCGCCGCCTCCAACCTGGCCCTGATGGGGTATCAATCGATCCAGGTGGTCTTCCTGGTCCGGACCGTCGGCCTTGCCCCCGGGCTGGTCGGTGGCCTCCTCGCGGCCGTCAGCCTCGGAGGCGTCGCCGGGGCGCTGTGCGCCCGCCACGTCGCCGGCCGGGTCGGCGACGCCCGGGCCACCCTCCTGTTCGAACTGGGGCTGGCGGTAACCGCCCTGCTCATGCCGATGACCACCGACGGCCCCGGGGTCGCGCTCTTCGCGGCGGGCGGTTTCTGCGTCACCGCCGGCGTGGTGGCCGGCAATGTACTCAAGGCCGGCTTCCAGCAGCGCTACTGCCCACCGCACCTCCTCGGCCGGCTCACCGCCACCTCATCGTTCGTCAGCTACGGCACACTGCCCCTCGGCGCCCTGCTCGGCGGTGCGCTCGGCACCGCACTGGGCCTCCGCACCGCCATGTGGATCACCACGGCGGGGATTCCGCTCGCCGGGCTGATCCTGTTCTTCTCCCCCATCCGGCACTCCCGGGACCTTCCGGCGTCCGCCCCGCCGGGCGGCGGCACACCGCGAGCGGGCCACGACGACGGCCCGGCCCTGCCCGGCCGCCGCCCCCGCTGAGCACACCGCGGTCGAGGTGGCGGGGTTGTCATGACCTTGACATATCTCACTGGTGTTGCCCCTAGACAGGGCGGTTGGCATTGGACCATCCCTCAGATGTCCCCAGAGACTGACAAAGCTGTGTGTCATTCCGGGAGAAGGTGTTGGATCGTTCCTCGGGCGCAGCTCCATGTACCCCAACCCGAAAGGAGTCGCTATGACGACGCGTGTTGAAGGCCAGGCCGCCATGGATTCCGCGAACGCGGACTTCGACCTGGACATCCGCTCCAGCCTGCGTGACCTGGAGGATGGCAAGGCAGTGACCGCGGTGAAGAGCGTCTCGATCCCCCATGGCCCCTGGACCAGCTCGTGCCTCTGCTCGGTGATCGCGGGCTGCTGATGTCCGGCATCAGCTCCTGATTCCACCAAGGGCGCAGGGCCGGTCCGAAACCTCTGAGCCTCGTACCGGCCCTGTGCCACCTCCTCCAGAGGGGAAGAATGGCCGTGTCATCGTCCGGCGACACCATTTCGTTCCGTGCCGTGGAAGTCGGCATGCTCCGCATGCCGTCGCTGCCGCACACCATGGTCGAGAAGACCGTCGCGGCGGACGCGGAATTCGATTCGCGGGACAGAGCACAGGTCGAGCAGTACATCGCCGCGCTCACCGCCGACGAGCGGGTCCGCGAGGCACTGGCGATCTCCAGCCCCTCGCTCGACCACGCGTTGCACACCCTGTTCAGCGGGGCGCCGATGAAGCCGGCCGCCCTGCGCAAACTGGTGCTGGGGGCGACGCGCTACGTCCTGCGTGCGGCCGGCCGCCCCACTCCGTTCGGACTGATGGCCGGTGTCGCGCCGGTCGCCTTCGCGGACGGCTGCCGGGCGCGGGTGGGTGACGCCCATCGTGGCGCGGTACGGCCGGACGGCGGCTGGCTGCTCGGGCTGATCCGGCCGTGGGAGAGCGAACCGGCGCTGCTGCGCAAGCTGCGCGTGGTCACCAACGGCCTGGCGTTCCGGCGCGGACATCGCTGGGTGCTGCCGTTCGCCCCCGCCCCGGACGAGGGCGATACGCCGACGTCCCGCACCGAGGAGGTCTCCGTACGCGACACTCCCGCGGTCGGGCTGGCACTGGAGTGCGCCGGGCGGCCCACCGTTGCCGGTGAGATCGCCGAGCGGTTGATGACGGCGTACCCGGCGGTCGGGAGAGAGATCGTGGAGGGGCTGCTCATCGGCCTCGTACAGCAGGGTTTCCTGCTCACCGAGCTGCGCCCGCCGCTGACCCGCACCGACCCGCTGTCCTATCTGCGGGACGTGCTGACGTCCGCCGGGGAGAGCGAGAAGGCCGACACCGTCGCCCGGGTGGCGAAGCTGACGGCGGACTGTGCGGCCGAACCGCTCGGCGCGGGCGTGTCCCGCTGGCAGGCCGCGATCGGGGAGTTGCGGTCGCTGTACCGGCACGACCGGCCGCTCCAGGTCGATCTGCGGATGGACGCCGACGTCGTGCTGCCGCGGGAGGTGCTGCGGGAAGCGGAGCGCGCCGCGACGGCACTGTGGCGGGCGTCCGCCAAGAACGAGTCGGTACGGCACCTGACCGAGTACCACGGGGCGTTCGTGGAGCGGTACGGCACGGGGCAGGCGGTGCCGCTCATGGAGGTGCTGGACCCGCACACCGGCCTGGGCACCCCGGCCGGATACGAACACCCCACCAGCGAACGGCAGTTGCCGACCGATGACGCCGGCCGGAACCCGGACCGCGACGCGGTGCTGACGGAGTGGGCGCTGTCCGCGATGGCCACGGGACAGCGGGAGATCGTCCTGGACGACGCCGCGCTGGAGCGGCTGTCCGGCACGGTGCGGCGGATACCGCCGGTCGCGGCGGAGCTGTGTGCCCACCTGACCGCACCGTCCACCGCGGATCTCGAACGTGGGGAGTTCTCTCTCGTCCTGTCGCAGACGACCGGATCGGTCACGCCCGGCGGGATGTTCGGCCGGTTCGCCTATCTGCTCGACGACCCCGAGCCGGTGGCCCAGCTGGCGCGGGATGCCGCCGCGTCGGCGTGCCGTCCGCAGGCCGAGCCGGTGCTGCTGGACTTCCAGCCGATGTCGGGCGGGGCCGCGAACGTGGCCCGGGTGCCCGCGTTCTGGGACCGGCGGCTGACGGTCGGCTGTTTCCCCGACGCGCCACCCGGTGCGACCGTGCGAGGCGTCGCCGACGTGGCCCTGGCCGCCGACGAGGAGCGTCTGTACGTGGTGGACACGGCCACCGGCCGGGAGATCGTGCCGCAGTCCGCCACCGTGCTGAACTTCGCCCTGGCACCGGCGGCCGCACGGCTGCTGCGCGAGATCCCGGCGATGGGCCGGCCGGTGTGGTCGGTGTGGTCGTGGGGTGCGCTGGACAACGCCCCCTGTCTGCCCAGGGTCCGCTACGGCCGCACGGTCCTGGCCGCCGCGCGATGGCGGCTGTCCGACCCCACGCTGACCGACGCGACCGCCACCGACGAGGAGTGGGGCCGGGCGCTGGACGCGTGGCGTGCCCGCTGGAACGTCCCCCGGCGGGTGAGCGTGGGGTTCGGCGACCGCCGGGTGGTGCTCGACCTCTCCGCGCCGCTGCACCGGGCGCTGCTCCGGCGCGATCTGACGCGGGGTGGCGAACTGGCGGTGCACGAGACACCCGAGGCCGGCGGACACGGCGAGAACTGGCTGTGCGACAGCCGCGGCGACGCATACCGCAGCGAAGTGATCATCCCCGTCCTGCCCGGCCACCCGGCCGACGCCACGGCGCGTACGGGCACCGCCGAGGAGACGGTGCCCCGCCCGGCGAGCCGCACCCCGGGCACCGTGCCGGTGCGGCCCGTCGGCAAGGACGACCGCCGTCACCGCTCCTGGTTCTACGGCAAGCTCTACACCGCCACCGCCCAGCAGGATGAGGTGCTGGTCGACCATCTGCCGCGGCTGCTCGCGGCCCTGCCGGGCGACGGCGGCCGGTGGTTCTTCATCCGCTACGCCGACCCCGAGCCGCATCTGCGGCTGCGGTTCCACGGCGACCGGGACGCGGTGTGGTCGCGGATCGCCCCGACCGTCCTGGACTGGGCCGACGATCTGCACGGGCAGCGGCTGGCCGGGCGCATGGTCGTGGACACCTACGAGCCCGAGACCGTCCGCTACGGCGGTCCGGAGGTCCTCGACGCGGCGGAGCGGTTCTTCCATCGGGACAGCGTCACCGTCATCGAGCAGTTGACCCGCGTGGCCTCCGGGGCCGACACCGCTCCGGTCGGCGTCCTCGCCGCCGCCCACTACGTGGACCTGGTGCGACAGGTCCACGGGGAGGAGTGGCCCGACTGGTTCCTCGCCATGCCACGAGACGACGAGCACCACCCCTTCTTCCGTACGCACCGGTCGACGGCGCTCGGCCTCCTCGCCCCGGGGGCACTCGACCTGAGCAGCCGCCCCGCACGGGCACAGGCACTTCGCGCCTATCCCGCGGCGTCCCAACGCGGCGTCATGGCGAGCGTTCTGCACATGCACCACAACCGGCTGGCCGGGACCCGGCGCGACGCGGAGCTGCGCTCGCTCGCGGTGGCCCGCGGCATGGCGGCCACCGAGCGGGCCCTCAGGAGGAACCACCGATGAACACAGCCGGCGGCCCGCGCGAGGAAGCGCCCACGCACCCCTCGGCGGCCGGTTCGAGCCGGGAGGACGTGGTCGCGGAGATCGCGCGGCGGGCCGAAGCGTGGAGTCCGCCGGCCGATCTGCCGATCGGGCTGTCGGGCGGTTCGGCGGGGGCCGCCCTGCTGTTCGTCGAGCTCAGCAAGGACGACCCCGCGCTCAGGCCGATCGCCCACGCCCGGCTGGCCGCCGCGGCGAAGACGATCGGCTCCGCCCCGGGATCCGGCGGCCACGGTCTGTACGACGGCCTGGCGGGGCTGGCGTTCGCCATCAAGGCGGCCGTGCGCGCACCCGGCGACTACGCCACCGTACTGGGCCAGCTGGACACCGTCGTGCGCGACCGGCTCCGGCACGTCCTCGACCTGGAGCAGGCCCGGATGGCGGACGGCACGGAACCGGCGCCACGCGAGCGGTTCGACGTGATCGGCGGCGCGAGCGGACTGGCCCGCTACTTCCTGACCGAGCCGGCGGATCCGGAACCGGTTCGTGAGGTCCTGCGCTATCTCACCGCCCTGACCGAACCGATCCGCCGCCACGGGCACACCCTGCCCGGCTGGACGGCCACCCCCTGGCCGGGCCGGGAGACGGACGGCGACCAGATCGATCTGGGCCTGGGCCACGGCATCGCGGGCCCGCTGGCCCTGCTGTCCCTGTGCTGGACCCGGGGCATCAGGGTGCCGGACCAGGACACCGCCGTCCGGCGCATCGCCGACTGGCTGATGAGCCGGCGGCTGACCGACGACAACGGCCCCTACTGGCCCGCGCTGTTCCCGGCCCAGGAGGAGATCGCCGGACACCATGCGCCACGGCCCCCGCACCGCCCCAGCTGGTGCTACGGCGCACCGGGCGTGGCACGGGCGATGCAGCTCGCCGGCGCCGCGCTGGGCGAGGAGGAGTGGGTGCGCTCGGCGGCGGACGCCATGCACGCCGTCCACCGCCGCCCCGGCGGTCTCACCGGCCTGAAGGACCCGGGCCTGTGCCACGGCCTGGCCGGTCTCGCCCACATCACCCGCGTCATCGCGACCGACCTTGAGGACCCGGTCCTGACGAGCCACGCGGATGCCCTCACCGAGCGCCTGTGCGCGGACTTCGCCCCGGACACGGCCTTCGGCTACCCCACCGTTACGCATCCGACCCCGCTTGACGCCCCCACGTTCCTGGAAGGCGCCGCGGGAGTGGCCCTCACCCTCCACCGCCCCGGCACACCACCGCACTGGGACGCGGCCCTCATGCTGTCCTGATCCCCTCGGTCCGCCCTGCGCGGGCCACGAGGACGCCGTCAACCGGTATGGCGCGAGGGGGAAGGGTGGCACAACCGTGGGCCCCCCGCGCCGCGGGGGCGCGCCCCGGTGGGCCGAGCTACGCTCGGAGGAGAGGGACCCGGGCCGCTTTTCGAAGGGAGCCCACTGTGTCCGTCACATCCCGCGCGTCGACTCCGGCCGCGCTGCCCCGACACCGTGACTGCCCCTTCGATCCGCCCGGCGGCTACGCGGCGCTGCGCGAGGAGGGCGGGGCCGCCCGGCTGGCCTTCCCGGACGGCACGGTGGGCTGGCTGCTCACCCGCTACGAGGACGTCCAGCAGCTGCTGGCCGACGACCGGTTCACCTCCGACCGCCGCCGCACCTCCTCACCCGTGCACGCGTTCCCGGTCCGCCAGGACGACCGCCGCGCGCTCGGCTCGTTCATCGGCATGGACCCACCGGAGCACACCCGCTACCGGCGGCTGCTGAGCAGGTGGTTCACCTCCCGCGGACTGCGCGGCCTGGGGCCCCGGATCGAGGAGATCACCGACGGCCACCTGGCCGCGATGGAGCGCGCCGGCCCGCCCGCCGACCTCGTGGAGTCCTTCGCCCGGCCGATCCCCTCGCTGGTGATCTGCGAACTGCTGGGCGTGCCCTACCGGGACCGGGCCGATTTCCAGCGGTGGGCCACCGTCCTGCTCCGGCTCGGCCAGGACGAGGACGAGATCTACGCCGCCCGGGACGCGCTGTGGGAGTACATGCGACAGCTGATCGACACCAAGCGGCGCCACCCGGACCAGGCGCTGCTGTCCCACCTGGTGAACGGCGACCACGGCACGCCCGGCGGCCCCGGCACCGCCACGGCGGCCGGGCTGACCGACGAGGAGCTGACCGGCGTGGGGCTGCTGCTGCTCATCGCGGGCCACGAGACCACGGCGAACATGCTGGCCCTGGGCACCTACGCGCTGCTGCGCCACCCCGAGCAGTCGCGCCTGGTGCGGGAGCGGCCGGAGCTGGTCGACCACGCGGTCGAGGAGCTGCTGCGGTACCTGACCATCGTCCAGTTCGGAACGGTACGGGCCGCCCGGGAGGATCTGGAGATCGCCGGGGTGCGGGTGCGGGCCGGGGAGACCGTGGTCGGGTCGATCGCCTCCGCCAACCGGGACCGCTCCCGGTTCACCGACCCCGACACCCTGGACGTCACCCGGGACGCGGCCGGTCAGCTGGCCTTCGGCCACGGCATCCACCAGTGCCTGGGCCAGCACCTGGCTCGGATGGAGATGAGGACGGGCTATCCGGCCCTGCTGCGGCGCTTCCCCACGCTCCGCCTGGCGGTGCCGCCCGACCAGGTCCCGCTCCGCCACGACATGCTCATCTACGGAGTGCACCGGCTCCCGGTGACCTGGGGCGGGGCCGCCGGCTAGGCCACCGGCAGATCCGCCCACCAGGTGATGCCCTCATGGCACGGGTGCCTGCCGTGCCGCGTCGAGAGCGCCGTGACGATGCCGAGCCCGCGGCCGTGCTCATCGGGCTCGATGTCCTCGTCCGCCCGCTGGCCGGCGGGGACCGGACCGCCGTCGGTGACCTCGACGCGCAGCACGGAGCAGCCCGGGGACCCGGTCCAGCGCAGCCGCAGCACCACCGGAGGCAGGGCGTGCAGGACCGCGTTGGTGACCATTTCCGAGATCACCATCAGCGCCTCGTCCAGCCGGTCGGCCGACAGCTCCCACTCGGACAGCAGCGCATGCGCCCGGCGCCGGACCGTGGCGACGGCCGCACAGACGTGCGGGACCGGGACGACATGGCCGTCGCCCTCGTCCACCGCCGGCGGACCCGGAATCCCGCCACCGGTCGCCCCCGGCGCGATCGGGGAGTCCGGGGCGGGTGCCTGGAAGCCGATGAGCCGGGCACCGGTGAGATCGGCCGTGCCCGCGCCCGGCCCGGTGGCGCCGGGCATCGGCAGGCTCAGTTGTTCCGCCACGTCTCCTCCTCTCGGAACGGGGTTCCTGTCGCTGCCGGGCACCCTATGGGGCGCCTTTCGGCATACGGCAACTCTTGTCCTGATACGGACGCTATGGGCCACCGCCCCGCAGGGTCAACGAATCCGGGTCGGCATTGCCGAACGTTTCGCGTCGTCGCCGACGGGCTGTGCCCCTGGCCGACGAGCTACGATCGCGTCATGGCCGGCCCGGTGCAGTCCATCGAGCGGGCGGCGGCGATCCTGCGGCTGCTCGCCCAGGGATCCGGACGGCTCAGTCTGGGCGAGGTGGCGGCCTCCCTCGGCCTCGCCAAAGGCACCGCGCACGGCATTCTGCGCACCCTCCAGAGCGTCGACTTCGTCGAACAGGACAGGGCGACGGGGAAGTACCAGCTCGGCGCGGCGCTGCTGCACCTGGGGACCAGCTACCTCGACATCAACGAGCTGCGGTCCCGCTCCATCAACTGGACCGACGCCCTGGCCGCCCGCAGCGGTGAGGCGGTCCGCCTCGGCGTGCCCCTGGAGGGCAAGGTCCTCATCGTCCACCACGTCTTCCGGCCCGATGACACCTTCCAGACCCTGGACGTGGGCTCGCTGCTGCCCCTGCACGCCAGCGCACTGGGCAAGATCCTGCTGGCGTTCGGGGCGACTCCCCTGGAGCCGCTCATGGACCCCGAACCGGAGAGCTACACCCGGCACACGCTCGTCTCCCGCCAGCAGCTGAACCGGGCGCTGAGCGAGATCCGCGAGGCCGGCTGGGCGGCCGCGGTCCAGGAAATGATGATCGGCGAGGCGGACATCGCGGCGCCGGTCCGCGGCCAGGGCGGCCTGGTGGTGGGCGCCGTCGGCATCTCCGGCGCCGTGGACCGCCTCTGCGACAGCAGGGGACGGCCCCAGGCTCCCCTCGTCGGACTGACCCGCGACGCCGCCCGGGCGATCTCCCGCGACCTCGGCGCGGCCCGCTGGTGACGCCCCATGCCCTGCTCGTACGCCCCCGAAGGCAGGCCAGACCATGGTTGAACGCTATGTGATCTCCATCGACCAGGGCACCCTGTCCACCCGGTGCATCCTCTTCGACCAGCAGGGACGGCTGGTATCGGTCGCCCAGCGGGAACACGAGCAGTACTACGCCAAACCCGGCTGGG
This sequence comes from Streptomyces hygroscopicus subsp. hygroscopicus, assembly GCF_001553455.1. Taxonomy (GTDB): domain Bacteria; phylum Actinomycetota; class Actinomycetes; order Streptomycetales; family Streptomycetaceae; genus Streptomyces; species Streptomyces hygroscopicus. The sequence goes on from NZ_BBOX01000042.1 coordinate 64,596, forward strand.
CGGAACACGACCCCACCGAGATCTGGTCCCATCTGCGCCGTACCGTCGTCCCCCGGGCCCTGGAGGGCGCGGGCGTCGGACCCGACCGGATCACGGCGATCGGCATCGCCAATCAGCGCGAGACCACCGTGGTGTGGGACCGCCGCACCGGCGTACCCGTATGCCACGCCATCACCTGGCAGGACACCCGCACCAGCGGTTATGTCGAGCGGCTGCGGCGGACCACCGGCGACGACTTCTTCCTCGAACGCTGCGGGCTGTCCCCCACGACCTACTTCTCCGCGCCCCGGCTGCGCTGGCTGTTCGACCACGTCGAGGGCCTGCGCGCACGCGCGGAACGCGGGGAGGTGCTCTTCGGCACGATGGAGAGCTGGCTGATCTGGAACCTCACCGGAGGGCCCGACGGCGGACTGCACCTCACCGACGCCACCAATGCCAGCCGCACCATGCTCATGAACATCCGCACCCTGACCTGGGACGACGAACTGCTGGCCTACTTCGATGTGCCCCGGGCGATGCTGCCGGAGATCCGCCCCTCCGCCGAGTGCTACGGCATGGCCCGCGCCCCGCTGCCCGACGTCCCGATCTGCGCCGCCCTCGGCGACCAGCAGGCGGCGCTGTTCGGTCAGACCTGTTTCGCCTGCGGCGAGGCCAAGTGCACCTACGGCACCGGCAGCTTCCTCCTGCTCAACACCGGCACCGAGCTGGTACGGTCCCGGCACGGCCTGCTCACCACGGTGGGCTACCAGATCGGCGACGAACCCGCGGTCTACGCCCTGGAGGGCCCGATCGCCGTCACCGGCTCACTGGTGCAGTGGTTCCGCGACCGCCTGGGGATGATCCACAGCGCCCCCGAGATAGAGACCCTCGCCCGCGGCGTCGAGGACAACGGCGGCTGCTACATCGTCCCCGCCTTCTCCGGCCTGTTCGCCCCGCACTGGCGCAGCGACGCCCGCGGCGTGATCGTCGGACTCACCTCGTACATCACCAGGGGACATCTGGCCCGCGCCGTCCTGGAGGCCACCGGCTGGCAGACCCGGGAAGTGGTCGACGCCATGAACGCCGACTCGCCCCGGCCGCTGCGCCAGCTGAAGGTGGACGGCGGAATGACGTCCAACAATCTGCTGATGCAGTTCCTCGCCGATGTCCTGGACGTGCCCGTGGTGCGCCCCATGGTCTCCGAGACCGTCTCCCTCGGCGCCGCCTACGCCGCCGGGCTCGTCTCCGGCTACTGGCCGGACCTGGAGGGACTGCGCCGCAACTGGCACCGGGCCGCCCAGTGGATGCCTACGATGGACCCCGCGCGGCGGGAGGCGGAGTACGAGAACTGGCGGCGGGCGGTCGAGAGGTCGCTGGGCTGGGCCAGGCCCTAGCCGAGGCCGGGGCCCCTACGGGCGTTCGCGGCAAGGCGGGCGCGGAGACCCCGCGGAAGAATCGGCTCCGGCCGGGATGTGTGAGCTCCATGAGGCGGGGTATTCGAGCCAGCCGCGGCTGTTCGAACGAGCCGCTCCGGGACCCAGAAACCCATGAAGACCCACACCCCGATCCATGGACGGAATCATGACCAGCCCTTCCGATGAAAGCGTCTCCGCCACCCAGCAGGCCCTCGGTGAGCTGGCGGCCGACCGGGCGGACGAGACGGCGCTGAACACCCTTGCCAACAGTGAGGTCGTGCTCCCCTCCGCCGAGACCGGCGAGGAGCCGGACCCGCAGGCCGTGACCCTGCCCGTGTTCCAGCAGGAGGACGGCGCGCAACTGGTACCGGTCTTCACCACTCCGGCCCGGATGCACCAGGCCCTGCCCCAGATCGAGCGGTACCACCTGGTGCCGCTGGGCGCGCTGGCCCAGGGATGGCCCTCCGAAGAGCTCTCGCTGACCATCGACGCGGGTGCCCCGGAGGCCGTCACCCTCTCGGCCAACGGCGTACGGACCCTGCTCAGCGGCTCCGGTCCGGCCGCCTGATCCGCCACACCCGCCCGGCGGTCCGTGCCCCTCCCCCGTACGGGCACGGACCGCTCCCGGCGCAACGGGCACGGACCCGTTCCCGGCGCGGCGGACGTTTTCGAGCGCGCCGGGGCGCGACCACCCTCCCGTGGCGGCCCCGCTGATTGGTCGTCCCGCCTCCGTCGTCTACAGTCGCGTAGACCTTCACTGGTGGGGGAGAGACACCGGCGGGACGGACCACGTGAGCGCGATCAGCATCGGACAGGCCGTCGTCCTCGGCGTCGTGGAGGGGGTCACCGAGTTCCTCCCGGTCTCCTCCACCGGCCACCTCAAGATCGCTGAGGGGCTGATGGACATCCCGGTGGACGACCGGTCCGTCGTCGCCTTCACCGCGGTGATCCAGGTCGGCGCCATCGCCGCCGTCCTGCTGTACTTCTCCCGCGACATCGTCCGCTACCTCACCGCGTGGGGGCGCGGGCTGGCCGACCGCGAGCAGCGGTACCACCACGACTACAGGTTCACCTGGTGGGTGATCTGCGCCACGCTCCCCGTCGTGCTCGTGGGCCTCGCGGCCAAACCCCTGATCGAGGGCCCGCTCGCCTCCCTGTGGGTGGTGGCCGCCTCGCTGATCGTGGGCAGCGGGCTGATGTGGGCCGCCGACCGGGCGGGCCGCCACAAGCGCGGCGAGGACGACACCGGGTTCCGGGACGCGATGCTGGTCGGCTGCGCGCAGATCCTCGCCCTGCTCTTCCCCGGCTTCTCCCGCTCGGGCGCCACGATCTCCACCGGTCTCCTCCTCGACCTGGACCGCGTGGCCGCCACCCGGCTCTCCTTCTTCCTCGGCATCCCGTCACTGACCGGCGCGGGGCTGTACGAGCTGAAGGACGCCACCGGCGGTGGTGTGAGCGCGGTGCCGCTCGCGGTGGGCACGGTGGTGTCCTTCGCCGTGGCCTACGCCTCCATCGCCTGGCTGCTGAAGTTCGTCGCGGGGCATTCGTTCAACGCCTTCGTGATCTACCGGATCGCCATCGGCGCGGCGCTGTTCGGGCTGCTCGGCGCGGGCGTCCTCAACGCCTGAGCGCGACGGCCGGGGGTGGCCGCGCGGTCCGCGGCCGTCTCTCAGGGCATGGCACCGGGTAGTCGGCTCTCAGGACGTGGTCACCGGGTAGTCGGCGCCGAGGGTGACGTCCCGCCACGCGTCGAAGGTGGCCCGGAGGGAGTCCAGCCTGGCCCGGGCGATGTCGTAGGCGGCCTTGCCCAGCAGCAGCCGCAGCGGCGGTTCCGCCGCCTCCACCGCGCCGATGATGGCCTCGCTCGCCCGGACCGGGTCCCCGGGCTGCCGGCCGTAGGTGGCGAGGGTGCCGGTGCGCCGGGCGCCCGCGGTCTCGGCGTAGTCGTCAATGGTGACGGCGGACTGCCGCATGGAGGGGCCGGACCAGTTGGTGCGGAAGGCGGCGGGCTCGACGATGGTCACCTTGATGCCCAGCGGGGCCACCTCGGCGGCGAGCGATTCGGACAGGCCCTCCACGGCGAACTTGGTGGCGTGGTAGTAGCCGGTGGCGCCGAAGGCGGCCAGCCCGCCGAGGGAGGAGATGTTCACGATGTGGCCGGAGCGGCGGGCCCGCATGCCCGGCAGCACCGCCCGGGTGACGTCCACCAGGCCGAACACATTGGTGCCGAACAGGGCCCGGACCTCCTCGTCCTCACCCTCCTCGAGAGCGGCCAGGTAGCCGTAGCCCGCGTTGTTGACCAGCACGTCGATGCGGCCGAACGCGGTTTCCGCCTCCTTCACCGCCTCCGCCACCTGGTTCTTGTCGGTGACGTCGAGCGCCAGGGCCAGCGCCCGGTCCCCGCGCCCGGCGACGACGTCGGCCACCTGCTCGGGGTCGCGGGCGGTGACCACCGCGCGGTGGCCGTGGTCGAGGACGGCGGTGGCGAGCGCCCGGCCCAGACCGGTGGAGCAGCCGGTGATGAACCAGACGGTCGTGTCGGTGGTGTCGGTGCCGGTGGTGTCGGTGGTGTCGCGGACGGTGGTGTCCATGACCGCCGGGTCGTTGGCGGCCGGGTTGTCGGAAGTCACGTGGACGTGCCCTTCTTCGTGGTACGAGCGGGTTCGTGGGGCGCCTCCACCGCCTCGGCGGCGAGGCTGCCCAGCAGGGACAGCGCCTGTTCGGACGGGCTGCCCGGTTCGGCCTGGTAGACCACGAGCTGCTGACCGGGGGCGCTGTTCACGGTCAGCGCCTCGTAGTCCAGCGTCAGCTCCCCCACCAGCCGGTGCCGGAAGCGCTTGGTCTCATGGGTCTTCTGACGGATGTCGTGGCGGGCCCACAGCCGCCGGAACGTCTCGCTCTTCAGCGACAGCTCGCCGACGACCGCGATCAGTTCGGGGTCCTCCTCGTCGAGCCCGACCGCCGCGCGCAGCCCGGCGACGGTGTTGGCCGCCACCCGTTCCCAGTCGGGGTAGAACTCCCGCGCGTCCGGGTCGAGGAAGACCAGCCGCACCAGATCCCGGCTGTGGGTGTGCCCGTCGAACAGGGCCCCGCCCAGGGTGTTGTGGGCCAGTACGGTCAGACAGCGTCCCAGGACGACGGCCGGGGTCCGCGGCCAGCCCTCCATCATCCGCAGCAGGGTCGGGCTCACCCGCTCCCGCCGCGCGGCCGGGCGGCGCCGACCGGGGGCCGGACGGGCCAGCCGGTGCAGATGGGCCACCGCGTCCTCCTCCAGCACCAGCGCCCGCGCCAGCGCATCGACCACCTGTGCCGAGGGATGCCGTTCCCGGCCCTGCTCCAGCCGTACGTAGTAGTCGGTGCTGACCCCCGCCAGCAGGGCGACCTCCTCGCGGCGCAGACCGGCCACCCGGCGCCGGGCGCCGGGCAGGATGCCGACGTCCTCGGGCCGGACCAGCTCCCGGCGGGCGCGCAGAAAACGTCCCAGAGGGTTCTCGCTGTCCATGGAGCCGAGCCTAGGCGGAAAGAGGCGCCGCCCGGCCCCCGTAAGGTGGCTGCGTTACTCCCAGGCTGAGGCCGGGGCCATGCGCGGGAGGGCCGGGGAGGAGGGGCGGGACGGCCGAGCGGAGCCGAACGGGAGCGAACGGAACGCGGGGGACGGGCGGCGGGGGACGGGCGGGGGCGCGGGGTCGGCCAGGGCCGGATCACGCCGTCCGCGAGCGGCGCAGCAGTGCCAGGGAACAGGTCAGGGACACCGCCACCAGCGCCATCTGGTAGATCACGACCGGCACGATGGAGCCGCCGGCCCACCGCAGCAGCCACTCGCCGACCAGGGGCGCCGTACCGCCGATGAGCGCCGAACACAGCTGGTAGGAGAGGGAGATACCGGTGTAGCGCACGGAGACCGGGAAGGCGGCGGCGAGCAGTCCGGCCAGGATCGCGTAGTTCATCGCGCCGGTGATGCCCACCAGGCAGATGCCGATGCCCACGACGACCGGCTGGGCCGTCGAGACACAGGCGTACATCACCGGTACCAGCAGGAAGTTGAGCCCCAGCAGGGCGGTCACGGTACGGCCCGGTCCGAAGCGGCCGGCCAGCACCACCCCGAAGGGCTGGGTGAAGAACTGGAAGACGCTGTAGACGAGCAGCACGTTCAGCATGGTGGAGCGCTCCATGCCGAGGCTGCCGGTGGACCAGGACAGGACGAAGGTGGTGATGAAGTAGGTGGCGGCGATGCCGATGGAGCTGGCGAGGACCCCGAGGGCGAGGGATCCGGGGTGGCGGGTGACCAGTTCCCGCAGCGGGACCCTCGCGACCCGCTTCTCCTCGCGCAGCCGGGCGAACTCCGGGGACTCCTCGACCTTGAGCCGCACCACGAGGCCGATGACCACCATGACCGCGGAGAAGAGGAACGGGACGCGCCAGCCCCAGGCGTCGAAGTCGTCGTCCGGCAACTGGGTGAGCAGGGCGAACATGCCGGTGGCCAGGATCGATCCGGCGGGTGAGCCCTGTTGGGCGAAGGCGCCGAACGACAGCGCCTTCGCCTTGGGCGCGTGTTCGCTGGCGATGAGAACGGCACCGCCCCATTCGCCGCCGACCGCGATGCCCTGCACCATGCGCAGCAGCACCAGGGCGGTGGGCGCGGCGACGCCCACCTGGTCGTAGCCGGGGAGCAGCCCGATCAGGGTGGTCGCGATGCCCATCATCAGCAACGTGGTGACCAGGGTCTTCTTCCGGCCGATCCGGTCGCCGAGGTGGCCGAAGACGATACCGCCGATCGGCCGGGCGAGGAATCCGAGCCACAGGCTGCCGAACGCCTCCAGCGCGCCGGTGGTGCCACCACCGGCGCCGAAGAAGACCTTGCCGAGGATCAGCGCGGAGGCGGTGGAGTAGATGTAGAAGTCGTACCACTCGACGGTGGTGCCGATGAAGGAGGCGAGACCCGCCCTGCGGGCGGTCCGGTCGCGGTCGGTGGCCCGCGCCCGGTCGGTGGCCATGACGGGGGCGTTGGGGTTGCTCATGGTCAGCGTCCAGATATGCGATCGGCGAGACGGGCGATGGGAGAGGTGGTGGTGCGGCCGGAGGACTCCGAGCGGTCGGCGGCGCGGTAGGCGGCGTACATGCCGTGCACGCCGATCCACCGGAACGGTTCGGGCTCCCACCGGCGGGTGCGGTGCCCGACCCAGGGCAGTGCGGTCAGCGCGGTGGACCGGCCGAGCAGCAGATCGCTCAGGGTGCGTCCGGCGAGGTTGGTGGCGGCCACGCCGTGGCCCACGTATCCGCCGGCGGAGCCGAGCCCGGTGGCCGGGTCGTAGGTGATGGAGGCGCACCAGTCGCGGGGCACGGCCAGCACCCCCGACCAGGTGTGGTCGATGGCGGCCTCGGCGGTGTCCGGGAAGAGGCCGGTGAGGATCCGCCGCAGGGCGCGCACGGTCTCCGGGCTGGTCTGCCCGGCCCGGTCGGTGCGGGAGCCGAACTTGTAGGGCACGCCGCGGCCGCCGATGGCGATCCGGCCGTCCGCGGTGCGCTGTCCGTAGGTGTACGCGTGGGTGGCGTCGCTGAGGAGTTCCTGCCCCTCCCAGCCGAGGCGCTTCCACAGTTCGTCCGGGAGCGGCTGGGTGACGATCATCGAGGAGTTCATCGGCAGCCAGGTGCGCCGCTCGCCCTCGATTCCGCTGGTGAAGCCCTCGGTGGCGCGGACGATCCGGCCCGCGCGGATGGTGCCGAACGGTGTGTCGACCCGCCCTGGCGCGATGGCGGTGACGGGGGTGGACTCCAGGAGCCGCACGCCCTTCGCCTCCACCGCGCGGGCCAGACCGCGCACCAGCTTGGCCGGGTGGACCCGGGCGCAGTGCGGATTGTGGTAGGCGGCCAGCGCCCCGTCCAGGCGCAGCCGCTCGGCGAGCCGGGGCGCGCTCAGCCACTCCAGGTCCTGCCCGCCCCAGTGCCGCAGATGGTCGTAGGCGGCCCGCAGCCGGGGCAGTTGGGCCGCGCTGTGGGCGACGGTGAGATAGCCGTTCTTGACGATGTCGGCCTCGATGCCCTCGGTGCGGGCCACCGAGATCACCTCGTCCACGGTGTGGATCATCTCGCGCTGGAGGGCGATCACGGCATCGCGCCCGCGTCTTTTCGCATAGGTCGCGGCCGATCCGGCGATCTTGCAGCTGAGCCATCCGGCGTTCCGGCCCGAGGCGCCGAATCCGGCGAACTCCCGCTCCACGACGGTGATGTCGAGGTCGGGGGCGGCCTGTTTGAGGTAGTACGCGGTCCACAGCCCGGTGAAGCCCGCGCCCACGACGCACACGTCGGTGGCGAGGTCGCCGTCGAGCGGCGGACGCCGTTCGGGGAAGCCGGTCTGGCGGTACCAGAAGGACACGTTTCCGTTCAGCACTGGTGCACTCAGCCAATCGTGGTTGCGCGACCGCTGGTCGGGCGGCCTGGGTGGCCCCGGTTTCGTCATCGTTGGAGCGGGTGGCGGGGTCAGTAGCTGGGTGGGCTGATCACCCACAGCACCCGGGCAGCGGCCCCGGCGGTCTCGCTCAGCCGGTGCGGGACGGCGGAGGAGTAGCGGATGCTGTCACCGGCCCCGAGGGTGAAGGAACGCTCGCCGAGCCGGAGTACGACCGTGCCCTGGAGCACGTACAGGAACTCCTCGGAGTCGCCGTGGCTGTAGAGGGCTTCCCCGGTGGAGCCTCCGGCGTCGAACTCGCCCAGGAACACCTCGAGATGGTGCTGCGGTCCCGGGGTCAGCCGGAACTTGCGCCCGCCGAGCACTCCGAGGGCGAGCCGGGGCGCCTCCTCGGCGCGCAGCACGCTCGGACCGCTGGTGAAGTCGTCGCCGAACAGGTCGGCCACCTTCAGCCCGAGCGCGGCGGCGGTCTGCTGGAGGGTGGCGATGCTCGGATTGGCCTGCCCGCGCTCTATCTGGCTCAGATAGCCCTCACTGATCCCGGCGGCCTCGGCGACGGTCCGCAGGGTCAGCCGGCGCGCCTTGCGCAGCGCACGCAGCCGGTCGCCTACGGACTCGTCGCCGGAGTCGGCGGCCCGGTCCGTGGGGTCGTCGTGGTTCATGGCCGGACACGCTAGAGAGCACTGGGCGTGTGGCACAAGAGTCTGAACTGAAAACTCAGATTTCTTTACTGACGGCGGACCCCGGTGCTCAGCCCGTCCAGGGTGAGGTCGAGGAGCCGGTCGGGCTGTTCCCGCTGTTCGGGCTGTCCCGAGGCGAGGGCGATGCCGGTGAGCGCGGCGAACAGGTCGGTCGCGCCGATGTCCGACCGGAAGCCGGCCGGTGTCGACGTCGGCGAGATCGTGGTCCGCCCCACCGCGCAGAGCTGATCCCCGCCGGAGGTCAACTCCCGGGCGTGCGGCCGGTGTCCAGCAGCGCGGCGTGGACGGCCGCGGTGAGCACCACGGCCGCGAGTGTCCACGAGATCCAGTCGCCCGGGTCGGGCAGCCACTGCCGGCCGAGCGCGATCGGATAGATGACCGCCGCGTATCCGGCCGGTACGGTGCGCGGCACCCTCCCCTTCCGGGCGGCGAAGAGGAACAGCAGCGGCGCCAGCAGCCCGGCGGAGAACACCACTCCCGTCACCCATAGCGCCCGGTGCCGCCGGCCGCGGTACAGCACGGACGGCGCGGATGCCCCGGCGGGATATTCCTTCACGATCGCCTCTCGGTCGGTGCGGAGTGCAGACGGTTGAGTGCGTGATGTGCGCTCACGGCGCCGATGCCGTCCAGTTCCCGAAGCTGGCGCACGGAGAAACTGGACAGGAGTTCGAGATTATCGATACCGGCCCTGAGCAATGCATTGGCCAAACGATGTCCGATTCTGTCGTGCCCGAGGGCGTCGAAGAGTTCACCGCCCTCGCAGGAACCGCAGCGGCGCCCGGGAACTCGCGGCGCCTTTTCCCGGGCGCCGCAGGCACCGCACATATCGATCACACGGCCGTCCCATCGCGTCCGTGACCAGCTCATTCCGACGATGGATTCACGGAGCGCGCCCACGCTGTAGGCCGCGGAGGAGGAATGAGTGGCGCCACAGATGTCACAGCGAATGCTGATCGAATGGCTCATGTGAGCATGATGACAGAGAGGCTCCCGACAAACCTTCCGCGCCAACGCTTTGCGGCCGCTCACCCGTCCGCCCGGCACATGCGTTTCTCACAGCCGCTTGATGACAAATGCGACTGTTATGGCGCCCGGAGTGGTGAAAGCGTGAAGCACCAGTGGACAGCGATGAGTCCGGGGGTGTCCGCGCGAGCCGTCGTCAGCGGCTTGCATCCCGTCGACGGTGTCGATGAGAGCGGGAAAGGCAGGAGCGACGATTCGGGATCCGGCCGAGTGCTGTCGCCCCGCGCCCCACCGGGCTCATGTGATCGACAACGGAAACGGCTGGGTGATGAGAGACAACGCCACGGATACGGGTGCGGCCGGTACGAGGGGACGCCGTCACCGTCGATGGCGCCTGCCCGCGGCCCTGGGTCCGACGGCGGTGCCGGCGGGGGGCGGAACCACCGCCCTCCGGGTGGCCGGATCGTCCGCGCCCGGCGCCCCCGAGCCCGCGGCCGCCGTCGCCCCGCACTCCGGCCGGCTGACGTCCGAGGAGTCGCGCGAGGCGTCCCGGATCGCCCTCGACGCCGCCGCCCGGCCAGGGACCGCGTCCGCGCGGGGCGGCCAGGACACCCACAAGGGCACCGGGAGCGGGGAGCGGAACGCCACCGCCGAGCACACCGGCGGCCACGCCAGGTCAGGGGAGATCGGCGACCACGGGAGCGACCCGTACCGGGGGCCGCGCGGGACCGAGGAGTCCACCCACCACGACTGTTGCGTCACGCCGTACCGGGAGTGCGAGCGGCCGGCCTCCGGCAGCACCGCCCCGGACCGCGCCACCTCGGTGGGCACCTGCCCCCACGGCGAGCGGCTCACCGATCCGGTCGCCTGGATCGGCGTCGGCTTCCCTCACGTGCCCCGGGACGAGGACCAGGACCCCATGCCCACCCACGGGCAGGGCTTCACGATCGTGCCCCGCGATGGCACGGCCGCCAGTCAGCTGTCATGACCCGGCCCCTGCCATCCGTCCCCTCCCCCGGCAAGGAGTGCACCGTGCTGGAACCGACCCCGCTGCCGTCCGGCGAGGAGCGGTCGAAGATACGCCGCGTCCTGCAGGACCGTCTGACCGCCCTGGCCCGCGCCCATCAGGTGCCCGGGGCCCAACTCGCCGTGCACAGCGGGGAGACGACGCTCGCCGTGGAGACCGGCGTCCTGGACGCGGACACCGGCGAGCCGTTCACCGCCGACACGGCCGTGCCGATCGGCTCCGTCACCAAGGCGTACACCGCGACCGTGGTGATGCTCCTGGTCGCCGACGGCGATGTGGAGCTGGACGACCGGCTCGACGAGCACGTGCCCGAGCTGCGGCGGGCCGGTCCGCCGTGCACGGTGCGCCAGGTGCTCAGCCACACCGCGGGGCTCCCGTCCGGGCCCGCCTCCGACCAGGTGGCCTCGGTGACCGCCGCGCGCTATCTGCTGGACCACTGCACCGACCGCACCCTGGTGATGCCGCCGGGCACGGACTTCTCCTACTCCAACGCGGGCTATGTCGCGGCGGGCCGGCTGATCGAGGCGGTCACCGGGATGAGCTGGCCGGAGGCCGTGGCGTCCGTCCTGCTCGTTCCGCTGGGCACCGTACCGTCCTTCATCGGCGGGGCCGGCGCCCCGCACCGGCCCGTCGCGTCCGGCCACTCGGCCAACAAGGCCACCGGCAGGACCAGGCCGGTACGGCAGAACCTCGCCCCCGCCGAGGCCGCGGCCGGTGGCCTGAGGGCCAGCGCCCTCGATCTGCTCGCCCTGGGCCGGGCCCATCTGGGCGACGGCCCACCGGGGTCGCTGCCCCGCGACCTCGCGCGGCAGATGCGCCGCCCCGTGCCCGGTGCCGACCCCGGTGTGCTGGCCGACGGCTGGGGGCTGGGGTGGGCGCTGTTCCGGTGCGGCGACACGCTGTGGTTCGGGCACGACGGCAACGCCCAGGGCACCTCCTGCTCCCTGCGCGCCGATCCCGCCACCGGCACCGTGGTCGCCTTCACCGCCAACGCGGGCAGCGGCACCGAACTGTGGCACGAACTGTCCGGCGCCCTCGAGGAGATCACCGGCATCCGGGTGCCCACCGCCCCCGCCCCGCGGCGCCCGGCCACCCCCATGGCCGCGACCTCGCAGTGCACCGGGGTGTATCTCAATGGCGACATCGAGTACCAGGTGACCCTGAGCGACGGCGGTGGCCTCGCCCTGTCCGTGGACGGCGACCTGCCCGCACCGCTGGTCTGTCACGAGGACCTCACCTGCGATCTGGTGGACCCGTCCTCCGGACGCCGAATCCCCGGCGGACGCTTCGTCCGCGATCCCCGGACCGGCGCCGTCGACCGGATTCAGCTCTCGGGCCGGATGGCCCGGAAAAGCGCCCTGGTCTGAGGGGCCCGCCGCCCACGCGCCCGGCCGTCTCCCCACGTCTCCCCCGCCGGGTGCGGGGCGCCCCGGCGCGCGCCGCCCGGCAGGCCCGAGCCCCCCGCACATCCGCCCGTTCAACCGCTCCGAAGGGCCGCGAACCACCATGACCGACCACGACCAGACCTCATCCGGTGCGGCGTCCGCGCCCCAGGACGCCCCGGACCAGCCCCCGGCCGCGGGATACGCCACGGACCGCGCCGTATCCCGCGCACCGCTCGGCGAGCTGTTCGCCGCGTGGGCGCGGCGCACCCCCGAGGCGCCCGCCCTGCTGGCGGACGGCCATGAGTGGTCCTTCGGCGAGGTCGAGCGCTGGGTCAACCGGCTGGCCCACCACCTCATCGGACAGGGCGTGGGACCGGAGCGGGTGGTCGCCCTGGTCCTGCCCCGCTCGGCCGAACTGGTGGTGGCCGAGCTGGCGGTGGCGAAGGCCGGCGGGGCGTACCTCCCGATCGACCCCGCCCACCCCGAGGAGCGCCGCGCCATGATGCTGGCCGACGCCCGGCCGGTGGCCGTGCTGGACGACCCGGAACGGATCCGGCGGGCGCGGGCCGGGACGGGCCCCGATCACGCGCCCGGCGACGCGGACCGGCTCGGCCCGCTGCTCCCCGAGCACCCCGCGTACGTCATCTACACCTCCGGGTCCACGGGTGTGCCCAAGGGCGTGCTGGTGCCGCACGCCGGGCTGGGCACCTTCTCGGACGCGGCCACCGCCCACTACCGGGTCCGGCCGGGCGACCGGGTGCTGCAGTTCTCCTCGCCGAGTTTCGACGCCTCCGTCCTGGAGCTGTGCTCCTCCCTGCTCGCCGGGGCGGCGCTGGTGGTGCCCCCGGAGGGCCCGCTGCTGGGCGCCGAGCTGGCCTCGGTCCTGCGGGAGAGGCGGGTGACCCACGCCCTGATCCCCCCGGCGGCGCTGGCCACCGTGCCCCCGGAGGAACTCCACGACGGGCTGCCCGGCTTGCGCACCCTGATCGTGGGCGCGGAAGCCTGCCCCGCCGATCTGGTGGACCTGTGGGCGCCGGGCCGGCGGCTGGTCAACTCCTACGGCCCGACGGAGGCCACGGTCGTGGCCACCTGGACGGACGCCCTCGCGGCGGGCTCCGGCGCCCCGCCGATCGGCCGTCCGATCCCCCACACCCGGGTTTTCGTCCTGGACGACGCGGCGCGGCCGGTGCCGGCGGGCGCCACCGGAGAGCTGTGGATCAGCGGCGCCGGTGTGGCCCGCGGCTATCTCGGCCGGCCGGGGCTGACCGCCGAGCGCTTCACCGCCTGCCCCTTCGGCCCGCCCGGCTCCCGGATGTACCGCACCGGTGATCTGGTCCGCTGGACCGCCGGCGGTGAGCTGGAGTTCCTCGGCCGGGCCGACCACCAGGTGAAGATACGCGGCTTCCGCGTCGAACTGGGCGAGGTGGAGGCGGCGTTGGTCCGCCACCCCCGGGTGGGCGCCGCCGTCGTCACCGTACGGGAGGACGAGCCCGGCCGGAAGCGGCTGGTCGCCTATGTGGTGCCGCCGAGCGGGGGGACCCCGCCCGGGGCCGCGGAGGTGCGGGCCGCGGCGGCCCGGGTGTTACCGGCGCACATGGTGCCGTCCGCGTACGTGGTGCTGGACGCGTTCCCCCTCACCCCGCACCGCAAGATCGACCGGCAGGCGCTGCCCGCCCCGCGGTCCGCGCCGGACGGCGACACCCGCCGGGTCGCCCCGCGCACCCCGGCCGAGGCGGCGCTGGCCCGGATCTGGTCCGAGGTGCTGCCGGTGGACGCGGTGGGCGTGGAGGACGACTTCCTGGGCCTGGGCGGCGACTCCGTTCTCGGGGTGCGGCTGCTCACCCGGGTCCGCGCCGAGCTGGGCGTGGAGCTCTCGCTGCGCGACCTGCTCGACGCCGGGACGGTGGCGCGGCTGGCC
>NZ_BBOX01000043.1 GCF_001553455.1 Streptomyces hygroscopicus subsp. hygroscopicus
GGCCCGCGGGCGGCCCGCCGCCGGAGCGCCCAGTGCGGTGGCGCACCCCGGCGGCAGACCGGCTCAGGAGTGCCACCGCCGGAAACGCGCTGATGCCCGCCACCGCCGGAAACGCGCTCAGGACCGCCACCGCCGGAAAGCCGCAGACGAACGCCACCCCGGAAACACGCTGACGTCCGCCACCACCGGAAACGCGCAGTGGACCGCCACGGCCGGAAACGCGCTGAGGACTGCCACAGCCGGAAACGCACTTCGGACTGCCGCCACCGGAAACCGGACCCAGGGCCGCAGCCGGAAACCCGCTGACGCCCGCGAACACCGGCAACTCGCTGACGTCCGCCACCACCCGGAACACGCTCAGGACTGCCACAGCGGAAACGCACTGCGGACCGCCACCACCGGAAACCGGACCCAGGGCCGCAGCCACGGAAACGTCACCCAGGGCCGCCACCACCGGAAACGCGCAGAGGGCGCCGCAGAGGGCCACCACTGGAAACCGCGCAGACCCGGCGCCGGAAACGCGCTCAGACGCGGCGCCACCGGGCCATCGCGACGGAGAAGACCCCGAAGAGCGCCAGCCCCAGCGCCACTGCCACCAGCAGCCAGGGTCCCGCCGCGGTTCCGGCGAAGGTCCGCAGGGTGTCGTCGATGCCCTTCGCCTTGTCCGGGTCGTAGCGCAGGGCGGCCGAGAGCGCGAAGCCGCCCGCCACCGTGAACACGGCTCCGCGGGCCACCCCGCCGCAGACCCCCAGCGCCTCCACGGTGCGCCGCGTCCGCGGGGACATCGCGCCCGTCTTGAGGTGCTTGCGGAAGCCGCGCCGGAGCGCGCGTACCGCGATCCACACCCCGGCCACGGCCACCGCCGTCCCACCGATGGCGACCAGCCACCGGCCGTACGGCAGGTCGAGCACCCGGGCCGTCACGTCCTGCGACTGCCGGTCGCTGGAGCCGCTGTCCTTCTCGCCGGCGGCGAAGGAGAGCACGGAGTACGCGACGACGCCGTAGAAGACCGCGCGGGCCGCCCCGGCCAGCCGCTTCCGTGCCGTGCGCCCGTCCGGCCCGGCGGCCCCGAAGACGGCCTCGGACAGCCGCCACAGCGCCATGCAGACCAGCCCGACGCCGGCCGCCCAGACCAGCGCCGCGCCGAACGGCTGCTGGGCGAGCACCTGGAGGGCGCCGCCCCGGTCGGCCTGCTCGCCGCGCTCGCCGAAGGCGATGCGCAGTGCCAGGACGCCGATGAGCAGGTAGAGCACTCCCCGGGTGGCCAGCCCCCAGCGGGCCGCCCCCTCGATGGCCCGGCCGCCCGCCTCGTGCGGGGTGCGGGTGCGCGTTGCCGAGCCCAGTCCGCGTGCGATCGACGATGCGTTCACCGTTTCCTCCTGGTTGTCGCACATCGTGTGCCCTGGACGTACGTGCGGAAACGGGACTTTCCCTTGTTGGTTGCGGCGATCCGGCCTACCCTGCCAAGCCATATCTGACGATCCGTCAGGTAGGCGTCAGACGACACATCAGGCACCCACCCCACCGGCAGGCACCACCCGAGGAGACGGGGAGATGGCGAGATGACCGGCGAGACGAACGGCGCGACCGAGTTGCCCCGGGTCATCAGCGTCGATGACCACGTGATCGAGCCCGCGCACCTCTTCGAGACCTGGCTTCCGGCCAAGTACCGGGACCGCGGCCCCAAGCCCCTCACGGCCGGGATCGGCGAACTGGCCTATGTCGGCGGCAAGTACAAGTTCACCACCGACCCGGACGGCCAGCTGACCGACTGGTGGCGGTACGAGGGCGACCTGTTCCCCTACAAGCGGATCATCGCCGCCGTCGGCTTCTCCCGCGACGAGATGACCCTCGACGGCATCACCCGCGAGCAGATGCGCCGGGGCTGCTGGGACCCCAAGGCCCGCCTCGCCGACATGGACCTCAACCACGTCGAGGCGTCACTGTGCTTCCCGACCTTCCCCCGCTTCTGCGGCCAGACCTTCGCCGAGGCGAAGGACAAGGAGGTCGGCCTCGCGTGCGTCCGCGCGTACAACGACTGGATGGTCGAGGAGTGGTGCGGCGACAGCGGCGGCCGCCTCGTCCCGCTCTGCCTGATCCCCCTGTGGGACGTGGACCTCGCCGTCCAGGAGATCCGCCGCAACGCCGCCCGTGGCGTCCGCGCGGTGACCTTCAGCGAGATCCCCACGTACCTCGGCCTCCCCAGCATCCACAGCGGTTACTGGGATCCCTTCTTCGCCGAGTGCGAGGCCACCGGGACGGTCGTGTGCATGCACATCGGCTCCTCCTCCCAGATGCCCGCCGCCTCCCCCGACGCCCCGCCGGCCGTGCAGGCCGCCTTGAGCTTCAACAACGCCATGGCCTCGATGATGGACTTCCTCTTCAGCGGCGTCCTGGTCTCCTTCCCGCGCCTCAAACTGGCCTACGCCGAGGGCCAGATGGGCTGGATCCCCTACGCCCTGGAGCGCGCCGACGACGTCTGGGAAGAGCACCGGGCCTGGGGCGGCGTCCGCGACCTCGTCCCGGAGCCGCCGTCCACGTACTACTACCGCCAGATCTTCTGCTGCTTCTTCCGCGACAAGCACGGGGTCGCCTCGCTGGACACGGTCGGCGTGGACAACGCCACCTTCGAGACCGACTACCCCCACGTGGACTCCACCTGGCCGGACACCAAGCGGATCGCGGCCGAGCACGTGGCGGGGCTGTCGCCGGAGGTGACGTACAAGATCCTGCGCGGCAACGCGATCCGCATGCTCGACCTGGACCTGGACATGGACCTGGACCTGGACCGCCGCGGCTAACTCCTGCGCGGCTGGTCCGATCCGCAGTAACGGCACTTGCGCGCCTCCTCGGGGACCTCCTCGGCGAGGCACTCCGGGCAGGTCTTGACCGGGCCCGGCTCGCCGAAGACCGCGACGCCCCTGCGGGCCTGGGTGTACTTGTACGGCACGACGATCAGGAAGTAGATGACGGCCATGAAGATGAGGAAATAGATCAGCGCGGAGATGAACGACCCGATGTTGAGGTAGGTCGTGGTGTTCCCCGGGGCGCCGAGCTGCCAGCCGAGCCCGACCGACTTGCCGCCTTGGGCGCGGGCGATGATCGGGTTGATCACAGAGTCGGTGAACGCCTTGATCAGCGTCGAGAACGCCAGCGCGGTGACCAGGCCCACGGCGATGACGATGACATCACCGCGCATGAGGAAGTTCTTGAAGCCCCCGAGCACGATCCACCCCCTCTGTCCTGATACGGGGGAATCACCACCCTAGGAGCGACCCCCTGGGGCCGGGGCACGCCACGACGGACGGCCGCCCGTACGGCGGCAGGCATGATGCGCGCACGGCGGCAGGCTTATGCGCATACCGCCCGGAAAGACAGGACCAGACAGGGCATGCCGCCCACAGCCCGTAACGTGTGTTCCGGAACGCCATGACACACGGGCTGGAGGGCGAGGTCACCTTGGGCACGCTGGTCTTCGACAGTGACGACTTGGAGGAAACGGAGGACTTCCTCTGCAGGGCGTACGCCCGCATGCGCATCGGCAGCGGCACCCCGGACGCGAGCCGGGCACGGATCCGGCGCCAGACCCTCGCGTCGATCAGCGTGGACGAGCTCGATCTGGACTTCGACATGAGCTACTCCGTCAGCCCGCTCGGCAAGATCTGCCTGTGCGTCGTCCACGACGGCACCATCGAGGACCATGTCTTCCCGGGCGTCGAGGATGCCTTCGGCCCCGGCGACGTGGTGTCCTTCGCCCCGCCGGACCTCCCGTACTCCGGGCGGATCCGGGCCGCCCGGTACAACATCACCATGCTCGACCCGGCCCTGCTGAGCCAGGTCGCCGCCACCGTCGACCAGCGCACCCCGCAGCCGGTCCGGCTGACCGGGCACCGCCCGCACTCCGCCGCCGCCGCCAGACACCTGCGACAGACCATCAGCTATCTGCGCGACCACGCCCTGGCCGACCCCGCCATCGCCGAGCAGCCGCTGATCAGGACCACCGTCAGCCAGCTCCTGGCCGGCAGCGTTCTGGCGGCCTTCCCCAGCACCGCGCTCACCGACCCGACCGGGCCCGACCGCAACGACGCCCACGCCGGCACGCTGCACCGTGCGCTCACCTACATCGACGACCACGCCGACCAGCCCATCACCGTCGCCGACATCGCCGCCGCCGCGCACGTCAGCATCCGCGCCGTGCAGTACGCGTTCCGAAGACACCTCGACACCACCCCGCTGGCGTACCTCCGCCGGGTCCGCCTGGCGCACGCCCACCACGACCTGGCGACCGCCGACCCGCAGACCGCCACGGTCACCGGGATCGCCGCCCGCTGGGGGTTCTTCCACCCGGCCCGCTTCGCCGCCCTGTACCGCGAGACCTACGGCACCACCCCCAGCGCCACCCTGCGCGGCTGACCCCAGAGCCACCGCCCCCGGTCCCGCCTGGCCTTCGTTTTCTGCCCTGTTCAGGGCCCTGACCGTGCGTTTTCCGTCTCGCCAAGGGGCGGGCCGCCTCTGCGAGAGTGGAGAACCGCGGCCGTGCCCATCGACGCCGCGGTCCCTCCCATCGAAAGGCTGTCCGTGGCGACTGGGAAGGACGACCTCCTCAAGAAGATCGCCGACCTGGAGGAGGAAGTCGGCCAGCTACGGCAAGCGGTGGTCTCCCACGCCGTCATCGACCAGGCGATCGGTGTGGTCATCGCGCACGGCAGGCTGCTTCCGGAGCAGGGCTGGGACGTCCTCAAGGCGGTGTCCCAGCACACCAACACCAAACTGCGCGAGATCGCCGAGCAGATCGTCCAATGGCCGCACTGCGGCTGGCTCCCCGAGGGCACCCACCAGGCGCTGGAGGCGGCACTGACACGCCGATGACCCGCGCCGGCGGCCCCCGCCCGGCCCCTCGCCCCCAACGGCAACGGCCCCCGGCCGCGTTTCCGCGGCTCGGGGGCCGTTGTCCCAGTGTGGCGGCGCCAGGATTCGAACCTGGGTAGGCTAAGCCGACGGATTTACAGTCCGCTCCCATTGGCCACTCGGGCACACCGCCTGGGATGTGGCCAGGTGCCCCGCTCTCGCGGCGCTGCTCCCTGGCAACGACGTAAACAATACCTGATGTACCGGGGTGCTTCGCCACCCGGTTGATCGCCTCTGGATCATGGCCGAGATCGCTAGGCTGGCCGAAGCGGCCCGTGGGGCCGTGCCACTGCCGGATCTACGTACGAGGAGCCAACTCAAGATGGCCGACTCCAGTTTCGACATCGTCTCGAAGGTCGAGCGGCAGGAGGTCGACAACGCTCTCAACCAGGCGAGCCGCGAGATCTCCCAGCGCTACGACTTCAAGAACGTCGGCGCCTCGATCGCGTGGTCGGGTGAGCGGATCGAGATGCGAGCCAACTCCGAGGAGCGGGTCAAGGCGATCCTCGACGTCTTCCAGTCCAAGCTGGTCAAGCGCGGGATCTCGCTGAAGGCGCTGGACGCCGGCGAGCCGCAGGCCTCGGGCAAGGAGTACAAGATCTTCGCCTCGCTGCAGGAGGGGATCTCGCAGGAGAACGCGAAGAAGGTCGCCAAGATCATCCGTGATGAGGGCCCCAAGGGCGTCAAGGCGCAGGTGCAGGGCGACGAGCTGCGGGTGACCTCGAAGAGCCGGGACGATCTGCAGGCCGTGATCGCCCTGATCAAGGGCAAGGACCTGGACTTCGCGGTGCAGTTCGTGAACTACCGGTAGTCGTCGCTCGGACCGGTACGGCGGGGGCGGTGCGGCGTGGCCGTGCCGCCCCTGGTGTCGTCCCAGACGGACCGGGGCGGGTCAGCGGTAGCCGAAGGGCTGGTCGGTGGAGACGATCTCGTGGCCGAGGGGGGCCAGGGAGATCGGGATGAGCTTGAAGTTGGCCAGGCCCAGGGGGATGCCGATGATCGTGAGGCAGAGGGCGACGCCGGTGATCAGGTGGCCGAGCGCCAGCCACCAGCCCGCGAGGACGAGCCAGAGGACATTGCCGACGCAGGAGGGGGCTCCGGCGTCGTGGCGGGGGACGGCGGCGCGGCCGAAGGGCCAGAGGGCGAAGCCGGCGATGCGCCAGGAGGCGATCGCGAAGGGGATACCGATGATCGTGACGAAGAGGAGCACCCCGGCGAGGAAGTAGAGGATCGCCAGCCAGAGGCCGGAGAGGATCAGCCAGATCAGGTTCAGGAGGGTTTTCACGGCCGGTGGCCTCCTGCCATCTGCTCGAGGCGGGCGATGCGCTCCCGCATGGGCGGGTGGGTGGAGAAGAGCTTGGCCATCCCCTCACCGGCGCGGAAAGGGTTGGCGATCATCAGATGGCCCGCGGTCTCCAGCTGGGGCTCGGGCGGCAGCGGCAGCTGCTGCGTACCGGCTTCCAGCTTACGCAGGGCGCTGGCCAGGGCCAGCGGGTCGCCGGTGAGCTGGGCGCCGGAGGCGTCCGCCTCGTACTCGCGGGAGCGGCTCACGGCGAGCTGGATGATGGAGGCCGCGAGCGGGCCGAGGATCATGATCAGCAGCATGCCGAGGAAGCCCGGTCCCTCGTCGTCGTCGGACCGGCCCATGGGGATCAGCCAGGCGAAGTTCACCAGGAACATGACGACGCTTGCGAGCGCGCCCGCGATCGAGGAGATCAGGATGTCGCGGTTGTAGACGTGGCTGAGCTCATGGCCGATGACCCCGCGCAGCTCCCGCTCGTCGAGCAGCCGCAGAATGCCGTCGGTGCAGCAGACCGCCGCGTTACGGGGGTTGCGGCCGGTCGCGAAGGCGTTGGGGGCCTCGGTCGGGGAGATGTAGAGCCGGGGCATGGGCTGGCGCGCGGCCGTGGAGAGCTCGCGCACCATGCGGTACAGCTGGGGGGCCTCGAACTCGCTGACGGGGCGGGCGCGCATCGCGCGCAGGGCCAGCTTGTCGCTGTTCCAGTAGGCGTACGCGTTGGTGCCCAGGGCGACGACGACCGCGATGACCAGTCCGGTACGGCCGAAGAGGCTGCCGATGAGGATGATGAGCGCCGACAGTCCCCCGAGGAGTACGGCGGTCTTCAGCCCGTTGTGCCGGCGGTGCACTGTGCGCCTCCCGATGTGCCGCAGGGAACCCTTTGCCTGGTGTCTCCACCTTCCAGTGGACCCTCCTGAAAAGGTCAACGCCAGGCGAAGGGCACCAGTTCCCTTCTGCACACGGGTGCGGGCCCGGGCGCCCCCGCCGCGCCGCCCGGGCCCGTACGGGCCGCCGGGCGGCTCCCGTCCCCGGGCGGGAGCCGCCCGGCGGCTACAGCAGGGTGCCCGAGGCGAAGCGCAGGACGAGCTGGGGGGCGCCGGAGAGGACGATGCCCAGGACCGCGGTGAGGCCGATGGCGGCCGTGAGGGGGACGGCGGCCGGGCGGGCGGCGGGCGCGGGCCCCGTCCCGGCGGCGGGCGCGGGCGCGCGGAAGAGCACCGCCGTCCACTGGAGGTAGTAGAAGAGCGCGACCACCACGTTCAGCGCCATCACCACCGCGAGCCAGCCCAGCCCCGCGTCCACGGCCGCCGAGAAGACGGTCACCTTGGCGAAGAGGCCGATGACGCCCGGGGGCAGCCCGGCCAGGCAGAGCAGGAAGAAGCCCAGCGCCAGGGCGGCGGCCGGGCGGGCCGCGTACAGCCCGCGGTAGTCGGTGAGCCGGTTGGCCGGGCTGGTGCGGGCCACGAGGGCGGCCACGGCGAACGCGCCGAGGTTCACGGCCGCGTACATCAGCGCGTACGCCACGGTGGAGCCGATGGCGCGGGAGGCGTCCCGCGCGGAGTCGGCGTAGCCGGCCGCGGCGATCGGGACCAGCAGATAGCCCGCCTGGGCGACGGAGGACCAGGCGAGCAGGCGTACGGCGCTGAAGGCGCGCTCCGGGCGCTGGCGCAGGGCCGCGACGTTCCCCGCGGTCATGGTGAGGGCGGCCAGGACCGCGACGGCCGGGGCCCACACGTCGCCGTACGCGGGGAAGGCGAGGACGGTCACCAGGATGAGGCCGGAGAAGCCGACCGCCTTACCGACCACGGACAGATAGGCCGCGACGGGCACGGGCGCCCCGACGTAGGTGTCGGGCACCCAGAAGTGGAAGGGCACGGCGGCGGTCTTGAACGCGAAGCCCACCAGGGTGAGCACGACCCCCGCCTGGGCGAGCGTGTCCAGGCGCGGATCGACATGGGTGAGCGCGGCGGCGATCCGGGACAGGTGGAGGCTGCCGGTCGCGGCGTAGACGAAGCTGACGCCGAGCAGCATCACGGCGGTCGCGGTGACCGAGGAGAGGAAGAACTTCAGCGCGGCCTCGGAGGAGAGGCGGTCGCCGCGGCGCAGGCCGACGAGGGCGAAGGCCGGGAGCGAGGCCACTTCGAGGGCGATGACGAGGGTGGCCAGATCGCGGGAGGCGGGCAGCAGGGCCGCCCCCGCGGCGGAGGACAGCAGCAGGAACCAGAACTCGCCCGCGGGGAGTTTGAGATCCTCCAGGGCGCTGAAGGACAGCAGCGCGGTGAGCAGCGCCCCGCCGAGCACCAGGAACTGGATGACGAGGGCGAAGGTGTCGGCCGTGTAGCTGCAGGCGTGGGCGCCGGTGGTGAGGCAGAACGTGGAGCGGTCGCCGTCCAGCAGGGGCAGCAGGCTGAGCGCGGCCAGGGCGAGTCCCGCGATGGCCGCCCAGCCCAGCAGGGGCTTCCTGCGCTCGGGCAGGAAGAGGTCGGCGACGAGGACGGCGAGGCCGGTCAGGGCCGCGATGGTGGGCGGTGCGACGGCGGGCCAGTCGACGGACTGGACGAGGCTCATGGCGAGGCCCGAGGCGTGTCGAGTCATCGGTTGCCTCCCGCGAGGAGCTGCTGCACGGCCGGGTCGGTGAGGCCGAGGAGGACCGCGGGCCACAGGCCGGCCAGCACGGTGAGGGCCACCAGGGGGCTCCAGGCGGCCCATTCGTAGCCGTGGACGTCGGCCAGGGCGGGCCGCGCGGCCTCGGTTCCGGTGCCGGGCTCGATCGGATGGTCGCCCATGCAGACCCGCCGTACGACGATGAGCAGGTAGGCGGCGGTCAGCAGGGTGCCGAAGCCGGCCAGCGCCGTATAGGTGAGGTACGCGGGGCGGCTGAGCCCGTCGGCGGGGTGGAACGCGCCGAACATGGCGAGCATCTCGCCCCAGAACCCGGCGAGTCCGGGCAGCCCCAGGGAGGCCACGGCGCCGAAGGCGAGCAGCCCGCCCAGGCGGGGCGCCCGGCCGTACAGGGCGGCGCCGCTGGTGCCCGAGAGCTGGTCGAGGTCGGTGGTGCCGGTGCGGTCCTTGAGGGCGCCGACGAGGAAGAAGAGCAGGCCGGTGATCAGGCCATGGGCGATGTTGGCGAAGAGCGCGCCGTTCACCCCGGTGGGGGTGAGGGTGGCGATGCCCAGCAGCACGAAGCCCATATGGCCGACGGAGGAGTAGGCGATCAGGCGTTTGAGGTCGCCCTTGGCGCCGGTGCGGGCCAGGGCGAGGCAGGCGAGGGAGCCGTAGATGATGCCGGCCACGGCGAACGCGGCGAGGTAGGGCGCGTAGGTGTGGGCCGCCCCGGGGGTCATCGGCAGCACGATGCGGACCAGCCCGTAGGTGCCCATCTTCAGCAGCACGCCCGCCAGCAGCACCGAGCCGACGGTGGGGGCGGCGGTGTGGGCGTCGGGCAGCCAGCTGTGCAGCGGCCACATGGGGGCCTTGACGGCGAGTCCGGCGATGATGGCGAGGGCCGCGATCAGCTGGGTGGTGTGGCTGAGCCCGGCGCCTCTGTCGGTGGCGAGTGCCACCATGTCGAAGGTGCCGCCCTTGATACCGATGAGGAGGAGGCCGAGCAGCATGACGACGGAGCCGAGCAGCGTGTAGAGAATGAACCGCCAGGCGGCGCGCTCCCGTTCGGCGCCTCCCCACCGGTTGATGAGGAAGTACATCGGGATGAGGACCATCTCGAACGCCAGGAAGAACAGCATCAGGTCCAGCACCGCGAAGCTGGCCAGGGTGCCGGACTCCAGGAGGAGCAGCAGCGCGACGAACGCCTTGGGGGACGGCCCCGGGGGCCGGTTGACGTAGGCGTAGAGCGCGCTCAGGAACGTCAGCAGCGCGGTCAGCACCAGCAGCGGCAGCGAGACGCCGTCCACTCCGAGGTGGATGCGGATGCCCAGGGCCGGGATCCATCCGATGTCCGTCTGGGCCTGCATCCGGGCCGGGTGGCCGTGGTCGAAACCGGCGGCCAAGGTGATGGCGGCGGCGAGCGCGACCCCGGTGACGGTCACTCCGTGGCGCAGCACGGCCTGGTCGGGTCCGCGGCCGCGCAGTCCGGGCGGGGCCGGGAGCAGCGCGGCGACGCTGCCGAGCAGGGGGAGCACGACCACGGCGGCGAGGAGGACTTGCAGGGCGGTGTGGTTCACGGGTCAGGCTCCCGCTGCGACGAGGACGGCGGCCACGGCCAGGACGAGGGAGCCCGCGAGCAGCGCGCCGAGGTAGGTCTGCACATTGCCGGTCTGGGCGCGGCGGACGGCCGCGCCCAGCAGGCGGGGCGCCCCGCCCGCGCCGCGTACGTACGTCTCGACGACTTCGCGGTCGAGGAAGCGGACGAGCCGGGCGGCGGCCCGGACGGGCCGCACGAACAGCGCGCCGTAGACGGCGTCGAGGTGGAAGCCGACGGCCGCGTGGCGGTGCAGCGGGCCCAGGAGCAGCCGCCCGGGGTCGGCGGGGTCGCGGGCGCCCGCGATGGAGCCGTAGGCCGCCTCGTGGGTGGCGATGGCCTCGGCCTCGGAGACGGCGTCGGCGGCGTCGGGATGGGCGGCCACCGCGCCGAGCGGGGCGCGGGCGGCCCGTGCCGAGGTGTGCCGCCAGGCGCCGTACATGACGAGGACGCCGGCGAGGGCCAGGCCGGTGCCGAGGACGGAGGTGCCGAGGGCCGGGGTGAGCGACTCGCCGTCGAACCAGTCGGGCAGCGTGCCGTAGGCGAGGCCGAAGGCGGCCGTGGGGAGGAACAGCGCCCACAGGACGGCGTTCATGGCCACCGGCTGCCTGCCGTGGTCGGGGGCGGGCTCGCCCCGGCCGCGGAAGGCGAGCAGCCACAGCCGGGCCGCGTAGGCGGCGGTGAGGAGCGCGGTGAGGAGCCCGGCGAGCAGGACGGTCCAGCCGACGCCCGCCGGCACGCCGGAGGTGTGGCCGGTCGCGGCGTGCTCGGCCGCGCCGAGGACGGCCTCCTTGGAGAAGAAGCCCGCGAAGGGCGGGACGGCGGCGAGCGCGAGCAGGGCGACCGTCATCGTCCAGAAGGCGTCGGGGATGCGCGGGGCCAGGCCGCTCATCCGGGACATGGCGGCGAGGGAGTTGGTGCCGGCGGCGTGGATCACCACACCCGCGCCGAGGAAGAGCAGCGCCTTGAACGCGCCGTGGGCGATGAGGTGGAAGACGGCGGCGCCGCGGTCGTCGACGGCCAGCGCGCCCGTCATGTAGCCGAGTTGGCCGACGGTCGAGTAGGCGAGGACGCGTTTGATGTCGTCCTGGGCGAGCGCGGCGAGCGCCGAGCCGACCATGGTGACGGCCGCCATGGCCGCGAGCACGGCGAGTGCGGCGGCGGAGGAGGCGAAGACGGGCAGCAGCCGGGCGACGACGTAGACACCGGCGGCGACCATGGTGGCCGCGTGGATGAGCGCGGAGACCGGGGTGGGACCGGCCATCGCGTCCGGCAGCCAGGTGTGCAGCGGGAACTGCGCGGACTTGCCCGCGACCCCGGCCAGCAGCAGCAGCGCGATCAGGGTGGGGTGGTCCAGCGGCACCCCGGCGGTCAGCCGGGTGTGGATCTCGCTGATCCGGAAGGTGCCGGTGTCGTCGGCGAGCGCCAGGATGCCGATCAGGAACGGGACGTCGCCGAGCTTGGTGACCAGGAACGCCTTGAGGGACGCGGAGCGCGCGGCCGCGGTCTCCCAGTAGTGGCCCACCAGGAAGTACGAGCAGATGCCCATGACCTCCCAGCCGACGAGCAGCACGATCAGGTCGTCGGAGTAGACGACGAGGAGCATCGCGGCGGTGAAGAGGGAGACCAGCGCGGCGTAGGAGGGGTAGCGGGGGTCGTCCCGCAGATAGCCGGTCGAGTAGATCTGCACACCGCAGGCGACGACGGTGACCAGGATCGCGACCAGGGCGGCGAAGCCGTCGATGTGCAGGGACAGGTCGACGGGGACCGAGCCGGTGTCGGCGAGCCGGGTCGCGGCGGTGAGCGGGGCCGTGCCGCCGCCCGCTCCCCCGCCCTGCCGAACGGCGACGAGCACGGCGAGCGCGGCCGCGGCGAGGGTGGGCAGCACCGCGAGGGGGCGGACGAAACCGGGGGCGCGGCGCCCCAGCAGAAGCCCGGCGGCGGCGCCGAGGAAGGGCAGGAGGGGGACGAGAACGGCGGCGGTCGTGGTCGTCACGCGGTCTGCCTCCGGGCGCGTCGTGCCTGGTCGGCGTCGTTGTCAGTGGGGGCTGCCATGCTGTCGTGCAGAGCTGGGGAGCCGGCCGGCGGGGGGTCGGCGAGGTCCCGGAGCTTGTCGATGTCGGCGGTGCCGCGGTTGCGGTGGACGAGGAGGACGATGGCGAGGCCGATGCCGATCTCGGCGGCGGCGATGGCGATGGTGAAGAGGGTGAGGGCCTGGCCCGCGTGCAGGGTGTCGCGGAGCCAGACGTCGAAGGCGACGAGGTTGAGGTTGACGGCGTTGAGCATCAGCTCGACCGACATCAGCACCAGGATCGCGTTGCGGCGGGCGAGGACGCCGTACAGGCCGGTGCAGAAGAGGAGGACGGCGAGCACGGCGGGGTAGGCGAGGTGCATCAGCGCTTCTCCTTGCCCTGGCCCGGGCCCGGGCCAACGCCTTGGCCACTGTCGTGGCCGCTCCTGCGGGACAGGACGATCGCGCCGACGAGCGCGGCGAGGAGGAGGACGGACAGCGCCTCGAACGGCAGCACCCAGTGGCGGAAGAGGCTCTCGCCGGAGACGGCGGTGGAGCCCTGGACGCCCTTGTCGAGCGCGATCCAGGTGGTCCGGAAGGCGTCCACGACCACCCACACCAGGGCGCCGGCGGCGGCCACGGCCACCGTGAGCGCGGCCGGCCGGTTGCCCGAGTCGGCGTCCGGGGAGCGGCCGATGGGCGCCTTGGTGAGCATCAGTCCGAACAGCAGGAGGACGACGACGGAGCCGACGTAGATCAGCACCTGCACCCAGGCGATGAACTCCGCCGTCAGCAGGAGGTATTCCACGGCGAGGCCGCCGAGCGCCACCACCAGCCACAGGGCGGCGTGCACCAGCTGCCGGGTGGTGACGCTGAGGACGGCCGCGCCGAGCGTCGCGAGCCCGACCAGGACGAAGGCGATCTCGACACCGGTGGGCGACAGGAACCCGTGGCCCGCGGCGGCGAGCCCCGGGCCGGCGGCGGCCAGCTGGACCGCGGCGCTCACGAGGCGGCTCCGTTCCCGTCGGACCCGCTCTCCGCCTCGGCCCGCGCGGCCTCGGCGGCGGCGAGCTTGTCGGCGGCCTTACGGGCGGCGGCGATCTCCTTGGGCTCCTCCGCACGAGGGTCGAGCGCGGGCGGCGCGGGCACCGTCCACATCCATTCGCGGAGCTTGTCCCGCTCATGGGTGAGATCGCGGATGTCCTCCTCCGCGTACTCGAACTCCGGCGACCAGAAGAGCGCGTCGAAAGGACACACCTCGATGCAGATACCGCAGTACATGCACAGGGCGAAGTCGATGGCGAACCGGTCCAGCACGTTGCGGCTGCGCTCGCGCCCGCCCGGGGCGGCCGGGGGGACGGTCTCCTTGTGCGAGTCGATGTAGATGCACCAGTCCGGGCATTCACGGGCGCACAGCATGCAGACCGTGCAGTTCTCCTCGAACAGCCCGATCACCCCGCGGGTGCGGGGCGGCAGTTCGGGCTGCGCGTCCGGATACTGCGCGGTGTGCGACTTCCGGGTCATCGTGCGGAGGGTGACGGCCAGGCCCTTGGCCAGACCGGATCCGGGGATGCCCATCAGGAGATCACCACCTTGACGACGCCGGTGAGGGCGATCTGGGCCAGGGAGAGCGGAATGAGGCAGGTCCAGGCGAACCGCTGCAGCTGGTCCTCCCGCAGCCGCGGATAGCTGACCCGCAGCCAGATCACGACGAAGGCGAGGACGGCCGTCTTCAGCAGGGTCCACAGCCAGCCGAGGCCGTCGGCGAACGGACCGTGCCAGCCGCCGAGGAAGAGAACGGTGGTCAGCCCGCACAGGATGACGATGCCCGCGTACTCGGCGAGCAGGAAGAGCGCGAACCGCAGCCCGGTGTACTCGGTGTACGCACCGAAGATGATCTCGGAGTCGGCGATCGGCGCGTCGAACGGCGGGCGCTGCAGCTCGGCCAGCCCGGCGGTGAAGAACACCACCCCGCCGACGATTTGCCACGGCACCCACCACCACTCGAACGCGTCGAGGATGCCGGGCAGCGAGACGGTGCCCGCCGCCATCGCCACGGACGCGGCGGTGAGCAGCATCGGCAGCTCGTACGCCATGAGCTGAGCGGCCGTGCGCAAGCCGCCCAGGAGGGAGAACTTGTTCGCCGAGGCCCAGCCCGCCATCAGCGAACCCAGCACCCCGACGCCCATCACGGCGAGCACGAAAAAGATCCCCGCGTCCACGACCTGCCCGACGGCGCCCTCGGCGGGGCCGATCGGGATCGCGACGAGGACGAGGAGGTACGGCAGCAGCGCGACGGCGGGCGCGAGCTGGAAGATCCGCCGGTCGGCACCGGCCGGTACGACGTCTTCCTTCTGCGCGAACTTCACCCCGTCCGCGACCAGCTGGGCCCAGCCGTGGAAACCGCCCGCGTACATCGGCCCGAGGCGGCCCTGCATATGGGCCATGACCTTGTGCTCGGTCTGCCCCACGACCAGGGGCAGCACGAGAAAGGCGAGCAGCAGGGCGAGCAGTCGCAGCGCGACGTCGAGGACGTCGTTCACGCGGTGCCTCCCGGCTGATCGTCGGAGTCGTCTGGCTCGGCTGGTTTCCCTGGTTCGCCCGGTTCGGGCTGCTTGGCCTCGCTGCCGGGTTTTGCTTGCTCGCCCCTCGCGGGGCGTGCGTGGTGCCAGGGCGCGTCGGACGAGCGGGTCCGCGGCGCGGGCCGCCGCGGACGCTCTGCGCGCTCGGTGGGTGCTGCGCGCTCTGCGGGTGCGGATTCGGGGGCGGGTGCGGGGGCGGGTGCGCGCTCGGATGTGGGTGCGGGCCCGGGTGCGGATTCGGGGGCGCGCCCGGGTGCGGGTGTCGGTTCGGGTGCGGGTGCGGACCCGGGTGCGGACGGCTCGGGTTCCGTAGCGCGGTCGGTCGCCGGGGCGGAAGCCTCCGGCC
>NZ_BBOX01000044.1 GCF_001553455.1 Streptomyces hygroscopicus subsp. hygroscopicus
CCCACGGGGGCGGAAGTCTCCTCCGTCGCCTTCTCCCCCGCCGCGCGCTGGCTCGCCGAGCCGGCGGTCGCGCTGCGGGTGCGGCGGACGGGGCGCTCGCCCGCGGCGGCGCCTGCCGCGCGGGCGCCGCGGACCGGGCGGGCCGGGGCGGGGGGCAGTTGGCCCTTGAGGGGGCCCCACTCATTGGGGTCGGGGACGCCCGGCGGCAGCATCTGCCGACGCTTGGTGCCGTGGCCGGTGCCCGACTCCCCCGGCTCCTTCGCGCCCGGCCACGCCTTGACGACCCGGGCTGCCAGCACGAAGTCCTTGCGCAGCGGATGGCCCTCGAAGCCGTCCGGGAGCAGCAGCGGCGCGAGACCGGGGTGGCCGGTGAAGCCTATGCCGAACATCTCGTGGGTCTCGCGTTCGTGCCAGGCCGCCCCGGCGTAGACGCCGGTCGCGGTCGGCAGCGTGGGCGCGTCGTGCGGCACGGTGGTGCGTACCAGCAGACCGCGCACCGCGGGCCCGGGACCGGGGGCGCCGAGGGCGACGACGTACGCGGCCACCCGGAAGCCGGTGCCCGGCTCGTCGACCGCGCTCAGCCAGTCGAAGTAGGTGCAGCCGAGGGTGTCGCGGGCCGTCTTCAGGGAGGCGATCCAGGAGTCGGCGGGGACATCGACGGTCAGCAGGTCGTACGCCTGCTCCGCCGTGGCGCCCGCGCCGAACAGCTCGGCGGCGGGACGCGGCAGCCAGCCCACGGGCGGCGCGGCCGACGGCTGGTCGGCCTCCCCCGCCCCCTCGGACCCCACCGGCTCCCCAGCCACGGTCGGTCCGACTGCACCGCTGGGCTCCCTGGCCCCGCTCGCCCCGACAGACCCGCTGGGCTCCCCAGCACCGCTCGATCCCGCAGACCCCTTGGGCTCCCCAGCCCCCTCGGTTGCCGCAGCCACGCTGGGCTCCTCAGACCCGCTCGATCCGACAGCCCCGCTAGGCTCACCAGCACCACTCGATCCCACAGTCCCGCCGGGCTCTCTGGCCCCGCTCGGCCCGACAGCCCCGCTAGGCTCACCAGACCCGCTCGATCCGACAGCCCCCTTGGGCTCCCCAGCCCCCTCGGCTGCCGCAGCCACGCCGGGCTCCACAGCACCGCCCGTCTCCACCGATCCGCCCGGCTCCACCGATCCGTTCGGCACGTTGTTCTCGTTCGGCTCGGTCATGGCGTGTCTTCCCCCCCCGGAGGTGTGACCAGCCCGCTGCGCAGCGCAGCCGCGGACGGGCGGCCCGCGGGCGCGGGCGCCGCGCCCCCGCCCCCGTAACGCTCACCCAGCGACTCGCGGGCGATCTTCTCCTGGAGCTTGAGAATGCCCTGCAGCAGCGCCTCGGGCCGGGGCGGGCAGCCGGGGACGTAGACATCGACGGGGATGATCTGGTCGACGCCCTTGGTCACGGAGTACGAGTCCCAGTACGGGCCGCCGCAGTTCGAGCAGGCCCCGAAGGAGATCACGTACTTCGGCTCCGGCATCTGCTCGTACAGCCGCCGCACCGCCGGCGCCATCTTGTCCGTGACCGTGCCGGAGACGACCATCAGGTCGGCCTGGCGCGGGCCGGGCGCGAAGGGGATCACGCCGAGCCGGATGAAGTCATGGCGGGCCATCGACGCCGCGATGAACTCGATCGCGCAGCAGGCGAGCCCGAAGTTGAAGACCCACAGGCTGTAGCGGCGGCCCCAGTTCAGGACCACCTTCATCGGCTCGGGCGCCAGCCGGGCCAGCGGGCCGAGGCGGCGCGGCTCCGGCAGGTCCACCGGACCGGGACCGGGGGCCGGCGCGGAGGCCGGGGTCGGCGTCGGGTTGGCTGTCACGTCCACTCCAGGACGCCCTTCTTCCATGCGTACAGCAGACCTACGGCGAGGAACCCGAGGAAGATGAACATCTCCACCAGCGTGGCGGCCCCGAAACCGGGCGCGGCGAAGACCGTCGCCCACGGAAACAGGAAGATCGAGTCCACCGCGAAAATCACATACAGGAAAGCGTAGACGTAGTAGCGGATCTGGGTGTGGGCCCAGCCCTCGCCCACCGGGTCCACGCCGCATTCGTAGGTCAGCAGCTTCTCGGGGGTCGGCACGACGGGCCGCAGCAGCCGCCCGGCCCCGAAGGCCACGGCGACGAAGATCACCCCGATCGCCGCAAGCAGCCCGACCACCGCATAGCCGTGGAAGTAGTCGGCCGCGAGCTGGACACCGGTGCCGCTGGTGGTGCGTACGGTCGTCGCCTCCGGCACGTCCGCCCCTCGCTCCCTGGTCCTTGATCCTTGGTCCTTGTGGCGGGTCCTTGTGGCCCTTGCCCGCTCCTCGTCGATCCCGTGTGTTCGACGATCCGTACGGACGGGAAGTCTAGGCCCTGCCGCCGCCCGGCCGGGTGGCCCGTCCGCGATGCGGTGGGGCTAGCCCCATGGCGGTGCCCCTGCCGGGCGCGGCAATCTGTCTGCCATGACCTCCAGCTCCCCCGCCGACGGCTCCCACGGCGGCCCCGACGGCGGTGCCCGTGGGCGCGGCGACGAGCGGCTGCCCCGCCCGGCCGCGTTCGCCTTTTCCGCGCAGACCTGGAAGGAGATCGCCCACCTGCTGGTGAACCTTCCGGTGGGCATCGCCTGCTTCGTCTTCACGCTGATCTGGCTGGCCGTGGGCCTGGGGCTGTCCATCACGGTGGTGGGGCTGCCGCTGCTGGCCGTGGGGCTGGGGTGCAGCCGGTTCCTCGGCCGGTTCGAGCGGTGGCGTGCCAGGGGGCTGCTCGCGGTGCGGATCGACGAGCCCAGCCCCCTGCCGTATGCGCCGGGCAGTGGCGTCCTCAGCCGGCTGTGGACGCGTCTGCGGGATCCGGTCGGCTGGCGTGCCGCGCTGTACGCCCTGGTCCGGCTGCCGTGGTCGGTGATCACCTTCGCGATCACGCTGACCTCGCTGTTCGTCGCCTGGCCGGTGCTGCCGTGGATCGCCCGGGGGCTGACGCACGTGGACCGGGCGATGGTGCGCGGGCTGCTGTACCCCTCCGACGAGCTGGAGCGGCGGATCGCGGAGCTGGAGTCGGACCGGGGCACGGTGGTGGACACCGCCGCCGCCGATCTGCGCCGGATCGAGCGCGATCTGCACGACGGGGCGCAGGCCCGGCTGGTCGCCCTCGCCATGGGGCTCGGTCTGGCGAAGGAGAAGCTGGAGGAGGACCCGGAAGCCGCCGCCAGG
>NZ_BBOX01000045.1 GCF_001553455.1 Streptomyces hygroscopicus subsp. hygroscopicus
CGGACCACCGGCTGCTGATCCAGGTGCGGGACGACGGGCGCGGCGGGGCGACCACCGACGGGGGGACGGGGCTCGCGGGCCTGGCGGAGCGGCTGGGCTCGGTCGACGGGCTGTTCGTGGTGGACTCGCCGTCCGGCGGGCCGACCACGGTGACCGCCGAGCTGCCCTGGCACCACCGGGCCGGGTCGGCGGGCGCCGCGGTGGTGAAAGGCCGACGGCGACGGTAGGGCTAACCCCCCGGTGAAGAGGCCGACCCGCCCGATGGTCCGGCCGTCCACGCTCGGGGACGCTTGGGTGTACGCAGAACGACGCGACCCGCCCGGCCGGCCCGGATCGCGCCCCGACCAGGCTTCCGGAGGACGGACGAGACGATGGCCACCGCATACAGACCGTACGAACCGGGCGCCGACCCCCGCGGCCGTCTGGTGCCCGCGGCGCTGAGGGCGCCGTTCCAGGCCCGGGTATGGCGTGAGTTCCTCTATGTCGTGACCAGCCTGCCGATGGCCATCCTCACCTTCGCCTACGCGGTCGTGACGATGGCGCTCGGCGTCGGGCTGCTGATCACCTTCCTCGGCGTCCCGGTGCTCGGCGCCGCCCTCGCGGGCTGCCGGGCGCTCGGCGTCGTCGAGCGGGCCCGCGCCCGTGCGCTGCTGGGGCTGGCGGTGGCCGAGCCGGAGCCCGTCCTCACGGGGGCGGGCAGGCGCGGGCCGGTGGCCTGGGTGGGCGCGCTGCTCAGGAGCGGCACCTCCTGGCGTCATGTGATCTACGCGCTGATCCGCCTCCCCTGGGCCGTCTTCTCCTTCGTCTTCGCGGTGGTGTTCACCGTCAACGGCTGGGGCTTCGCGACCTATCCGCTGTGGGGGTGGGTCTTCCCCAGGTACCTGCACGAGCCGGGCCTGGAGATCTTCGTGGACGACGGCCGCGGGCTCCACTTCTATCTGGACACCCCTTTCGAGACCGTCGCGACCTGCGCGGTGGGTGTGCTGCTCCTGCTGCTGACCCCGTGGGTGATGCGGGCGCTGACCTCGGTCGACCGGATCATGGTGGCCGGGCTGCTGGGTCCGTCCCGGCTGGCGAGCCGGGTCCGGGAGCTGGAGTCGGACCGGGGCACGGTGGTGGACACCGCCGCCGCCGATCTGCGCCGGATCGAGCGCGATCTGCACGACGGGGCACAGGCCCGGCTGGTCGCCCTCGCCATGGACCTGGGCCTGGCGAAGGAGAAGCTGGAGGAGGACCCGGAAGCCGCCGCCAAA
>NZ_BBOX01000046.1 GCF_001553455.1 Streptomyces hygroscopicus subsp. hygroscopicus
CACCGAGGAGCGGGTGATGCTGCAGATCACGGACGACGGGCGGGGCGGGGCCGACACGTCGGCCGGTTCGGGTCTGGCCGGGCTGGCCGAGCGGTTCGACGCGGTGGACGGGGTCCTCGTCGTCCACTCCCCGGCGGGCGGCCCGACCACCGTGACCGCCGAGCTCCCCTGGCGCTGAGGGCGCCCGTCCCCGGCGCGCGGGTCCGGCCGAGGACGCTATGCGCCACACCCTCCGCTGCCGCTGCGCGTCCCCGGCGCGCGGGGGCCGGCCCCGGCAGTCCCGGCCGACCGGCCCGTTCTGCGCGACGCGAGCGGCCGGACCCTGGGATGCTGGTCCCACGAACCGAGCGGAACGGGGGGACGAACATCGTGGCGGACAGGGTACGGGTGGTCATCGCCGAGGATTCGGTACTGCTGCGGGAGGGCCTGACCCGGCTGCTGACCGACCGGGGCCATGAGGTGGTCGCGGGCGTCGGGGACGCGGGAGCGCTGATCAAGTCGGTGCGGGAGCTGGCCGACGAGGGCGCGCTGCCCGATGTGGTGGTGGCCGACGTACGGATGCCGCCCACGCACACCGACGAGGGGGTGCGGGCGGCCGTCCGGCTCCGCCGCGACCACCCGGGTCTGGGGGTGCTGGTCCTGTCGCAGTACGTGGAGGAGCAGTACGCCACCGAGCTGCTGGCCGGGAACAGCCGGGGCGTCGGCTATCTGCTCAAGGACCGGGTGGCCGAGGTGCGCGAGTTCGTGGACGCGGTGGTGCGGGTCGCCGAGGGCGGTACGGCGCTCGACCCGGAGGTCGTCGCCCAGCTGCTGGGCCGCAGCCGCAAGCAGGACGTGCTGGCCGGGCTCACCCCGAGGGAGCGGGAGGTCCTGGGGCTGATGGCCGAGGGCCGGACCAATTCGGCGATCGCCCGGCAACTGGTGGTGAGCGACGGGGCGGTCGAGAAGCATGTGAGCAACATCTTCCTCAAGCTCGGCCTGTCGCCGAGTGACGGGGATCACCGCCGGGTGCTCGCGGTCCTCACCTATCTCAATTCCTGAAAGCAGACTCCCACGGGCCACAGCGGGGCCAAAGGCTGGATGGGGAGCATCAGGGGGATCAGGGGGCTCAGGGTGGATCAGGGGGATCAGGGGACTTGACAGCACCGGGCAAAGGGACAGGGCGTGCCAAACCATGACATATATGGTTCTTCTTCGGGGGTCCATTATGTGATCCGGCCAAGGAAGGCCAGCCTTACCGACGTACGATAGTCATTTGGACAACAACCGGTCGGCACCGACTGTCCAGGAGCACCGCCTCAAGGGAGGTCCGAAGCAGTGACCAGCCAGGTCAGCAGCCCGGCCGAACAGGCCGAACCAGCCGATCAGCAGAGCGGGCGGATGCCCGCCGGGGGGCAGCGAGCAGCGGACGGCGGCAAGGAGGTCCGCCGTCTGGACCGAGTGATCATCCGGTTCGCGGGCGACTCCGGCGACGGTATGCAGCTCACGGGTGACCGGTTCACCTCGGAGACGGCGTCGTTCGGGAACGACCTGTCGACCCTGCCGAACTTCCCGGCGGAGATCCGCGCCCCCGCAGGCACCCTGCCCGGAGTGTCGAGCTTCCAGCTCCACTTCGCCGATCACGACATCCTCACCCCGGGTGACGCGCCGAACGTGCTGGTCGCGATGAACCCGGCCGCGCTCAAGGCCAACCTCCCCGATGTGCCGCGCGGGGCGGAAATCATCGTCAACACCGACGAGTTCACCAAGCGCCCCATGGCCAAGGTCGGCTACGACCAAAGCCCCCTGGAGGACGGCTCGCTGGACGGCTACCAGGTCCACCCGGTGCCGCTGACCACGCTGACCATCGAGGCGCTGAAGGAATTCGGGCTGTCCCGCAAGGAGGCCGAGCGCAGCAAGAACATGTTCGCGCTCGGCCTGTTGTCGTGGATGTACCACCGGCCGACCGAGAGCACCGAGAAGTTCCTGCGGCAGAAGTTCGCGAAGAAGCCGCAGATCGCCGAGGCCAACGTGGCGGCGTTCCGGGCGGGCTGGAACTTCGGTGAGACCACCGAGGACTTCGCCGTCTCCTACGAGGTCGCCCCGGCCACCACCGCATTTCCCACCGGCACCTACCGGAACATCTCCGGGAACCTGGCGCTGTCGTACGGGCTGATCGCGGCCTCCCGCCAGGCGGACCTGCCGCTGTTCCTGGGGTCGTACCCGATCACCCCGGCCTCGGACATCCTGCATGAGCTGTCCAAGCACAAGAACTTCGGCGTGCGCAGCTTCCAGGCCGAGGACGAGATCGCCGGTATCGGTGCCGCGCTGGGCGCGGCCTTCGGCGGTTCGCTCGCGGTGACCACCACCTCCGGCCCGGGGGTGGCGCTGAAGTCGGAGACCATCGGGCTCGCGGTGTCGCTGGAGCTGCCGCTGCTGGTGATCGACATCCAGCGCGGCGGCCCCTCCACCGGACTGCCGACCAAGACCGAGCAGGCGGATCTGCTCCAGGCCATGTACGGGCGCAACGGCGAGGCCCCGGTGCCGATCGTGGCCCCCAGGACCCCGGCCGACTGCTTCGACGCCGCACTCGACGCCGCCCGGATCGCCCTGACCTACCGCACCCCGGTGTTCCTGCTGTCGGACGGCTACCTGGCCAACGGCTCGGAGCCCTGGCGGGTGCCGGAGGTGGACGAACTGCCCGATCTGCGGGTCCAATTCGCGACCGGCCCCAACCACGTCCTCGCCGACGGCACCGAGGTCTTCTGGCCGTACAAGCGCGACCCCGAGACCCTGGCCCGCCCCTGGGCCGTGCCCGGAACGCCCGGTCTGGAGCACCGGATCGGCGGCATCGAGAAGCAGGACGGCACCGGCAACATCTCCTACGACCCGGCCAACCACGACCACATGGTCCGCGTCCGCCAGGCCAAGGTGGACGGTATCGCCGTGCCGGACGTCGAGGTGGACGACCCGACCGGGGACGCCCGCACCCTGGTCCTGGGGTGGGGTTCGACGTACGGCCCGATCACCGCCGCCGTGCGCCGCGTCCGCGCCGCGGGCGACCGGATCGCCCAGGCCCATCTGCGCCACCTCAACCCCTTCCCGGCCAACCTCGGCACGGTGCTGGAGGGTTACGAGAAGGTCGTGGTGCCGGAGATGAACCTGGGTCAGCTGGCCACGCTGCTGCGCGCCCGCTATCTGGTCGACACGCGCTCCTTCACCCAGGTCCGCGGACTGCCCTTCAAGGCCGAACAGCTCGCCACCGCCCTCAAGGAGGCCATCGATGACTGACACCATCGCCGAGGGCGCGGCACCGGCCCCGAATGCGCTCTCCCTGGTGCCCAAGAGCGCCACCAAGCAGACGATGAAGGACTTCAAATCCGACCAGGAGGTCCGCTGGTGCCCCGGCTGCGGTGACTACGCGATCCTCGCCGCCGTCCAGGGCTTCATGCCCGAACTGGGGCTGGCGAAGGAGAACATCGTCTTCGTCTCCGGCATCGGCTGCTCCTCGCGCTTCCCGTACTACATGAACACCTACGGGATGCACTCCATCCACGGCCGCGCCCCGGCCATCGCCACCGGCCTGGCCGCCTCGCGCCCCGATCTGTCGGTGTGGGTCGTCACCGGTGACGGCGACGCGCTGTCGATCGGCGGCAACCACCTGATCCACGCGCTGCGCCGCAATGTGAACCTGAAGATCCTGCTCTTCAACAACCGCATCTACGGCCTGACCAAGGGTCAGTACAGCCCCACCTCCGAGGTCGGGAAGATCACCAAGTCGACCCCGATGGGCTCCCTGGACGCGCCGTTCAACCCGCTGTCCCTCGCGCTCGGCGCCGAGGCGAGCTTCGTGGCCCGCACCATCGACTCCGACCGCAAGCACCTGACCGAGGTGCTGCGGCAGGCGGCGGCCCACCCGGGCACCGCACTGGTGGAGATCTACCAGAACTGCAACATCTTCAACGACGGTGCCTTCGAGGCCCTGAAGGACAAGCAGCAGGCCCAGGAGGCCGTGATCCGGCTGGAGCACGGTCAGCCGATCCGGTTCGGCGTCGACCAGAGCAAGGGCGTCGTCCGCGACCAGAGCACCGGCGACCTCGAGGTCGTCACCGTCACGGCTGCCAACGAGCACCAGGTACTGGTCCACGACGCCCACGCGGCCTCGCCCACCACGGCGTTCGCGCTGACCCGGCTCGCCGACGCGGACACCCTCCACCACACCCCCATCGGTGTGCTGCGCGACGTCGAGCGCCCGGTCTACGACACCCAGATGTCCCATCAGCTGGACAACGCGGTGGAACTGAAGGGCAAGGGCGACCTCGGCGCGCTGCTCGCCGGGGGCGACACCTGGACCGTCGTGGGCTGATCCACGGAAGCCCACCGGGCCGATCACACGATCACACAGACGGGCACCAAGCGGGTGCCCGGCCGGAGCGTCTCACCACGCTCCGGCCGGGCACCCGCTCCGCGTTTTCCGG
>NZ_BBOX01000047.1 GCF_001553455.1 Streptomyces hygroscopicus subsp. hygroscopicus
GTCTCACCACGCTCCGGCCGGGCACCCGCTCCGCGTTTTCCGGCGCTGCGCTCGCGCTTCCGGGCGGGCGCTCGGCGTATCCGGCCCCGCGCTCGGCGTTTCCGGGCCGACACCCGCGTTTCCGGGCGGGCACCCGCTCGGCGCTTCCGGCCCCGCTGGGAACCCCGGGCGGGAACCCCGGGCGGGGCTTCCGTACGCCGCCCCCGGCGCTCCCGTGCCGCGGGCGACACGCCCGCCGAATCAACAGCAGCTTTCCAAAAGTTAGCGCTTCCTCTAAGGTGGGTGTACCGACCGAACAGGAGAGTCACGGATATGAGCATCGTCGTCACCGGAGCCACCGGCCACCTCGGCCGCCTCGTCGTCGAGGGCCTGCTGGAGAAGGTCCCCGCCGACCAGATCACCGCGGTGGTGCGCGACGCCGGAAAGGCCGCCGGGCTCGCCGACCGCGGCGTACGGCTGCACGTGGCCGACTACAACCGGCCCGAGACGCTCACCGGCGCCTTCGCCGCGGGTGACAAGGTGCTCCTGATCTCCGGCAGCGAGATCGGTCAGCGCGGCCCGCAGCACCAGGCCGTCATCGACGCCGCCAAGGAGGCCGGGGTCGCGCTGCTCGCCTACACCAGCGTGCTGGGCGGCCCCGCCGCCGACTTCACCCTGGCCGATGAGCACAAGGTCACCGAGCGGGCGATCACCGACTCCGGTCTGCCGTACGTCCTGCTCCGCAACGGCTGGTACAACGAGAACTACACCGAGAACCTCGCCCCCGTCCTCGAGCACGGCGCCGTCGTGGGCGCCGCGGGCGAGGGCCGGGTCGCCTCCGCCTCGCGCGCCGACTACGCGGCGGCCGCCGTCGCCGTCCTGACCGGTGAGGGCCACGAGGGCAAGGTGTACGAGCTCTCCGGCGACACCGCCTGGAGCTTCGCCGAGTACGCCGACGTGGTCGCCGCCCAGTCCGGCAAGAAGATCGTCTACCGCGTCGTCTCCACGGAGGAGGTCCGGGCCATCCTCACCGGCTCGGGCATGCCCGAGCCGGTCGCCGCGATCCTCTCCGATGTCGAGGCGGCCATCGAGCGCGGCCGGCTGGCCGCCACCCCGGGCGATCTGTCCCGTCTCATCGGCCGCCCGACCACGCCCATCGCCGACTCGGTCGCGGCCGCGCTGAAGGGCTGACCCCGCCCCGTACCCACCACGGCCCGCCTGTCATCACCGTTGCCCGGAACGGAAATGACAGGCGACCCTCGGCGGCGCTACCTTCGGAGCTTCGGGCCCGGTCCGGGCCCTGCCATGCCGTCGGGGAGGGTGCCGTGACGCCGCAGGACCAGCAGGACCCCACCGATCGCACCGGCCTGCTCTACGGCTTCGCCGCGTACGCCATGTGGGGGCTGGTGCCGCTCTTCTGGCCGCTGCTGGAGCCCGCCGGCGCGGTGGAGATCCTCGCCCACCGGATGGTGTGGTCCCTGGCGGCGGTCGGGCTGGTGCTGCTGGTGCTGCGCCGCTGGAGCTGGGTACGGCCGCTGCTGCGGCAGCCCGGACGGCTGGGCATGATCGCCCTCGCCGCGACCGTGATCTCGGTCAACTGGGGTCTCTACATCTGGGGCGTCAACAGCGGGCACGTGGTGGAGACCGCGCTCGGATACTTCATCAACCCGCTGGTCAGCATCGCCTTCGGAGTGCTGCTGCTGCGTGAGCGGCTGCGGCCGGCGCAGTGGGCGGCGGTCGGGGTCGGTGCGGTGGCCGTGGGCGTGCTGTCGGTGGGCTACGGCAAGCTGCCGTGGATCGCGCTCACCCTCGCCCTCAGCTTCGCCACCTACAGCCTGGCCAAGAAGCGGATCGGACTGGGCGGGCTGGAGTCGCTGGCCGCCGAGACCGCCGTGCAGTTCCTGCCCGCGCTCGGCTTCCTGCTCTGGCTCGGGGCGCATGGCGGCAGCACGTTCGCGAGCGAGGGCGCCGGGCATGCGGCACTGCTGGCGAGCTGCGGATTCGTCACGGCGCTGCCGCTGATCTGCTTCGGGGCCGCGGCGGTGCGGCTGCCGCTTTCGGTGATCGGGATGCTGCAGTACGTAGCGCCGACCTTCCAGTTCGTCCTCGGGCTCGCCGTCTTCCACGAGTCGATGCCACCGGAGCGGTGGGCGGGCTTCGCCCTCGTCTGGCTCGCCCTCGCCCTGCTCACCTGGGACGCGCTGAGCACCGCCCGGCGGGGGCGGCGGGAGCTGGCCGCAGCCGCGGCGCGGGCGGCCGTGCTGTCGGCAACGGCAGCGGCGACGCCGGAGACCGATGCATCCCATGCAACGGATACCTCTGACGCAAACGGATACTTCTGATGCAACCGATGCATTGGATGCATGTGATGCCTCCGATGCATTGGATGCGTTCGATGCCGCCCCCGGCACCGGCGCGGCGGAGGCCGCCGTGCCCGATACCCGGCCGGGACCGATATCCGGCGCGTGATGTCCGGTTTCCGCCCTTGACGCGGAGTCAGTCACGCCCGGAACATCAGCGTCGCGCCACCACCGCTTCACCGCACGGTCGCTTCACCGCACGGTCAGTTCACCGCGTCTCTGCTTCACCGCACCGCCGTTTCGCCGCTCCATCGCCCCACGGGCACGTGCACCACACCGCGTCACGTCATTCCGTCCTGTCCTCGTTCGGAACCGGAGCCCCCCATGTCGTCATGCGCCGAGCGCCGCCCCCGAAGATCCTTGATACGCCGCACGGCCGCCGTGGCCGCCGCCGGTACGGCGATCGCCGCCCTGGTGTCGGCGGCCCCCGCCACCTCGGCCGCCGCACCGGCCCAGCACGCGGCGGACGCCCGCACCGCCCTCGCGGCGCCGGACATCTCCCTGGCCAACGTGAAGGCCCATCTGGCCCAGCTGCAGTCCATCGCCACCGCCAACAGCGGCAACCGCGCCCACGGCCGCCCCGGCTACAAGGCGTCGCTCGACTACATCAAGGGCAAGCTGGACGCCGCCGGGTACACCACCACCGTCCAGCAGTTCACCTCCTCCGGCGCCACCGGCTACAACCTCATCGCCGACTGGCCCGGCGGCGACACCAACAACGTGGTGTTCTCCGGCGCCCACCTCGACTCCGTCACCGCGGGCCCCGGGATCAACGACAACGGCTCGGGCTCCGCCGCGATCCTGGAGACCGCGCTCACCGTCTCCCGCCAGGGCGCGAAGCCCACCAAGCATCTGCGGTTCGCCTGGTGGGGCGCCGAGGAGCTGGGGATGGTCGGCTCCCGCTACTACATCAACAACCTGTCGTCCGCCGAACGGGCGAAGATCGACGGATATCTCAACTTCGACATGATCGGTTCGCCCAACCCCGGCTACTTCGTCTATGACGACGATCCCGGGATCGAGTCGGTGTTCAAGGCGTTCTTCTCCGCCAAGGGCATCCCCACCGAGATCGAGACCGAGGGCGACGGCCGCTCCGACCACGCGCCGTTCAAGAACGTGGGGATTCCGGTGGGCGGTCTCTTCAGCGGCGCCGACTACATCAAGACCGCCGCCCAGGCCCAGAAGTGGGGCGGCACCTCCGGCCAGGCGTTCGACCGCTGCTACCACCGCTCCTGTGACACCTCGAGCAACATCAACGACACCGCCCTGGACCGCAACAGCGACGCCATCGCCTACGCGGTCTGGACGCTCGGCGGCGCCTGATCCGCGGTCCCGGAATTTCGGGACCTCAGCCCCTCAGAACCTCGGAATCCGGATGACGTGCCGTGTTCGGCTCCACCGACACAGTGGCTCAGACAGGGCACCGGCGCAGACAGGGCACCGGCGCACCGGCTCAGGCTGTGATGTCCTTCGCGGTGAACCGGGCCCAGGCCGCCGAGCCGAACACGGCCACGTACAGCCCCTGCAACCCCATGTTCTTGATCAGCTGGTCCCAGTAGACCGGCTCGCGGAGGAGATCGGCGAAGCTGAGCCAGTAGTGCGGGAAGAGGTACGGGTGGATCGCGTGCAGCTGCGGGATGGTGTCCAGGATCTGCACGGTGACCACCAGCCCCACGGTCGTGGCCATGGCCGCGATCCCGCTGTTGGTCAGGGTGGAGATGAACAGCCCCGCCGTCGCGATCCCGACCAGCGACAGCGCCACCACGGCCGCCACGCCGAGGGCCCGGAGCAGGGCCTCCTCGAACGGGACGGTGATGCCCGAGATCAGCGTGACATCGCCGAGGGGGAAGAGCAGCGCCCCGGTCACCAGGCCCGAGAGGGCCACGATCAGGGTCGAGATCAGGCAGAAGGCCATGGTGGTGGTGAATTTGGCCAGCAGCAGCCGGGTCCGCCCGGCGGGGGCGACCAGCAGATAGCGCAGCGTCCCGGCGCCCGCCTCACCGGCGATGGCGTCACCGGCGATCACTCCGATCACCATCGGCAGGAAGACCGGCAGCGTCGCCGCCAGTGAGGCGAAGACCAGGAAGATCCCGTTGTTGGTGATCTGGGAAAAGAAGGCGGGGCCCTGTCCGTCTCCCGCGTGGCCGCCGCCGAGGTTTCCGCCATCGCTCGTCTCGATCTTCACCGCGACGCCGATGAGGATCGGGATCAGCGCGAGCACCCCGAGCAGGGCGCGGGTTCGCCAGCGGCGGAGGGTGGTGGTCAGCTCGGAGCGGAAGAGCGCCAGGGCCCACAGCGGGCTCGGGCGGCGCGTGCCGCCCCTCTCCCCGCCGGATGCGCCGGTGCCGTACGCGTCCCGTCCGCCGGTGCGGGCCCCGTCCCGCAAACCGGTACCGGCCGCCTCCGCCGCCCGGGACTCGGCCGCTTCCGCCGCCCGGGACCCGACGCCCACCTCCGGTACGCGGGAGTCAGCCGCACCCCGCGCTCGGGACCCAACACCCGCCTCCGGTACGCAGGACTCCCCTGCCTCCGCCGCGCGGGTCTCGGCCGCACCCCGCGCTCGGGACCCAACACCCGCCTCCGGTACACGGGACTCCCCTGCCTCCGCCGCGCAGGACTCGCCTGCCTCCGGCGCGCGGGACCCGACGCCCACCCCCCGTACCCGGGAGTCGCCCGCCTCCCGTGCGCCCGTACCGGCCGGTTCCGGTGCGCCCGTGCCC
This sequence comes from Streptomyces hygroscopicus subsp. hygroscopicus, assembly GCF_001553455.1. GTDB lineage: Bacteria > Actinomycetota > Actinomycetes > Streptomycetales > Streptomycetaceae > Streptomyces > Streptomyces hygroscopicus. The sequence goes on from NZ_BBOX01000047.1 coordinate 5,060, forward strand.
GCCGCCTTCCGTTCCTCAGCCCGCGACATCGAAGCCCTCCCCGGTCAGCGCGACAAAGGCGTCCTCGAGCGAGGCGCGTTCGGCCCCGAAGGCCCGGACCCGTACCCCGGCGCGCACCAAGGCAGCGTTGAGATCGGCCAGCTCCAGCGGTGTGTCGTCGGCGCCGGGTCCGGGCACCGGCAGCTCACCGGAGACCCGCTCGTCCAGGACCACCAGATCCGTCACCCCGTGCTCCTTGAGCACCCGGACCGCGTCCGCCGGGTCCGGGGTGGTGACGGCCAGCCTGCCGCGGCTGCCGGCCGCCAGCTCGGCCACCGTGCCCTGGGCGATCAGATGGCCCTGGGCCATGACGGCGGCGTGCGTGCACACCTGTTCGATCTCATCGAGGAGGTGTGAGGAGAGGAAGACGGTGGTGCCGTCCTCGGCCAGTTCCCGCACCAGGGCGCGGATCTCGCGCATGCCCTGCGGATCGAGGCCGTTGGTCGGCTCGTCCAGGACCAGCAGCTCACGCGGCTGGAGCAGTGCGGCGGCCAGGCCCAGGCGCTGTTTCATGCCGAGCGAGTAGGCGCGGGCCTTCTTCCCGGCCGCGGCGGCCAGCCCGACCCGGTCCAGGGCGGCCGCGACCCGGGTGGCGCGGGTGCGGGGGTCGGCGGTGGGGTCCGCGGCATCGAAGCGCAGCAGATTGTCGCGGCCGGTCAGAAAGGGGTAGAGGGCGGGGCCCTCGATGAGGGCGCCCACCCTCGGCAGCACGCTCCGGGCGGCGCGCGGCATCGGCTCGCCGAGCAGCCGGGCCCTGCCCGAGGTGGGCTCGATCAGGCCCATGAGCATGCGGATGGTCGTCGTCTTCCCCGACCCGTTGGGCCCGAGGAAGCCGAAGACGCTGCCCCGCGGCACGGACAGGTCGAGCGCGTCGACCGCGACCTGTCCGCCCCGGTAACGCTTGGTGAGCCCGCGGGTCTCCACCGCGGCGTCGTCCTCGACGGACCGCTGCTCCACGGGCTCCCCTTCGTCATGCGTCATGTCCGGGCCCTGTGGGCCCAGTGCCTCACTTGGCCGCGTCGGCGGCCTTGACCAGGGCGTCCTTGTCGACCGCGCCGACGAAGACCTTGCCGTCGTCGGTGAGCAGCGCGTTCACCAGCCGGGTGCTGAACACGGTGCCGGAGCCGAAGTCGCCCTTGACCTTCTTGCCGAAGCCGCTGAGGAAGCCGGAGGCCGCACCCGGGCCGCTGTCACCGCCGGGCGCCGTGGGCACCGCTGCGGCGCCGGGGGTGTCGAGCCGGGCGACCGAGTCCCAGCCCTTGCCGATGACGTTCAGCCCGGACAGGGCGCCCTGGGCGTCCTTGAACTCCTTGGCCCCGAAGTCCTTGGCGCCGTGCCGGCCGGTCTTGGGCTCCTCGACCTTGGCGCCCTTGGGCGGGGTGAAGTCGAAGGTACCGGCCTTGGGCTTGCCGAAGTCCACCTTGGTGAAGCCCACGTCGATGGCCGCCTTGCCGCCGCTCTTGGGGGCGAGGGTGAACTTCAGCGGAACGCCGTTCTCCGCGTCCACCGCGATGCGGACGGACCCGATCGTGGAGTCGCTGTTCTGCTTGGGCTTGATCAGCAGCTCGTACGCGTCCCGCCCGGCGACCCGGGAGGTGCCGTCGACCGTCACATCGGTGGTGTCGTCCACGGAGGCGAGCACCTTCTTGGCGATCTCCTGGGGCGTGGCGTCCCGCAGGTCCTTCGGCAGGTCCTGCCGGTGGTCGCCCTTGGCCTTGTCGCCCTGGGGGGCGGTGGAGTGATAGGCGGAGTTGCTCCCGCTGTCGTACGCCCAGACCTCGTCGCCGTTGTGGATCACGCTGTACTCGGCGGCGTTCTCGACGATCGAGACCCGCTGCTTGTCGGGGCCGTCGGCGGCCACCCGCAGGGTGTGGGAGCCGGACACCAGCTCCAGCAGCCGGGAGTCGGGCGAGGCGGACGCGTCGCCGCCCCGGGCCCCGCCGAGGTCGGCGATGGAGCCGCCGCCGGGGAGCGAGGGGATGCCCAGATCTGTGGTGATCTTCACCGAACCGGACAGCTGCTCGGCGTCCGCCGCCGCCATCTTGCCGATGAGCTCTTGCGCCGAGATCTTCGGCAGATCGGGGTCACCGGTGCTGGCGAGCGCCGGGACCAGTCCTATGGTCGCCGCCGCGATGCCCGCGACCGCGACCGGGGCGGCGTACCGGGCGGCCTTCTTGCCCCGTGATGGCCGCTCTTCGTCCCAGAAGCCGTCGTCGGCGACCTGTGTCGGTCGGATCCGTGCCATATGTGCTCTACCTCCGTCGTCGGCGGCGGTTTTGTCAGCTTGCACTCGTCCACCTCTCGGGCCATTGTCACCCGATCCCGCCATGTGGTGGTCTTTTCATCCCACCAAATCGATCGAGGTGGCGCGTCAGCCCGCAGGATCACCTCGGCGTAATGCTCGGGTATGACGCGCTCCGCCGGGAGTCAGGGACGGAGGGGGCACCGCGGTGCCCCCTCGGGACGTCAGCCCGCCCGGTGGACCACCGCGTCGCACAGCCCCTCGAGAGCCGCCTTGGCCGGGCCCTCGGGCAGCGGCGCCAGCATCGAACGGGCCTCCGCCGCGTACCGGATCGTGATCTCGCGGGCCTGCTCCAGTGCCGGATGGACGCGCAGCCGCCGCAGCACCTCGGCATGGCGCCCGTCGTCGGTGAGATCGCCCGCGAGCAGTTCGCACAGCTCGCGGTCATCGGCGGAGCCGGTCGCCTCGGCCTGCGCCCGCAGATAGAGCACGGGCAGGGTGGCGACGCCCTCGCGCAGGTCGGTGCCGGGGGTCTTGCCGGACTCATGGCTGTCGCTGGCGATGTCCAGCAGGTCGTCGGCGAGCTGGAAGGCCATGCCGAGCCGCTCGCCGTACTGGGTCAGGACGCTGACGATGGTCTCGTCGGCGCCCGCCATCATCGCGCCGAACCGCCCGGAGACGGCGATCAGCGAACCCGTCTTGCCGGCCAGCACATCCAGGTAGTGCTCGACCGGGTCCCGGCCGTCGCGGGGGCCCGCCGTCTCCAGGATCTGGCCGGTGACCAGCCGCTCGAACGCCTCGGCCTGGATCCGTACCGCCTCGGGGCCGAGGTCGGCCAGGATGTGCGAGGCGCGGGCGAAGAGGAAGTCGCCGGTGAGGACCGCCACCGAGTTGTCCCAGCGGGCGTTGGCGCTGGCGACGCCACGCCGCACTTCCGCCTCGTCCATCACATCGTCGTGGTACAGCGTCGCCAGATGGGTGAGCTCGACGACGACGGCCGAGGGCACCACACCGGGCGCATGGGGGTCACCGAACTGCGCGGCCAGCAGCACCAGCAGGGGCCGGAAACGCTTCCCACCGGCCCGCACCAGATGCTGGGCGGCCTCGGTGATGAAGGGGACATCGCTCTTGGTGGCCTCCAGCAGGCCCTCCTCGACCGCTGTCAGCCCGGCCTGGGTGTCGGCTTCCAGAGTCCGGTCCCGCACGCTCAGCCCAAAGGGCCCGACGAAGCTCACGGGGTACTCCTGTCTGCCTGCGAATGACGCGAATGTCGATGTGTCGCTGCCTCCACCATCAGGCAGCGTATCCGGTCGGGTATCGATCACTGTGGGCGCCTTCCCGCCTTGTAGCACCTCTCACCGTTCTCTCCCGAACCGACCACTTCACACCGCGGTATCGCGATCGCCGCAGATCATTCATGCCCCAGCCCCCAATCGGCCATCCGGGCCGGCCGTCCGGAGCGGCCCTCGGCCGGGCCGTCCGGGGCCTGACGGACAGGCCCGGGGCCGCGGGCGCGGGGCACCCGTCCGTACGCGGCGCCCACCCGCCCTCGCCGGCCGTGGTGACGCGCACTCCGTGCCGCGGGCGGACCGCGTCACCGGGCCGAAACCCACCGCCGCGGGCGGTCCGGTGAGGTGGAGCCCCGGGGCCGGCGAGCCGTGTCCGGCGCCGGGCCGGGCGTGGAACCCCGGAACCGACCGAGCCGTGCCCCACGCCGGGCCGGACGTGGAACCCCGGAACCGACCGAGCCGTGCCCCACGCCGGGCCGGGCGTGAAACCCCGGAACCGACCGAGCCGTGCCCCACGCCGGGCCGGGGCCCTCCGGGGCCGGTGACCGGTTCGGCACGGATCCCGGGCCCGGGGAAGCCCGGCGCCGCGCGGCCCATCCGGTCGCCCGTCGCGCCCGGCACACGGTCGACGGCCGCCGACTCACCTGACCGGCGCCCCCGCTCAAGGGTGAGCACCGGCCGGCCGTCCTCCCGCACGGCGACCCGGCCGATCCCCGGCCCCCGGGTGACCCGCACCTCGCCGCGAACGCCTTCCCATCGGCATGGGCGGCGGGCAAGGCGCCCCCGGGCGTGGGCACCCCGTGCCGGACACACAGCCCGTGCGGCCCCTGCTCGTTCGCCGGCCGCGGCGCCGGCCCTCCCGCGCTTAGGGTGTGGCCTGCGCCCCCACAGTGCCGAGGAGAAGGCGAGACAGCCCCGATGCCGCAGCGATCCCCCCTGGACCTGCCCGAAGGCGACCCCTTCGGCCCGCACAACCTCCCCTATGGCGTCTTCACCCCGCCGCACGCTCCTCATCTGCGGAAAATCGGGGTGCGCTACGGAGACCATGTGCTGGACGCCGGAGCCGCCGCGGCCGCCACCGCCTCCCCGCACGCCGAGCTGCTGGGCGCGGGCACCCTCAACCCGCTGATGGCCGCGGGACGCCCGGTCTGGCAGGCCGTCCGCGCCGAGGTGCTCGGCTGGCTCACCGACCCGGCGCACCGGCCGGCCATCGAGCCGCTGATGCACCCGCTGGCCACCCTCACCCTCCATCTCCCCTTCGAGGTGGCCGACTACGTCGACTTCTACGCGAGCGAACACCACGCCACCAACGCGGGCAGGATCCTCCGCCCCGACGGCGATGTGCTCACCCCCAACTGGAAGCACATGCCGATCGGCTACCACGGCCGGGCCGGCACCATCCTCGTCTCGGGCACGCCCGTCGTCCGCCCACGGGGCCAGCACCTGCCCCCGGCCGATACCTCCGCACCACACGTTTCCTCCCCCACTCCGGTCTTCGGCCCCTCCCGCCGCCTCGACTTCGAAGCGGAGGTGGCCTTCGTCGTCGGCGCCCCTTCCACTGTGAATACACCGGTGCCCCTCTCGGGGTTCCACGATCACGTCTTCGGCGTCTGCCTGCTCAACGACTGGTCCGCACGCGACATCCAGGCATGGGAGTACCGCCCGCTCGGCCCCTTCCTCGGCAAGTCCTTCGCCACCTCCCTCGCCGCATGGGTCACCCCGCTGGAGGCCCTCGCCGCCGCCCGCACCGGCCCTCCCGCCCGCGACGTCCCGCCCCTCCCCTACCTCGACGACAGCTCCGGCGAGCCCGGCGGACTGGATCTGCGCATCGAGGTCGCCCTCAACGGCCACACCGTCTCCCGCCCGCCCTTCTCCGCCATGTACTGGACCGCGGCCCAGCAGCTCGCGCACCTGACGGTGAACGGCGCCTCGCTGCGCACCGGCGACGTCTTCGCCTCCGGCACGGTCAGCGGTCCGCGCCCGGACGAGCTCGGCTGTCTCCTCGAACTCACCTGGGGAGGCCGCGAGCCCCTGCGCCTCCCCGACGGCACCCGGACCTTCCTGGAGGACGGTGACGAAGTGACCATCACGGCCTGGGCACCGGGCCCGCAGGGCACCCGCATCGGCCTGGGCGAGGTGGCCGGCCAGGTCGTCCCGGCCATGCCCTGACCGGCTGCTAATTTGTCGTGCTCCTGCCCCACCAATCGAGGAGAAGAACGTGAAGAAGGCAGTGAGCATGGCCGGCGCGGTGGCGGCGGCCGCCCTGCTGCTGACCGCATGTGGCAGTGACGGTGGCGACGACGAGAAGGACGCGTCCAAGGAGACCTCCTCCGCGTCGAGCGCCCCGGCGGAGGGGGGCGCGGACGCGAAGGTCACGGGCGCCTACGTGGCCAAGTCCGGTGACGGGGCCGTCATCCTGTCGATCAGCGGCGAGAAGGCCGTCCTGATCGCCGGCAAGCACACCTGCACCGGTGAGTACACCGACATGGGCGGGAAGATGCTGATGCTCAAGTGCGCCGACGGGAACACCGACCGCTCCGCGGGCAAGGTCACCCCCAGCGCGGACGGCAAGACCCTCACGGTCGACTGGGACGCGCTGGCCGAGAACGACACGTTCACCAAGGCCGCCTCGCCCAGTGACCTGCCCTCGGGCCTTCCGACGTCGTTCCCCTCCGGCCTCCCGTCCGACATCCCGACCAACCTGCCGACCGACCTCCCGACCGGCTGAGACACCGCGCCGGACACCGGTCCACACCTTCGAGCCCCTGGCGCGCCCCCGCGCCGGGGGTTCGCCGATCCGCTCCGCCACCAGCGGGAACGAACGTGGCCCCGCCGGACGGGGGCGGGAGGGGGAGAGCCTTCGACGCACCGACGCCGCTGACCGGCAGCCCTCATGACTGCCGGTCAGCGGCGTCGGTGCGTCCGGGTGTCCCGGATCCGCTGCCCGCCACCGGACCTACCGGGCCTGCCGGGCCTACCGGACGAAGACCCCCGCCTGGCTCGCGAGGTCCAGGAAGTACTGCGGGGCAACGCCCAGGACCAGCGTGACCGCCACGCCGATCGCGATGGCCGACGAGGTCAGCGGGCTCGGCACCGCCACGGACGGGCCGTCCGTGCGCGGCTCGCTGAAGAACATCAGCACGATCACCCGGATGTAGAAGAACGCGGCGATCGCCGAGGAGATCACACCGATCACCACCAGCGCGCCGGCGCCGCCGTCGGCCGCCGCCTTGAAGACCGCGAACTTCCCGGCGAAGCCGCTGGTCAGCGGGATACCGGCGAAGGCCAGCAGGAACACCGCGAAGACGGCGGCCACCAGGGGCGAACGGCGCCCGAGCCCGGCCCACTTGGACAGGTGGGTGGCCTCGCCGCCCGCGTCCCGCACCAGGGTGACCACCGCGAAGGCGCCGAGGGTCACGAAGGAGTACGCGGCGAGGTAGAAGAGGACGGAGGAGATGCCCTCGGGGGTGGTGGCGATGACACCGGCCAGGATGAACCCGGCGTGGGCGATCGAGGAGTACGCCAGCAGCCGCTTCACATCGGTCTGGGTGACGGCCACGATCGCACCGCCCAGCATGGTGACGATGGCGACGCCCCACATCACCGGCCGCCAGTCCCAGCGCAGCCCCGGCAGTACGACGTACAGCAGCCGCAGCAGCGCGCCGAAGGCCGCGACCTTGGTGGCCGCCGCCATGAAGCCGGTCACCGGGGTGGGGGCGCCCTGGTAGACGTCCGGGGTCCACATGTGGAACGGCACCGCGCCGATCTTGAACAGCAGCCCCATCAGCACCATCGCCCCGCCGATCAGCAGCAGCGCGTCGTTGCCCATGGTCCCGGCGAGCGCCGGGGTGACGTTCCTGACCTGGCCGTCGACCACGTCCGCGATCCCGGCGTAGGTGACCGTGCCCGCGTAGCCGTACAGCAGGGCGATGCCGAAGAGCAGGAACGCCGAGGAGAAGGCGCCCAGCAGGAAGTACTTGACGGCGGCCTCCTGCGACAGCATGCGATGGCGCCGGGCGAGCGCGCACAGCACGTACAGCGGCAGGGAGAAGACCTCCAGCGCCACGAAGAGCGTCAGCAGGTCGTTGGCGGACGGGAAGACCAGCATGCCGCCGACCGCGAAGAGGACCAGCGGAAAGACCTCGGTGGTGGTGAAACCGGCCTTGACGGCGGCCTTCTCGGCATCGCCGCCGGGCACGGCGGCGGCCTGCGCCGCGAAGGAGTCGACACGGTTTCCGTGCGCCACCGGGTCCAGCCGCCGCTCGGCGAAGGTGAACACCGCCACCAGCGCGACCAGGAGAATGGTGCCCTGGAGGAAGAGCGCCGGCCCGTCGACCGCGATCGCGCCCATGGCCGCGACCCGGGCCTTGCTGGTGCCGTAGTCGCCGGCCGCGAGGCCGATCACGGCGGCGAAGGCCGCGGCCAGGGCGACCACCGAGACGAACAGCTGTGCGGCATAGCGCTGCCGGCGCGGAAGGAACGCCTCGATCAGAACGCCGACGATCGCGGCGCCGAGCACGATCAGCGTGGGCGACAGCTGGCCGTACTCGATATCGGGCGACGGAATCTTGTCGGGCGCCGCCGCCGCTGTTGTCCACAGGCTGTGGACAGTGGCCGCGTGGGTCACTTGGCACCTCCGGAAGCACCGTCGTGGGAAGCACCCTCGGACGCCGGACCGTAATGGAACCAGCCCGCGTCGGTGACGGGGTGCTCGGGCTTGGGATCCTTCTTGTCCACCACGGACAGCGTGTGGCCGACCGCCGGGTTGACGATGTCGGCCAGCGGCTTGGGATAGACCCCGAGGAAGATCAGCAGCGCGATGAGCGGGGCCACGACGACCAGCTCGCGCACCCGCAGATCGGGCATGGACCGCACCTCGGCCTTCACCGGACCGGTCATGGTGCGCTGGTAGAGGATCAGGACGTAGAGCGCCGCCAGCACGATGCCGACGGTCGCGATCACGCCGAACGCCGGGTAACGGCTGAACGTGCCGACCAGGACCAGGAACTCGCTGATGAACGGCGCGAGTCCGGGCAGCGAGAGGGTGGCGAGCCCGCCGATCAGGAAGGTGCCGGCGAGCACCGGGGCGACCTTCTGCACCCCGCCGTAGTCCTCGATGAGCCGCGAACCGCGCCGGGTGATCAGGAACCCGGCCACCAGCATCAGCGCGGCCGTGGAGACACCGTGATTGACCATGTAGAGGGTGGCGCCGCCCTGGCCCTGGGTGGTCATCGCGAAGATGCCCAGGATGATGAAGCCGAAGTGGGAGATCGAGGCGTAGGCGATCAGCCGCTTGATGTCCCGCTGGCCGATCGCCAGCAGCGCCCCGTAGATGATGCTGATGAGCGCGAGGACCATGATCGCCGGGGTGGCCCACGTGCTGGCCTCCGGGAAGAGCTGGAGGCAGAAGCGGAGCATCGCGAAGGTGCCGACCTTGTCGACGACCGCGGTGATCAGCACGGCGACCGGGGCGGTGGACTCCCCCATCGCGTTCGGCAGCCAGGTGTGCAGCGGCCACAGCGGCGCCTTCACCGCGAAGGCGAAGAAGAAGCCGAGGAACAGCAGCCGCTCGGTGCCGGACGCCAGGTCCAGCCGGCCGGCCGCCCGTGCCTGGACGATCTCCTGCAACGAGAAGGTGCCGCTGCCGAGGTGGTCGGCGGTGGCCGCGTACAGACCGACCACCGCGGCCAGCATGATCAGCCCGCCCGCCAGGTTGTAGAGCAGGAACTTCACCGCGGCGTAGGAGCGCTGAGTGGCCGTCTCCTCCTCCGAGCGCCCCCCGGCCCGGTCCCCGAAGCCCCCGATGAGGAAGTACATCGGGATCAGCATGGCCTCGAAGAAGATGTAGAAGAGGAAGACGTCGGTGGCCTCGAAGGAGATCACCACCATCGCCTCGACCAGCAGGATCAGCGCGAAGAAGCCCTGGGTGGGCCGCCAGCGGCGATTGGGGCGGGCGCCTTCGAGCGGATCGGCGTCATGCCAGCCCGCCAGGATGATGAAGGGGATGAGCACCGCGGTGAGCGCGATCAGCGCGACCGCGATCCCGTCCACGCCCAGTTCGTAGCGGACCCCGAAGTCCTTGATCCAGGCATGGGATTCGGTGAGCTGGAAGTGAGCGCCGCCGGGGTCGAAGCGGACCAGCACGATCGCCGCGAGGACGAGCGTGGCCAGGGAGAAGCCCAGCGCCACCCACTTGGCGGCGGCGCGCTTGGCGGCGGGCACGGCGGCGGTGGCGACCGCACCGAGCGCGGGCACCACGGCCGTGGCCGTCAGCAGGGGAAATGACATGACTCAGACCGCCCTCATCAGCAGGGTCGCGGCGATGAGCACCGCCGTACCGCCGAACATCGAGACCGCGTACGTCCGGGCGTAGCCGTTCTGGAGCCTCCGCAGCCGGCCGGAGAGCCCGCCGACCGAGGCCGCGGTGCCGTTGACCACCCCGTCGACCAGCTTGTGGTCGAGATAGACCAGACCGCGGGTCAGGTACTGGCCGGGTTTGACGAGCGCGACATGGTTGAAGTCGTCCTGGAGCAGATCGCGCCGGGCGGCCCGGGTGAGCAGGGATCCGCGCGGGGCGGTCCGCGGCACCGGGCGGCGCCCGTACTGCGCCCAGGCGAGCGCGACACCGATCGCCAGCACCACCATCGTCCCGGCGGTGACCGCCGCGGCACTGAGCGGGGAGTCGCCGTGGCTGTGGCCGGTGACCGGCTCCAGCCACGTCAGGAACGCGTCGTTGAGGCTGAACAGCCCGCCCGCGAAGACCGATCCCACGGCCAGCACGATCATGGGGATGGTCATGGACTTCGGCGACTCGTGCGGATGCGGCTCGGCATGTGCCCCGGCCGATTCGGCGGCGGGCTCGGCACTGGGCTCGTCCGGCGACGGGGTGGTGCCCCAGCGCTTCTCGCCGAAGAAGGTCAGCAGCATCACCCGCGTCATGTAGTACGCGGTGATGGCCGCGCCCAGCAGGGCCGCACCGCCCAGGATCCAGCCCTCGGTGCCGCCCTTGGCGAACGCCGCCTCGATGATCTTGTCCTTGGACCAGAAGCCGGACAGCCCGGGGAAGCCGATGATCGCGAGGTAGCCGAGCCCGAAGGTGACGAAGGTGATCGGCATGTACGTCCGCAGGCCGCCGTACTTGCGCATGTCGACCTCGTCGTTCATGGCGTGCATGACCGATCCGGCCCCGAGGAAGAGCCCCGCCTTGAAGAAGCCGTGGGTCACCAGGTGCATGATCGCGAAGACGTAGCCGATCGGGCCGAGCCCGGCGGCCAGGATCATGTAACCGATCTGCGACATGGTGGACCCGGCCAGGGCCTTCTTGATGTCGTCCTTGGCACAACCGACGATCGCACCGAAGAGGAGCGTGACCGCGCCGACCGTGACCACCGCGGCCTGGGCGTCCGGTGCGCCCTCGAAGATCGGGCCGGAGCGGGTGATCAGGTACACGCCCGCGGTCACCATGGTCGCCGCGTGGATCAGGGCCGAGACCGGGGTCGGGCCCTCCATCGCGTCCCCGAGCCAGGACTGCAGCGGCACCTGGGCCGACTTGCCGCAGGCGGCGAGCAGCAGCATCAGCCCGATCGCGGTGAGCTTGCCCTCGCTCGCGTGGTCCGCGTCCGTCAGCACCGGGGCGAAGGTGAAGGTGCCGAACGTCGTGAACATCAGCATGATCGCGATCGACAGGCCCACATCGCCCACGCGGTTGACGATGAACGCCTTCTTGGCCGCCGTCGCCGCACTGGGCTTGTGCTGCCAGAAGCCGATGAGCAGGTAGGAGGCGAGACCGACGCCCTCCCAGCCGACGTACAGCAGCAGGTAGTTGTCGGCGAGGACGAGCAGCAGCATGGCCGCGAGGAAGAGGTTGAGATAGCCGAAGAAGCGGCGGCGGCGCTCGTCGTGCTCCATATAGCCGATCGAGTAGATGTGGATCAGCGTGCCCACACCGGTGATCAGCAGGACGAAGGTCATCGACAGCTGGTCGAGCTGGAAGGCGACGTCCGCCCGGAAGCCGCCCACCGGGATCCAGCTGAAGACCTTGCTGTGCAGGGCCCGGTCGTGCTCGCCGCGGCCGAGCATCTCGGCGAAGAGCACCGCGCCGATCACGAAGGAGGCCGCGGCGAGCAGCGTGCCGATGTAGTGGCCCTTGCCGTCCAGCCGCCGCCCCCCGCACAGCAGCAGGGCCGCGCCGAGCAGCGGTGCCGCGACGAGGAATCCGATGAGGTTCTCCACTTGAACGCGACCCCTTCTAGAGCTTCATCAGGCTGGCGTCGTCGACCGAGGCCGAGTGGCGGGAGCGGAAGACGGTCACGATGATCGCGAGACCGACCACGACCTCCGCCGCCGCGACGACCATCGTGAAGAAGGCGATGATCTGGCCGTCGAGATTGCCGTGCAGCCGGGAGAAGGTGACGAACGCCAGGTTGCACGCGTTCAGCATCAGCTCGACGCACATGAAGAGGACGATCGCGTTCCGCCTGATCACGACGCCGGCCGCACCAATGGTGAACAACAGGGCGGCCAGGTAGAGGTAGTTGACCGGATTCACTTGGCGACTCCCCTCGAATGCCCGGCGTTCTCGGCGTTCTCGGCGTTCTCCGCGCTCTCGGCGTTCTCGGCGCTCCGGGAACCCCGCCCGTTCTCCGCCTCCGGGGCGCCCCCGGCCTTCTTGCCGCCGCCGGTGGTCTCCCGGCCCAGCCAGCGCTGCGAGCGCCGCTCCAGGGCTGCCAGCTCGGCCAGCGCCTCACCGGAGACGTCCCGGATCTGGCCCCGGCCGCGCAGCGTCGCGTTGACGGTCATCTCCGAGGGGGTGCCGTCGGGCAGCAGACCGGGGATGTCCACCGCGTTGTGCCGGGCGTAGACGCCGGGGGCGGGCAGCGGCGGCACGTTCCGGCCGGTGCGCACCCGCGCCTCGGCCTGCTCGCGCTGGCTGCGGGCCCGCTCGGTGCGCTCGCGGTGGGTCAGCACCATCGCGCCGACCGCGGCGGTGATCAGCAGAGCGCCGGTGATCTCGAAGGCGAAGACGTACTTGGTGAAGACCAGGGCCGCCAGACCCTCCACATTGCCGCCGGAGTTGGCCTGGCCCAGGCCGTTCCACGTCTTCAGCGAGGCATTGCCGATCCCGGCGCACAGCAGGATGCCGAAGCCGAGCCCGCACAGGGCGGCGAGCCAGCGCTGCCCCTTCAAGGTCTCCTTGAGGGAGTCGGCGGCGGTGACACCGACCAGCATCACCACGAAGAGGAAGAGCATCATGATCGCGCCGGTGTAGACCACGATCTGGACCACGCCCAGGAAGTACGCGCCGTTGGCGAGGTAGAACACCGCCAGGACGATCATGGTGCCGGCCAGGCACAGGGCGCTGTGCACGGCCTTGCGCATCAGGACCGTGCCCAGCGCGCCGATCACGGCGACGGTGCCGAGCACCCAGAACTGGAATGCCTCACCGGTGGAGGTGGTGGAGGCCGCCGCGGCCAGAGCGCCGCTCATGCCTGCACCTCCTCGTTCCCCGCGGCCTGGTCGGAGAGGGTCTCGCCCTTGCTGACCGCGGCCTGCCGGGTGGTCCCGGGCGCGGCCTCGGTCACCAGGCCCCGGTAGTAGTCCTGCTCGTCCATGCCGGGGTAGATGGCGTGCGGGGTGTCGACCATCCCGTCCTGCAGGCCCGCGAGCAGCTCCTCCTTGGTGTAGATGAGCGAGGCGCGGCTGCGGTCGGCCAGTTCGTACTCATTGGTCATGGTCAGCGCCCGGGTGGGGCACGCCTCGACGCACAGACCGCACAGGATGCAGCGCAGATAGTTGATCTGGTAGACGCGGCCGTAGCGCTCGCCCGGGGAGTAGCGCTCCTCGTCGGTGTTGTCCGCGCCCTCCACGTAGATCGCGTCGGCCGGGCAGGCCCAGGCGCACAGCTCACAGCCGACGCACTTCTCCAGCCCGTCCGGATGCCGGTTGAGCTGGTGGCGTCCGTGGAAGCGGGGCGCGGTGGGCTTCTTCTCCTCTGGGTACTGCTCGGTGAGCCGCTTCTTGAACATGGCCTTGAAGGTCACGCCGAAGCCGGCCACCGGATTCTGGAAGTCAGACACCATCGGCCTCCTTTCCGTCACTGACAGTGTCGGGGCCACCACTGACAATCAACTCCCGCTCCCGGCGGGAACGTCGGCGGGGTACCGGCGGCAGGGTCTGACCGGGCAGCGGCGGCACCGGGAAACCTCCCGCCATCGGATCGAAGGCGGGCTCCGGTCCCTGTTCCGCTCCGGCCTCGGCCTGCGCCGAACGGTCGCGGAAGAAGTCGACCACGAAGGACAGCAGCAGCAGCGCGATCACCGCACCGCCCACGTACAGCACGATGTCCTGGTAGTCGTAGTTCTCGTTGCGCAGCGCCCGGACGGTGGCGACCAGCATCAGCCAGACCATCGAGATCGGGATGAGCACCTTCCAGCCCAGCTTCATGAACTGGTCGTAGCGGACGCGCGGCAGCGTGCCGCGCACCCAGATGAAGACGAACAGCGACGCGACGACCTTGCCGAGGAACCACAGCAGCGGCCACCAGCCGTGGTTGGCGCCCTCCCAGAAGGTGCTGATCGGCCAGGGCGCCCGCCAGCCGCCGAGGAAGAGGGTGACGGCGACCATCGAGACGGTGACCATGTTGACGTACTCGGCGAGCATGAACATCGCGAACTTGATCGAGGAGTACTCGGTGTTGAAGCCGCCGACCAGGTCGCCCTCGGACTCCGGCATGTCGAAGGGCGCCCGGTTGGTCTCACCGATCATCGAGACGATGTAGATGAGGAAGGAGACCGGCAGCAGCACCGCGTACCAGCGGTCCTGCTGGGATTCGACGATCTGCGAGGTCGACATCGACCCGGAGTAGAGGAAGACCGCCGCGAAGGAGAGCCCCATCGCGATCTCGTAGCTGATCATCTGGGCGCAGGAGCGCAAGCCCCCCAGGAGCGGATAGGTCGAGCCGGAGGACCAGCCCGCCAGCACGATGCCGTAGATGCCGACCGAGGCGGTGGCGAGGATGTAGAGGACGGCGATCGGCAGATCGGTCAGCTGCATCGCGGTGCGGTGCCCGAAGACCGAGACCTCGCCGCCGGCCGGGCCGAACGGCATCACCGCGACCGCCATGAAGGCGGGGATGGCCGCGACGACCGGCGCCAGGACGTAGACCACCTTGTCCGCGCCCTTGACGACCACGTCCTCCTTGAACATCAGCTTCACGCCGTCCGCGAGGGACTGCAGCATGCCCCAGGGCCCATGGCGGTTGGGCCCGATGCGCAGCTGCATCCAGCCGACCACCTTGCGCTCCATGACGATGGAGATGAGCACCGTCACCATCAGGAACGCGAAGCAGAAGACGGCCTTGATCAGGATCAGCCACCACGGGTCGCGGCCGAACATCGACAGGTCCTCTGCGGCGAGGTAGTTCACTGGGTCACCTCCGTCGCGGGGGCAGTGATCGTGACGACATCGCCGGGGCGGGCCCCCAGATCGCGCTGGACGCCGCCGCCGGCGGAGGCCAGCGGCAGCCAGACCACCCGGTCGGGCATCGGGGTGACGCACAGCGGCAGGTGCAGGGAGCCGGCCGGGCCGGTGACGCGGAGCAGCTGGCCGTCCTCGACCCCCGCCTCGTCCGCCGTGGCCGCCGAGAGCCGGGCCACGGCCGCGTGGCGGGTGGCCGCCAGCGCCGGATCGCCTTCCTGCAGCCGGCCCTGGTCGAGCAGCAGCCGATGGCCGGCGAGCACCGCCTCGCCCTCGGCCGGCCGGGGCAGCGGACCGCCCGTTTCCAGCGCGGCGGTGGCGCGCGGGCCCTGCCAGGTGCCGAGCCGGGCCATCTCGGCCCGTACGGCCTCGATGTCCGGCAGGTCCAGGGGCGTGTCCAGCGCGTCGGCCAGCATGTGCAGCACCCGGGCGTCCGGGAGGGTGTGACGGCGGGTCATCTGGTCGGGCTTGAGCGCCGCCTCGAACGGCCGGGCCCGGCCCTCCCAGTTGAGGAAGGTGCCCGGCTTCTCGACGACCGCCGCGACCGGCAGCACCACATCGGCCCGCTCGGTGACCTCCGAGGGCCGCTGTTCCAGGCTGACCACGAAGTCCACCGCCTCCAGCGCCTCCAGCGCCCGCGCCGGATCGGGCAGATCGGCGATCTGGACGCCCGCGACCAGCAGCGCGCCGAGCCCGCCGACCGCCGCGGCCTCGATGATCTGGCCGGTGTCCCGGCCCACCTGGTGCGGAAGATCGGCGGTCCCCCAGACGGAGGCGACCTCCTCGCGGGCCCGCGGATCGTGGGCCGGGCGGCCGCCGGGCAGCAGCCCGGGAAGCGCCCCCGCCTCGAGCGCGCCCCGCTCGCCCGCCCGGCGCGGAATCCAGGCGAGCGTGGCCCCGGTGGCGGCGGCGGCCCGTACGGCGGCGGTCAGCCCGCCGGCCACGGACGCCAGCCGCTCGCCCACGATGATCACCGCGCCCTCCTGGCGCAGCGCCTCGGCGGCCCGCTCCCCGCTCTCGTCCAGTCCGGTGCGGCCCGCGATGGCGTCCAGCCACTCGGTCTCGGTGCCGGGGGCGGCCGGCAGCAGGGTGCCGCCCGCCTTCTCCAGTCCCCGGGTGGCGTGGGTGGCCAGGGAGAAGGTGCGCTGTCCGCGCTTGCGGTGCGCCTTGCGCAGCCGCAGGAAGACGCCGGGCGACTCCTCCTCGGACTCGAAACCGACCAGCAGGACGGCCGGGGCCTTCTCCAGCGCGGTGTAGGTGAGCCCGCTGCCGTCCAGGTCACGGCCCCGGCCCGCGATGTGGGTGGCCAGGAAGTCGGCCTCCTCGTCGCTGTGCGTACGGGCGCGGAAGTCGATGTCGTTGGTGTCCAGGGCGAGCCGCGCGAACTTCGCGTAGGCGTACGCGTCCTCGACGGTCAGCCGGCCGCCGGTGAGCACGCCGGTGCGGCCGCGCGCCGCGCCGAGCCCCGCCGCCGCCGCGGCCAGCGCCTCGGGCCAGCTCGCCGGCTCCAGCTTCCCGGTCTCGCGGTCGCGCACCAGCGGGGTGGTGAGCCGGTCCGGCAGCTGCGCGTAGCGGAAGCCGAAGCGGCCCTTGTCGCAGATCCACTCCTCGTTGACCTCGGGGTCGTCCGCCGCCAGCCGCCGCATGACCTTGCCGCGCCGGTGGTCGGTGCGGGTCGCGCAGCCGCCCGCGCAGTGCTCGCACACGCTGGGCGAGGAGACCAGGTCGAAGGGGCGGGAGCGGAAGCGGTAGGCCGCCGAGGTCAGGGCGCCCACCGGGCAGATCTGGATGGTGTTGCCGGAGAAGTACGACTCGAACGGGTCGCCCTCGCCGGTGCCCACCTGCTGGAGCGCGCCCCGCTCCAGCAGCTCGATCATCGGGTCGCCCGCGATCTGGTTGGAGAAGCGGGTGCAGCGCGCGCACAGCACACAGCGCTCGCGGTCCAGCAGCACCTGGGCCGAGATCGGGACCGGCTTGGCGAAGGTGCGCTTGCGCCCCTCGAAGCGGCTCTCCGCCGAACCCGTGCTCATCGCCTGGTTCTGCAGCGGGCATTCACCGCCCTTGTCGCAGACCGGGCAGTCCAGCGGATGGTTGATCAGCAGCAGCTCCATCACCCCGCGCTGTGCCTTCTCGGCCACCGGCGAGGTGAGCTGCGTCTTGACGACCATCCCGTCGGTGCAGGTGATGGTGCAGGAGGCCATCGGCTTGCGCTGGCCCTCCACCTCCACGATGCACTGGCGGCAGGCGCCGGCCGGGTCGAGCAGCGGATGGTCGCAGAACCGCGGGATCTCGATGCCGAGCAGTTCGGCCGCCCGGATGACCAGCGTCCCCTTGGGGACGGAGATCTCGATCCCGTCGATGGTGACGGAGACCAGATCCTCTCGCGGCACCGCCGCCTCCCCGCCCGACGAGGGTGCGTTGGTGGTCACGGTCATGCGTTCACCCCCAGGTGAGTGGAGCGCGGCTGGTCGGCCCAGACGGTGGACCTGGCCGGGTCGAACGGACAGCCTCCGCCGGTGATGTGCTGCTCGTACTCCGCGCGGAAGTACTTCAGCGAGGAGAAGATGGGGCTGGCCGCGCCGTCGCCGAGGGCGCAGAAGGACTTGCCGTTGATGTTGTCGGCGATGTCCGCCAGCTTGTCGAGGTCGTCCATGCGCCCCTTGCCGGCCTCGAGGTCGCGCAACAGCTGCACCAGCCAGTACGTGCCCTCGCGGCAGGGTGTGCACTTGCCGCAGGACTCGTGCGCGTAGAACTCGGTCCAGCGGGTCACGGCCCGCACCACGCAGGTGGTCTCGTCGAAGCACTGGAGCGCCTTGGTGCCCAGCATCGACCCGGCCGCGCCCACGCCCTCGTAGTCCAGCGGGACGTCGAGGTGCTCATCGGTGAGCAGCGGGGTGGACGAGCCGCCCGGGGTCCAGAACTTCAGCCGGTGGCCGGGGCGCATCCCGCCGCTCATCTCGAGCAGCTGGCGCAGGGTGATCCCGAGCGGGCCCTCGTACTGTCCGGGGTTGGCCACATGGCCGGACAGCGAGTAGAGCGTGAAGCCCGGGGACTTCTCGCTGCCCATCGAACGGAACCATTCCTTGCCCTTGTTGAGGATCGAGGGAACCGAGGCGATGGATTCGACGTTGTTGACAACAGTGGGGCACGCGTACAGACCGGCGACCGCGGGGAAGGGAGGCCGCAGCCGGGGCTGGCCGCGGCGTCCCTCGAGCGAGTCCAGCAGCGCGGTCTCCTCACCACAGATGTACGCGCCGGCGCCGGCGTGCACGGTGATGTCGAGACCGGGCAGTCCGTCCACCCCGAGCTTCTGCCCGCGCCGGTCCGCGGTGCCGAGGTAGCCCGCCTCGTACGCCTCGCGAACCGCCTCGTGCAGCCGCCGCAGCACGGGGACGACCTCACCGCGCAGATAGATGAAGGCGTGCTCGGAGCGGATGGCGTGACAGGCGATGATCATGCCCTCGATGAGGGCGTGCGGGTTGGCGTAGAGAAGGGGGATGTCCTTGCAGGTGCCCGGTTCCGACTCGTCCGCGTTGACGACGAGATAGTGCGGCTTGCCGTCGCCCTGCGGAATGAACTGCCACTTCATTCCGGTGGGGAAGCCCGCGCCGCCGCGGCCGCGCAGACCCGCGTCCTTCACCAGCGCGATCACCGCGTCGGGGTCCATGGCGAGGGCTTTGCGCATGCCCTCGTAGCCCTCGTGCCGCAGATAGGTGCGCAGGGTCCAGGAGTTCGGCTGGTCCCAGAACGCGGAGAGCACGGGTGCCAGCAGCTTCTCGGGGCTGTGCCCATTGATCTCGGTTGTCACGGTCATCACTCCCCCTCCTCGGCGACCGGACCGGCCGGATGATGCGGATCGGAGGCGGAGGTCCGCTGCGGCGCGTCATGAGAGCTGGGGTGCGTCGGCGGCGACTCGTCCTGCGGGGCGTCCGCGGACCTCGGCGAGACGACCCGGCCGGGCGCCACTTCCCCCTTGGCCAGCCGCAGCCCGACCAGCGAGGCGGGCCCCGCGGAGCCGCCGGCCTCGACGGCGCCGGGGCGCGTGTCCGGGAATCCGGCCAGGATGCGGGCGGTCTCCTTGTAGGTGCACAGCGGCGCGCCCCGGGTCGGCTCGACGGTCCGGCCCGCCCGCAGATCGTCGACCAGCCGCTTGGCGGACTCGACGGTCTGGTTGTCGAAGAACTCCCAGTTGACCATCACCACGGGTGCGTAGTCGCAGGCCGCGTTGCACTCGATGTGCTCCAGGGTGACCTTGCCGTCCTCGGTGGTCTCCCCGTTGCCCACCCCCAGGTGGCTCTGCAGCTCCTCGAAGATCGCGTCGCCGCCCATCACCGCGCACAGGGTGTTGGTGCACACCCCCACCTGGTAGTCGCCGGAGGGCCGCCGCCGGTACATCGTGTAGAAGGTGGCGACGGCGGTGACCTCGGCGGTGGTGAGGTCCAGCATCTCGGCGCAGAACCGCATGCCGGTGCGGGTGACGTGCCCCTCCTCGGACTGCACCAGGTGCAGCAGCGGCAGCAGCGCGCTGCGGCTGTCCGGGTAGCGGGCGATCACCTCCCGGGCGTCCGCCTCGAGCCGGGCGCGTACCTCGGCCGGGTAGTCGGGGGCCGGCAGCTCCGGCATCCCGAGCTGGACATCAGTCACCGGTCCACTCCTCCCATCACGGGGTCGATGGACGCGACGGCGACGATCACGTCGGCGACCTGGCCGCCCTCGCACATCGCCGCCACGGCCTGCAGATTGGTGAAGGACGGGTCACGGAAGTGGACGCGGTACGGACGGGTGCCGCCGTCGCTGACCACATGTGCGCCCAGCTCGCCCTTGGGCGACTCGACCGCCACGTACGCCTGTCCGGGCGGGACCCTGAACCCCTCGGTCACCAGCTTGAAGTGGTGGATCAGGGCCTCCATCGAGGTGCCCATGATGTTCTTGATGTGGTCCAGGGAGTTGCCGAGGCCGTCCGGGCCGAGCGCGAGCTGCGCGGGCCAGGCGATCTTCTTGTCCGCGACCATCACCGGACCGGGCTCCAGCCGCTCCAGGCACTGCTCGACGATCCGCAGCGACTGGCGCATCTCCTCCAGCCGGATCAGGAAGCGGCCGTAGGCGTCGCAGGTGTCGGCGGTCGGCACCTCGAAGTCGTAGGTCTCGTAGCCGCAGTACGGATCGGTTTTGCGCAGGTCGTGCGGCAGCCCGGTGGCACGCAGTATCGGTCCGGTGACGCCGAGCGCCATACAGCCGGCGAGGTCGAGGTAGCCGACGTCCTGCAGCCGGGCCTTGAAGATCGGGTTCCCGGTGGCGAGCTTGTCGTACTCGACCAGGTTCTTGCGCATCGTCTTCAGGAAGGCCCGGATCTGGTCGACCGTCCCCGGCGGCAGGTCCTGGGCGAGCCCGCCGGGCCGGATGTACGCGTGGTTCATCCGCAGGCCGGTGATCAGCTCGAAGATGTCCAGGATCAGCTCCCGGTCGCGGAAGCCGTAGATCATGATGGTGGTCGCGCCGAGCTCCATGCCGCCGGTGGCGATGGCCACCAGATGCGAGGAGAGCCGGTTGAGCTCCATCAGCAGCACCCGGATCACCGAGGCCCGGTCCGGCACCTGGTCCTCGATGCCGAGCAGCTTCTCGACGCCCAGGCAGTACGCCGCCTCGTTGTAGAAGGGCGTCAGGTAGTCCATGCGCGTCACGAAGGTGGTGCCCTGCGTCCAGTTCCGGAACTCGAGGTTCTTCTCGATCCCGGTGTGCAGGTAGCCGATTCCGCAGCGGGCCTCGGTGACCGTCTCGCCGTCGATCTCCAGGATGAGCCGGAGCACCCCGTGGGTGGAGGGGTGCTGCGGACCCATGTTGACGATGATCCGCTCGTCGTCGGCCTTCGCCGCGGCGGCCACGACCTCGTCCCAGTCGCCGCCGGTGACGGTGTAGACGGTGCCTTCGGTCGTCTCGCGCGCCGAGGCCGAGGACGGCCCTGGCCCGGAGGGCCCCGTCGAGGGGTGGTGGCCGGGTGACGGGTGGGCGTGGGGGGCAGTCATCAGCTGTACGACCTCCGCTGGTCCGGAGCCGGGATCTGGGCGCCCTTGTACTCGACGGGGATGCCGCCGAGCGGGTAGTCCTTGCGTTGCGGGAAGCCCTGCCAGTCGTCGGGCATCATGATCCGCGTCAGCGCGGGATGACCGTCGAAGATCAGGCCGAAGAAGTCGTAGGTCTCGCGCTCATGCCAGTCGTTGGTCGGATAGACGTCGACGATCGACGGGATGTGCGGATCGCTGTCCGGGGCGCTCACCTCCAGCCGGATCATCCGGCTGTGGGTGATCGACCGCAGGTGGTAGACCGCGTGCAGCTCACGGCCCTTGTCGCCGGGGAAGTGCACTCCGCTGACGCCGGTGCACAGCTCGAAGCGGAGCGCCGGGTCGTCGCGCAGGGTCCGGGCGACCCGCGGAAGGTGCTCGCGGGCGATGTGGAAGGTCAGCTGGCCGCGGTCCACGACGGTCTTCTCGATCACGTTCTCCGGAAGCAGCGACTGCTCCTCGAGCGCGCCCTCGAGTTCGTCGGCGACCTCGTCGAACCAGCCCCCGTACGGCCGGGTGGCCTGGCCGGGCAGCCGTACGGGGCGCACCAGCCCGCCGTAGCCGGTGGTGTCGCCGCCGTTGTTGGCGCCGAACATCCCGCGCTGGACACGGATCGGCTCGCCCTGGTCGCCGCGGTGGCCAGGGAGGTTCTCGGCGTTGAGGTCCTGGTCCGGGTTGACCCCGTTGGACCCGTTGGCGTCAGTCAACGCGTTCCTCCTCCTTCGCTTCTCCGCCCATGAGTCGCAGAGGCGCGGCCATCGCCACCCTCCGCAGCCCGGCGGCCTCGCGTGCGACGCTCACCGCGCCCCCTCCGTTCGCTTCTCCGCCCACGAGGCGCAGAGGCACGGCCATCGCCACCCTCCGCAGCCCGGCGGCCTCGCGTGCGACGCTCACTGGAGCAGCCCCTTCATCTCGATCGTCGGCAGCGCCTTCAGCGCCGCTTCCTCCGCCTCACGGGCCGCGCGCTCGCGGTTGACGCCGAGCTTCTCCTCGCGGATCTTCTGGTGCAGCTTGAGGATCGAGTCGATGAGCATCTCGGGGCGCGGCGGGCAGCCGGGCAGGTAGATGTCGACCGGGACGATGTGATCGACGCCCTGCACGATCGCGTAGTTGTTGAACATGCCTCCGGAGGAGGCGCAGACGCCCATGGAGATGACCCACTTCGGATTCGGCATCTGGTCGTAGACCTGGCGCAGCACCGGGGCCATCTTCTGGCTGACGCGCCCGGCCACGATCATCAGATCGGCCTGGCGGGGCGAGCCGCGGAAGACCTCCATGCCGAAGCGCGCGAGGTCGTAGCGCCCGGCGCCGGTGGTCATCATTTCGATGGCACAGCAGGCCAGGCCGAAGGTGGCCGGGAAGACGGAGGACTTACGGGCCAGCCCGGCGGCCTGTTCCACGGTGGTGAGCAGGAATCCGCTCGGCAGCTTCTCTTCGAGTCCCATGCGATGTTTCCCCTATCTCCTCTAGAGCCCCTTTAGTCCCACTCCAGGCCGCCGCGTCGCCATACGTAGGCGTATGCGACGAATACGGTGAGCACGAAGAGGAGCATCTCCACGAGCCCGAACAGACCGAGGGCGTCGAAGGTGACGGCCCAGGGGTAGAGGAAGACGATCTCGATGTCGAAGACGATGAAGAGCATCGCCGTCAGGTAGTACTTGATGGGGAAGCGCCCACCGCCGGCCGGATGCGGAGTCGGCTCGATGCCGCACTCATAGGCTTCGAGCTTGGCCCGGTTGTAGCGCTTGGGGCCGATGATCGCGGCCATGAGCACCGAGAAGATCGCAAAACCTGCCCCGAGGGCTCCCAGTACGAGGATGGGCGCGTATGCGTTCACCGTCCTCGCTCCCTTCAGTCGACGATGACTGGTTGGCGGACCGCACGGACATGCCGCCGCCCCACGAAGATCGCGCACATGTGAGGCAGTTCACAAGCCGTTTCGCCTGCATCCTATGCCCGTCGGTCTGTGATCTGCGACACGGGGTACGACAACGTCTTTGTGATCTCCACCACCTGACGAAGGATCATGAAGTCGGGTGAGCGGTGATCTTGTACGTGAAGCATCCGAACGGCCACGAGTAGTGACATTCGGAGACGTCATCACAGGTGAGCGCGTCGCGCCCTTATCAAGACATGGTACATACATGCAAATTTGCGATGGACAGCGTCAGCTGATATCGGCCCGCCATTCTCATGAGTGACCTTGGTCCCGGCGCCGATTGATCACCGCTTCGCGCACATGTTCACGAGCGGGTCGGAGCGAGTGAGGTATCCCACGCCCACACTGGTTGTGGATCTCGACTTCACGGGAATTCTTGGTGCGTGGGCCGCGTCGGTGGTAGGCCGCCCAGCGACCCCGCACGACCGTCAAATGCCGTGCGTAGACACATGATCGAGGAATTCGGGCAGGCCGGGCCGAGCGCGCCAGGAAGATCATTTGGCTCCCTTTTGGGGCGTGAACACGCCAAGTGTGGCGGACCCCACTTTTGTTGATCTGGGCCCAAGGACCCTGGTAGCCAGTGACCTATGTCCCCAGTCGCACACATACCCAGCCACCGGAAGCCTCGCCGTGCAGCGTCCACTCGTGCACTCCGCGCAGGGGTGACCGGTGGCTTCCTCACCCTCGCGGTGGCCGGTGCCGCCGTGCCCGCCTCCGCCGCCGAGTCCAACGCGGCCGCCACCGACTCGACCCTGGAGATGCCGACCGTCAGCGCCACACTGGCGAGCACGGCCGCCCAGACCGCCGACGCCACCCAGCAGGCGGCGTCCGACTACGAGCTCCAGGCGCAGCAGGACCAGGCCGCCGCCCACGCGAAGACCGCCGCCAAGAAGGCCAAGGCGGAGGCCGACCGCAAGGCGAAGGAAGCCCGGGAGGCGGCCCGCAAGGCGGCCGCCAAGCGTGCGGCCGAGGCCAAGGCCCAGGCCGCGAAGGCCCAGGTGGCGACCGCCCAGGTGGCGAAGGCGTCGCGGTCCGCCGAGCGCACCACGCTGTCCACCGCCGGCGTCAGCAACGCCTCCGGAAACGTCGCGACGCTGATCAGCTTCCTGAAGGCGCAGCTGGGCAAGGCGTATGTGATGGGCTCCAGCGGTCCGTCCTCCTACGACTGCTCCGGGCTGACCCAGGCCGCCTTCAAGCAGATCGGCGTGAGCCTGCCGCGGGTCTCCCAGGCCCAGTCCACCGCCGGGACCCAGGTCTCGCTGGACTCCCTGCAGCCGGGCGACCTGCTCTACTGGGGCAGCGCCGGCAGCGCGTACCACGTCGGCGTCTACATCGGCGACGGCAAGTTCATCGGCGCCCAGAACCCGAGCACCGGGATCGTCGAGCGCCCGCTGGACTACGACATGCCCACCGGGGCCGTGCGCGTCCTGTAGTAAGGCACTCGACCGTTCATGGGGCCGCCGTTCCCGTCACGGACGGCGGCCTCACGATCTCCTGGCGCAGGCCTACTCCACGATCTCCTGCGCGTAGACCTTCTCCAGGGACTACTGCGCGTAGACCTTCTCCACGAACTCGCCGAGCAGGTCGTCGCTGAGGTGATGGGCCAGATCCGCTTCGGAGATCATTCCGACCAGCCGCTTGTTCTTGTCGATCACCGGCAGCCTGCGGATCTTGTGCTGCTCCATCTCCCGCAGGACGTCACGGACATCGGCGTCCGCGGGGATCCAGCGCGGGGTGCCCTTGGTGAGCCTGCTCACCGGCGTCTGCGACGGGTCGCAGCTCTCCGCGATGCAGCCGACGACGATGTCGCGGTCGGTGACGATGCCGCACAGCCGCTCGCTGCTGTCGCTGACCGGCAGGGCGCCCACGCCCAGGTCCCGCATCAGTTGGGCGGCACGCAGCACGGTCTCGTCCTCCGGGATCCACTGCGCGCCCGGGTGCATGATGTCCGCTGCCTTCGTCATGGTGTACCTCCTGACAGGCCCACCGGTGGCGGAGCCGGCCCTGTGGGCCCGATCGATCCGGCGTCGCCGCGGCTGGCGCGCACGGCGCCCCCGCCTTCATTGTCACCACCTGCCCACGGCGACGTCATGTCGAGCCCGGCGGCGGCTGTCGGTGGCCGGTGCCAGACTGGGTAACGAGGCACACCGGACCTTCTCGGCGCCTTCGCGCCCGACCGTCGAAGGAGCGCCCCATGCTCACCACCGACTACGTGCCCGGCGCCCCCAACTGGCTCGATCTGGGCGCCTCCGACATCGAAGCGGCCGCGGCCTTCTACGGCTCCCTGATGGGCTGGCGCTTCGAGTCGGCCGGCCCCGAAGCGGGCGGTTACGGCTTCTTCAGCCTGGACCGCAGGACCGTCGCCGCCGTCGGGCCGCTCACCGAGGAGGGCGCGCGGCCCGCCTGGACGCCGTACTTCCACACCCCTGACGCCGAGGCGACCGCGAAGACCGTCGAGCAGGCGGGCGGCAAGGTGCGGCTCGCTCCGTTCGACGTCTTCGACGAGGGGCGGATGGCCCAGTTCACCGACCCCGGCGGCGCCCGCTTCGCCGTCTGGCAGCCCGGCAGGACGACCGGGCTGGAGGCGGTCAGCGACCCGGGCACGCTGTGCTGGACCGAGCTGCACTCCCCCGAGCCCCCCAGGGACCTGGCCTTCTACCGCAAGGTCTTCGGCTGGGACGCCGAGGAGGTGTCCTTCCCCGGCGGGACGTACACGGTGCTGATGACCTCCGGCGCCGGCCGGGAGGGCTCCTTCGGCGGCGTCGCCCAGCTCCAGGAGGGGCGCTCGACACCGCCGCAGTGGCTGCCGTACTTCGAGGTGACGGACTGCGACGCGGTGGTTGTGAAGGGGCAGGACCTGGGCGGTTCGGTGCTGATGCCGGCCATGTCGGCCGAGGGGATCGGCCGGATGGCCTGGCTGACGGACGTGGGCGGGGCGCCGTTCGGCGTCATAGCGAGCGGCGGGCCGGGCGCGTAGCCGGTGGCCGCCGGACCGCCGCCCGTGCGGCGAGCGGAGCCTAGCCCCCGGCCCGGGCAGCTCCCCTGCGCGCACCCTTGCGCGGGCGACGTCCGGAGCCACCTGGAGGGTGACGGCCAACATCTCCTCCGCGCACCGCGCGGGCGAGACCGCCGGACCGCCGCCCGTGCGGCGAGCGAAGCCTAGCCCCCGGCCCGGGCGGGGCCTCGGCTCCCCTGCGCGGGCCCCTGGCGCAGGCTACGTCCGGGGTCACCCGGAGAGCGACGGCAACATCTCCTCCCCGCCCCTCCTGGCGCGGACGAGGCCGCTGGACCGCCGCGCGTGCGGCCCGGCGCGGACGAGGCCGCTGGACCGCCGCGCGTGCCCGTGGCGCGGGCGGGGCCCCTGGGAACCCCGCACGCGCACGTGCCCCCTGCCGGGCCGGGCCGTCAGTCGGCTTCTCAGGCCCGCGGGGCCACCTTGGTGAGGCCGTTGATGATCCGGTCCATCGCGTCGCCGCCCGTCGGATCCGTCAGGTTCGCCAGCAGCTTCAGGGTGAACCGCATCAGCATCGGATGCGTCAGCCCGCGCTGCGTCGCCAGCTTCATGACCTTCGGGTTGCCGATCAGCTTCACGAACGCCCGGCCCAGCGTGTAGTAGCCGCCGTAGGTGTCCTTGAGGACCTTCGGGTAGCGCTGGAGGGCCAGTTCGCGCTGGGGGGCGGTGGCGCGGGCATGGGCCTGGACGATCACGTCCGCGGCGATCTGACCGGATTCCATCGCATAGGCGATGCCCTCGCCGTTGAACGGATTGACCATGCCGCCCGCGTCCCCCACGAGCAGCAGTCCGCGGGTGTAGTGCGGCTGCCGGTTGAAGGCCATCGGGAGCGCGGCGCCGCGGATCGGGCCGGTCATGTTCTCCGGGGTGTAGCCCCAGTCCTCCGGCATCGAGGCGCACCACGCCTTGAGGATCTCGCGCCAGTCGAGTTCCTTGAACGAGGAGGAGGTGTTGAGGACGCCGAGGCCCACATTGCTCGTGCCGTCGCCCATGCCGAAGATCCAGCCGTAGCCGGGCAGCAGCCGGTCCTCAGGCCCCCGGCG
This sequence comes from Streptomyces hygroscopicus subsp. hygroscopicus, assembly GCF_001553455.1. GTDB lineage: Bacteria > Actinomycetota > Actinomycetes > Streptomycetales > Streptomycetaceae > Streptomyces > Streptomyces hygroscopicus. Next base: position 32,159 of record NZ_BBOX01000047.1, read on the forward strand.
GTCCCACAACTCCAGCCAAGACTCCAGGTAGTCGTCGTCATGGCGGGGCGAGGTGAAGTACGTCCGCACGGCCACGCCCATCGGCCGGTCCTCGCGCCGGTGCAGCCCCATGGCCAGCGAGAGCCGGGTGGAGTTGCCGTCGGCGGCGACGACCAGGGGCGCGTGGAAGGTGACGGGCACCTTTTCCTCGCCCAGCTTCGCCTCGACCCCGGTGATCCGGCCGGTCCGCTCGTCGATGATCGGGGCGCCCACGTTGCAGCGCTCGTACAGCCGTGCCCCGGCCTTACCGGCCTGCCGCGCCAGCTGCTCGTCGAAGTCGTCGCGCTTACGCACCAGGCCGTAGTCGGGGTACGCGGCCAGTTCGGGCCAGTCCAGCTGGAGCCGGACGCCACCGCCGAGGATCCGCAGACCCCGGTTGCGCAGCCAGCCCGCCTCCTCGGAGATGTCGATGCCCATGGCCACGAGCTGCTTGGTGGCGCGCGGGGTCAGGCCGTCGCCGCACACCTTCTCCCGCGGGAAGGCCGTCTTCTCCAGCAGCAGCACGTCCAGCCCCGCCTTGGCGAGGTGGTACGCGGTGGTGGAGCCGGCCGGCCCGGCGCCGACGACGATCACATCGGCGCTGCGCTCCGAGATCCCGGAGGACGCGCTCTCGGTGGGTGCGGTCTCGCTCACGCGGGGTCTCCCCAAGCCTCGGTAACGGCGTGCCGGTCGCGCCGGGCACTGAACAGTCGCAGTCTATTGGGGGGCGTACTCCGGCACTCGCGAAGGGCCGCAGTCCCCGTCGGCCCGGCCGGGGACGGCGGCCCAGGGCGGCCTTACGGTTTCGCAGCTGTCTTACGGTGCGCACCGCCGCCTTACGGTTCGCATCGCCGCCCTACGGTTCGCATCGCCGCGCATCGCCGCCTTACGGTTCGCACCGCCGCCTTACGGCGAGCGCGGAGGCCCGGAGCGGTGGGCCCGCGCCTGCCTCACGGCTCGTCCGGGCAGGCGTTGACGCCCCGCGCGGGCCGCTTACGGCTTGTACGCGCTTAGGGCTTGTACGCGCGGTGCAGGGCCACCACCCCGCTCGTGAGGTTGCGCCAGGCCGGCCGCTCCCAGCCGGCCGACCGGAGCCGGGCGGCCAGGCTGGGCTGGTCGGGCCAGGCGCGGATGGACTCGGCCAGGTAGACGTACGCGTCCGGGTTGCTGCTGACCGACGTCGCGATCGGCGGCAGCGCGCGCATCAGGTACTCGGTGTAGACCGTGCGGAACGGCTCCCATGTCGGGTGGCTGAACTCACAGATGACGACGCGTCCACCGGGCCGGGTCACCCGCAGCATCTCGCGCAGCGCCCCCTCGGTGTCCTGGACGTTGCGCAGCCCGAAGGAGATCGTGACGGCGTCGAAGACCCCGTCCGCGAACGGCAGCCGGGTCGCGTCACCCGCCGTCAGCGGCAGCCGCGGATGGCGCTTCTTGCCCTCCCGGAGCATCCCGAGCGAGAAGTCGCACGGCACCACGTACGCACCCGCCGCCAGGAAGGGCAGCGAGGACGTTCCCGTACCGGCGGCGAGGTCGAGCACCCGCTCACCGGCGCGGGCGTCCACGGCCCGGGCGACCGCCCGGCGCCACAGCCGGGTCTGCCCGAGCGACAGCACATCGTTGGTGAGGTCGTATTTGGCCGCCACGCCGTCGAACATGGCGGCGACTTCATGCGGCTGCTTGTCCAGGGATGCTCGGCTCACGCCCCCATTGTTCACCTCGTCCGCCCC
>NZ_BBOX01000048.1 GCF_001553455.1 Streptomyces hygroscopicus subsp. hygroscopicus
GGGCTCAGCGGCGCCGGTGCACCAGCCGCCCCGCCACCACCGTGGCCAGGCACGCGCCGTCCGCGTCGAAGACGGCCAGATCCGCGCGGCCCGCCGGGGCGAGGACGGGCGGACGCGGCCGGTCCAGGACGGCGATGCCGCCCCGGTGGGCGGCCGCGCGCAGCTCGGGGTCGCCGAGGTGCCGCGCGAGCACGGCGGTGGCGCCCCGCCGCAGCAGGGCGTGGATCCGCTCCCGCGGGCTCGGCGCGTCCGGCACCGGGCCCTCGTGGACGCGGGCCGGGCCGAGCTCCCCGGGCCACTCCCGCACCCGGGCCCGCGGATAGACCCGCCGCAGCTCGTCCAGGGGCCCGATGGCCGCGATGCGGTCGCCGTCGACCGCGACGGCGGCGTCGTGCAGCGGCGCCGCGTCATCGGGGGCGGACCGGACGACGGGCGCCGCGTGGAGCGTGAGCATCAGGACGCCTGGATCACCGTCAGCTCGGGGTGGGCCGTGCCCCCGTCGATCGCCGTCGAGGACAGGTGCGAGACGACCTGGTCGTCGACCGGATCGTTCGCCGGATCGTCGTGCACCACCAGGTGCTCGTACGTCGTCGCGCGCTGCGCCGGGACCCGGCCGGCCGCGCGGATGAGGTGGAGGAGTTCCATCCGGTTGGAGCGGTGGCGGGCGCCCGCCGAGGAGACCACGTTCTCCTCCAGCATCACCGAGCCGAGGTCGTCCGCCCCGTAGTGCAGCGCCAGCTGGCCGGCCTCCTTGCCCACGGTCAGCCAGGAGCCCTGGATGTGGGCGACGTTGTCCAGGAAGAGCCGGGCGATGGCGATCATCCGCAGGTACTCGAAGACGGTCGCCTGGGTGCGGCCCTTCAGGTGGTTGTTCTCGGGCTGGTAGGTGTACGGGATGAAGGCGCGGAAACCACCCGTACGGTCCTGCACGTCCCGGATCATGCGGAGGTGCTCGATCCGCTCGGCGTTGGTCTCCCCGGTGCCCATCAGCATGGTGGTGGTGGACTCCACGCCCAGGTTGTGGGCGGTCTCCATGATCTCCAGCCAGCGCTCACCGGACTCCTTGAGGGGCGCGATGGCCTTGCGCGGCCGCTCGGGCAGCAGTTCGGCGCCCGCGCCCGCGAAGGAGTCCAGCCCGGCCGCGTGGATCCGGCGGATGGCCTCCTCGGCCGAGACGCCCGAGATCCGCGCCATGTGCTCGACCTCGGACGCCCCCAGCGAGTGGATCACCAGCTGCGGGAACGCCTTCTTGATGGCCGAGAAGTGCTTCTCGTAGTACTCCACGCCGTAGTCCGGGTGGTGGCCGCCCTGGAACATGATCTGCGTGCCGCCGAGTTCGACGGTCTCCGCACAGCGCCGCAGGATGTCGTCGAGGTCGCGGGTCCACCCCTTCGCGGTGTCCTTCGGCGGGGCGTAGAAGGCACAGAACTTGCAGGCCGTCACGCAGACGTTGGTGTAGTTGATGTTCCGTTCGATGATGTACGTCGCGATGTGCTCGGTGCCCGCGTAACGACGGCGCCGGGCGGCGTCGGCCGCGGCGCCCAGCGCGTGCAGCGGAGCCGAACGGTAAAGGTCGAGCGCCTCCTGGGGGGTGATCCGGCCCCCGCCTGCGGCGCGGTCGAGGACTGCCTGCACCTCTGCGTTTGCGGTCACCGGGACGTACCTTTCCGGAGGTTTACGGGTGGACCGACCCAGCGTACGTCAGCGCCTGCGGGCCCGTACGAGCACGTGTGCCGTACCGGCGTCCCCCGCCGCCGCACTCATCCGAGCTTGCGCAGGGTGCCCGTGGGGTCGCCCGCCTGTTTGTCCTTCGCCCGGTAGCTGATCTCCCGGTCGGAGGTGAGGGTGAACCGCTCGTCGGTCGAGGCGTCGCTGCACCCCTGCTGGGGCTCGGAGCCCTTGAGGCGGGCGTCGAGGTGCAGCTGTTTCGGGGTCGCCGAGACCAGCTTCCAGGCGCTGTCGCAGCGCAGCACCGACAGCTTGACCCGGCCGCTGGCGACGTCCTGCCCGATCCGGCCCTGCCGGAAGGTGATGGTCAGAGTGCCCACGGGGATGCCCGAGTCGGAGGTCAGCTCGCCCTGCCAGGTGCCGAGGAACGCCTTGGGCACGGCGCCCTCCCCGCCGCCGGCGCCGTCCCCTCCCTGCCCCGGGTTCGCCGCCGAGGCGGGCGGGCTCTTCGCGGCGCTGTGGTCGTCCTCACCGCCGCCGGCGCCGGGCAGCAGGTGGAAGGCCACGGCGGCGGTCGTCGCGGCGGCCAGCGCCCCCGCGACCGACAGCACCAGCGTGCAGCTCAGCGCCCTGGGGCGCTTCTTACCGCCGACGGCGGCGGAGAGCGCGACACCGCGGCCGCCCGGTTCCGGCGCCGAGGGGAGCGGATGGCCGGGCGGATGGCCGGGCGGCCGGTCCTGCGCGGGCTGGGCCTTCGCGTACGACGGCCGGTCCTCCGCTGGCAGCGCGTTCGCGTACGACGGGTCGGGCGGGCCGAAGGCGCCCAGTACGGGCGGGGCGGGGGCGGGCGGCGGCGTCGGGAGGTCCCCGGCGGACGGCCCGGCGGCGGGCGGCTCCGCGTCACCCCGCGGAGCCACGGCCTCCGCCTCCAGATCGAGCAGCTCCACCACCTGCCGGCCCACCCGTTCGACCAGCGCCCCCGGCAGCCAGCCCGGCCGTGCGAGCGCCGAGGCGCCGTCATCCGGGGCCAGCCGCCGTACGATCCGCTCGGGGGTGGGGCGGTCGGCCGGGCTCTTGGCCAGGCACGCGGCGACCAGATCGCGCAGCTCCCCGGTCAGCTCAGGGCCGAACCGGGGCTCGTCGTGCACCACCTTGTAGAGCAACGCGGCCGAGCTGTCGCCCGGGAACGGCGCCTTGCCGGTCGCCGCGTACGCCAGCACCGCGCCGAGCGAGAAGACGTCGGCCGGGCCGGCCACGTCCCCGCCCAGGATCTGCTCGGGCGACATATAGCCGGGCGAACCGATGGAGGCACCGGTCGAGGTCAGCGACACGGTGCCCTCGGTGGCCCGGGCGATACCGAAGTCGATCAGACGCGGCCCGTCGAGCGCGAGCAGCACATTGGACGGTTTGACGTCACGGTGGACCAGACCGAGCGCGTGCACCGCGGCCAGCGCCTCCGCCAGGCCCGCGCCCAGGGCCCGTACCGACGCCTCGGGCAACGGCCCCTCGTCGGACACCGCCTGACTGAGCGGCGGGCCCGCCACATAGCCGGTGGCCACCCATGGGATGCGCGCCTCCGGGTCGGCGTCCAGCACCGGTGCGGTGAAGGCACCGCCGACCCGGCGCGCGGCGTCGACCTCGCGCCGGAAGCGGGCGCGGAACTCCTCGTCCAGCGCGAACTGGGCGTGCACGACCTTGACCGCCACCGTGCGACCGCCGGCGCTGCGCCCCACATAGACCCGGCCCATGCCACCCGAACCGAGCCGTCCGAGCAGCCGGTACGCGCCGATGACCTGCGGGTCGTCCGCTCCCAGCGGATCCATCGCGTCTGCCTCCCCCTCCGTGCGCCGGTCCAGCTTAGGCGGTGCCCCCACCACCCACTGAAGGCCCGCGCGCCGGGGGAGGTCAGGTCAGCAACTGGACCCGGACGTCCGACGGGTAGCCGGCCGCCGGCCCGGTACGCCGGGCGAACTCGGCGATGCCCCTCAGCTGCGCCTCGCCGAGGCTGAAGTCGAGGGTGGTGAAATAACGCTCCAGCACCGAGGCCTCGAGCCGCTCCCAGCGCGCCGCCTGCTCGGCGACCTTGCCGACCTCCTCCAGGGAGAGGTTCCGCGAGGACAGGAACGCCTGGTGCACCGCGCGGACGATCTCCGGCTCCCGCTCCAGGTACTCCCGCCGGGCCGCCCACACCGCGAAGACGAAGGGGAGCCCGGTCCACTCCTTCCACATCTGCCCCAGGTCGTGGACCTGCAGCCCCAGCCGGGGCGCGTCCTGCAGATTGGCGCGCAGCGCGGCGTCCCCGATCAGCACCGCCGCCTCGGCCTCCTGCATCATCAGGCTGAGGTCGGGCGGGCAGGTGTAGTAATCGGGGGCGATCCCGTACCGCTCGGCGAGCAGCAGCCGGGCCAGGCGTACGGAGGTGCGCGAGGCGGAACCGAGCGCGACGCGCGCCCCGTCGAGCTGCTCCAGCGGCCGCTGCGAGACGATCACGCAGGACATCACCGGCCCGTCGCAGCCCACCGCGATGTCCGGAAGCGCGACGAGATCGTCGGCACTGCGCAGGTACTCCACGAGGCTGATCGGGCCGATGTCGAGATCACCGCGGACCAGCAGGTCGCTGAGCTCGTCGGGAGATGCCTTGGTGAGCTCGAAATCCAGGAGCGATCCGGTCCTGGCGAGCCCCCAGTACAAGGGCATGCAATTGAGGTACTGGATGTGGCCCACTTTCGGTCGGCTGAGCCGGTCACCGGCGGGCGGACTGATGCTTTCGGGGGCGCCTTGTGTACTCCGCGAGGGGGAACTCGGTGAATTGTCCACGTCTCGGAGGCTAGCCCCGCTCGCCCCCGAGAATGGCGGCGGGGTGGTCCGATAGCCTTGCCATCACTGACCACCGGCCGCTCGACCTGCGGCCTTATCCACCCCAAGTGCTCGGGAAACCCCTCGTTTTCGTGATCTTCGGCTCTTTCCCAGCGCACACGGAGCGTGCTACGCTCGCCGCAAGTTGCAGTTTGGTTTCCTTGCAGTACAGAGCCTGCGGAGCATGTAACCGCAGGCTTTTGTAGTTTTCAGACTTCTTGCAGGTTCTGGAGCAGGGCAACCCTTTGGCCCAAGGAGGGCTTATGGCTACCGGAACCGTCAAGTGGTTCAACGCCGAGAAGGGCTTCGGCTTCATCGCCCAGGACGGCGGCGGCCCCGATGTCTTCGTTCACTACTCCGCGATCAACGCGACCGGCTTCCGTTCTCTTGAGGAGAACCAGGCCGTGACCTTCGACGTCACCCAGGGCCCGAAGGGCCCGCAGGCGGAGAACGTCAGCGCGGTCTGATCCAGCAGCAGCACCACCCAAGGAGCCCTGCTCCCCGCCCGCCGGGGAAGCGGGGCTCCTGCCTTTCGCCCCCCACGCCGGGAAGTTCCTCCCCGCCCCCACGCGCCGTAAGGCGCTCACGGTCCGTGGGCGATCGGCGACGCGCCGCTGACTGGCCCGGTCCGCCGACCGCGACCCGCGCACGGCGCATCGTCCACCGCTCGACCACCCCCACCGGCCGCCCCGACGTCGTCTCCGCCACGGTCATCGTCCGCGACGACGGCACACCGGACGCCCGGCCGCTCATCACCTGGGGCATCGGCGCCGGCGGCCTCGCCGACGGCTGCGCGGGTCCGGCCGGTTCCCCCGGGGCACCGCGACCGAGGCCCCGCGGAGCGGCCTGGCGCTGCGCCGCGGCTGGGCTGTCGCCGTCACCGACTACGAGGGCTGGGCACCCCGGACGACCACCTCTACGGCCGACCGGTCCGAACCCGGCTGACGGACGAACCGGCCTGGGGCAACCACCCCTGACCACCACACCGGCCCGCGCGTCACCGTTCCCCGAACACCACACCAATCCGCGCGTCACCGTTCCCCGAACACCACACCAGCCCGCGCGTCACCGTTCCCCGAACACCACACCAATCCGCGCGTCACCCGGTCCGCTCGGGCGGCCACCGCTCCCCCCGCAGGAGGTTCCCCAGCCCGGCCCAGGCGAAGTTCATCAGGGTGGCCGCGGCCTCCTTGGCCGAGGGCCCGCCCGCCTTCCTGTCCCCCGCCCAGTCCGCGAGCGACTCGGCGGCGCCCACCAGCGCATGCGCGAGCCCGGACACCTCGGTGTCCGCGAGGCCCCGGGCCCGCGGTACCCCGCCCGCGCGCTCCCGCGCCGCCGCCCCTATCAGCTGCTTCACGAACTCCACGATCTCCGCCCGCATCGCGGCCACTTCGAGCGCGTAGGGCTGACCGCGCGTACGCGCCTGCGTGTGCAACAGCCGCCAGCCGTCGGGATGTTCGGCCGTATGCGCGAAGAAGCCGCTCAGCCCGCTCCACAACTGCCGGTCCGCGGGCGCGTCCCGCTCCACGGCGGCCCGCACCGCGGTCACCAGCGCCGCGGCCTCCCGCCGTATGCACGCCGTGAACAGCTCTTCCTTGGAGTGGAGATAGAGATAGACCAGCGGTTTGGAGACCCCGGCCAGTTCGGCGATGTCGTCCATCGAGGCATTCTGATAGCCGCTGCGCGCGAAGGCCCGCACCCCCGCGTCCAGCATCTGCTGCTCCCGCACCGCCCGTGGTACGCGCTTGCTCCTCGTCGCCCCGCCCACGCAGGCCGCCCCCTTCGATCGTGCCCCCGCACACATATCGCGGCAAGCCTACGTGGAGCCACCGACGCCGCCCTTGCCACGGCCGCCCGCCGCCGTCAAAGTTTCAACTGAGTACGCACCGCGCCCCGTTCAGCTCCGTCACGCAGCCGCGAAGGAGAACGAACGATGCCGAACCGCCGCCGAGCCGTCGCCGCGCTGACCGCGCTCGCCGCCGCGCCGCTCCTCCCCCTCCCCGCGGAAGCCCGTGCCGCGGGAACCGGCTCCTCCGCGGGCCGCTCCCCGGAAGCCCTTTCCGGCTCCCGGACGCCCGCCCACGCGCGCCTCGTCGCCGCGGACCGCGTCAGCGAACGCGTCCTCGACCTGACGATCGACTCCCCCGCCCTGGGCCGCGAGGGACACGCCCGCGTCCTCCTCCCCACCGGCTACGACCGGCGGCCCCACCGCCGCTGGCCCGTCCTCTACCTCCTCCACGGCTGCTGCGACCCGGGCCCCGGCTGGGAGGCGTGGACCCTCAACACCGACGTCGAGGGCATCACCGCCGACACCCCGGCCCTGATCGTCTCTCCCGAGGGCGGCCCCGTCGGCTTCTACTCCGACTGGTGGAACGGTGGCCGCTACGGCCCGCCCGCCTGGGAAACCTTTCACCTGGCCGAACTGCGCCCGCTGCTGGAGCGCGCCTTACGGGCCAACGGCCGCCGTGCGATCGCCGGTCTGTCCATGGGCGGCTTCGGCGCCCTCTCCTACGCCGCCCGCCACCCCCGTCTCTTCCGCGCGGCGGCGTCCTTCAGCGGGGTCGTCCACACCACCCTCGACCCGGCCGGGGTCCAGGGCATCCTCACGGGCGGCGGCGCCGACCCGACGGCCCTCTGGGGAGACCCGGCCGCCCAGTCCCCGCTCTGGGACGCCCACAACCCGTACGCCCTCATCCCCCGGCTCCCCCGCGGCTACCCGGTCTACCTCGCCTGCGGCAACGGCGCTCCCGGCCCCCTCGATCCCCCGAGCCGCCCCGAGGACACCCTGGAACGCGGCCTCGGCGAGATGGCCGGGCGCTACGCACGCCGCGCCCGCGGCCACGGCCTGGCCGTCACCGCCCACCTCTACGGCCCCGGCACCCACACCTGGCCCTACTGGGAGCGCGAGCTGACCCGCGCCCTCCCCCTGCTCACCGCCCCGCTCATCTGACCCGCCGAGGTTTGCTACGGTCGGGAGGAACCCGACGAGACGCGCCGTACCGGGACCCGCAAAGACGACGCACCCCGTAACGAGAGACTTCACGGAGGTGCCGTCATGGCATGGGTCCTGCTGGTCACGGCCGGGCTGTTCGAAATCTGCTGGTCGATCGGCATGAAGCTGAGCGACGGCTTCACCCGGCTGTGGCCCGGCGTGGTCACCGTCGCCGGTCTGATCGTGAGCATGGGGCTGCTGAGCGTGGCGGTGAAGAGCCTGCCCATCGGCACGGCCTACGGCGTCTGGGTCGGCATCGGCGCGGTCGGCACCGCGCTGCTGGGCATGCTCCTCTTCCACGAACCGGTCACCCCGGCCCGGATCTTCTTCCTGCTCCTGCTGGTGGTGGCCATCGTGGGCCTGGAGGCCACGGCGGGCGAGTGAACGACGAGTGCCCCCGGACCTCGGGCAGGTCCGGGGGCACGCTCGCCGTCAGGGACGTTACGCGGCGGCCAGCTGGTGCTCCGGCTTCTCGCGGTCGTCCAGCGGGGAGGCGCTGGCGTGGGCGTAGGCGTCGTGGTCGAGGATCTTCTCGCGGGCCGAGACGATCACCGGGATCAGCGACTGACCGGCCACGTTGGTGGCAGTCCTCATCATGTCCAGGACCGGGTCGATGGCCATCAGCAGGCCGACGCCCTCCAGGGGCAGGCCCAGGGTGGAGAGGGTCAGGGTCAGCATGACCGTGGCGCCCGTGAGGCCGGCGGTGGCGGCGGAGCCGATGACCGAGACGAAGGCGATCAGGAGGTAGTCGCCGAAGCCGAGGTGGACGTCGAAGATCTGGGCGATGAAGATCGCGGCGATCGCCGGGTAGATCGAGGCGCAGCCGTCCATCTTCGTCGTCGAGCCGAAGGGCACCGCGAAGGAGGCGTACTCCTTGGGGACGCCGAGGCGCTCGGTGACCTTCTGGGTCAGCGGCATGGTGCCGACCGAGGAGCGGGAGACGAAGGCGAGCTGGATGGCGGGCCAGGCGCCCTTGAAGAAGCTCAGGGGGTTGACCTTGGCGACCGTCGCGAGCAGCAGCGGGTAGACGCCGAACATCACCAGCGCGCAGCCGATGTAGATGTCGGCGGTGAAGGTCGCGTACTTGCCGATCAGGTTCCAGCCGTAGTCGGCGATGGCGGTGCCGATCAGGCCGAGGGTGCCCAGCGGGGCGAGGCGGATGACCCACCACAGGGCCTTCTGGAGCAGTTCGAGCACCGACTGGCTCAGGGTGAGGATCGGCTTGGCCTTCTCGCCGAGCTGGAGGGCGGCGACACCCGCGACGGCGGCGAGGAAGACGATCTGCAGGACGTTCAGCTCGGTGAACGGCGTGATGACGTCGGTCGGCACGATGCCGGTGAGGAAGTCCAGCCAGGAGCCCGCGTGGTCCGGCTTGGCGCCGTCCTTGGGGGTCAGATCGGTGCCGGCGCCGGGGTTGGTGATCAGGCCGATCGCGAGGCCGATGGCGACGGCTATGAGCGAGGTGGCCATGAACCACAGCAGGGTGCGGGTCGCCAGCCGGGCGGCGTTGTTGACGTTCCGCAGATTGGTGATCGAGATCAGGATCGCGAAGAACACCAGCGGGGCGACGGCGAGCTTCAGCAGCTGGACGAAGATCGATCCGATCTTGTCGAGCGTGGTGACCAGCCAGCCGACATCACCGCTGCGGGCGATCCAGCCCAGGACCACACCGAGGACCAGACCCAGCAGGATCTGCGCCCAGAACGGCACCTTGGGCAGACGGAAGGACGACGGCCCCTGGGGGGACGCCTTGAGGGCGGACGACAACGGACACACTCCGGGGAGGTATGAGGGCGGGAGAAAGCCAGGAGTCCGTACGGGATCTCCGGCCGCTGTGCGTGAGGTGGATCAGCGGCGACGACAGGCCGCGGACAGGCAGCGGCAAAGATCGATGTGCAGGCGCGCCACGAGCGGAACGCTCGCTGAGATGAGGGGCGCGGCTGCTGTCTTCATGACAAGTACGTTAACACCGCCGCTTTGAGGAACCCAAAGAAAATCTTTGGGTTCTGAGGGACGGAAACGCATCAACGCCCCTTGTGACAGCGGAAGCTGACACAAGGGGCGTTGTGAAACGTGCCGGGGTGTGTGAGGAGGGTTACAGTCCCGCGCCGGTCAGACGACGCCGTCCTCCTGGCTCTGGTTCGCCGCCAGCCGCTCCTTGGCGCGGTCCACCTTCTCGGCGACCTGGACGGCCATGGCCTCCCGCGGCCTGCGCAGCATCACCCAGCTGAGCGGCGCGGAGACGACCAGCGCGAGCAGCGCCACCCAGAAGAGGTTGGAGTCGCCGAGACCGGAGGGCAGCACCCGGAAGTAGACCAGGGCCCAGATGGCCAGGAACGAACCGACGAAGATTCCCAGGCGCATGAGGGTGTAGCGGAACGTGGCACTCGGCGTGAAGGACACGGCTCGTCCTCTTTCTGCGGGGAGTTGCTGGGAGAACTGCTGGGTGTTTTGGCTGGGAGAACCTGTCCTTCCAGTGAACCATGCCCGGTTTTCGATCAATTAAGGGGCAGCCACATGGTGACGTCGTCGCGGAAGTCGTCGTCCGCGACCCTGATCGCGTCGGGCACCCGCCCGACCTCCTTGTAGCCGCACGCCGCGTAGAAACGGTCCGCCCCGGTGCCGCCGCGGCAGGTGAGCCGGATCCCCCGGATGCCGTCCATACCGCGGGCGGCGTCCTCGGCTGCGGCCATGAGGGCACGGCCGTGTCCCTTGCCCTGGTGGGAGGGGTGCACCATCACGGTGTAGAGCCAGCACCAGTGGCGCATCAGCCGGTGGGTGTTGAAGGTGAAGAAGGCGGTGGCGGCCACGGCACCGTCCTCGTCGCGGCCGATCAGCAGGCGGGTCCGGCCCTCGGTCATCGCGGCGAGGTGCTTGAGCAGATCGGGCCGTATGTCGTCCTTGGCCACGGGCGGTACGAAGCCGACGGCGCCGCCCGCGTTCGAGACGTCGGCCCACAGGGCGCAGATGGAATCGAGCAGCTCGGGGGTGGTCTCGGGGTCGAGTTCGAAGCGCAGGGGCATGGGGCCGACGATACCCATGGGGCTCGCCACGGCAGCGCACGGGCCCTCGGCGCCGTCCTTACGGTGCGCACGGGTCGTTCGCACCGCTCTTATGGCCCGCACGGGGCGGCGGCACCGCCTTTACGGCCCGCACCGGGCGTTCGCGCCGTCCTTACGGTGCGGACCGGGCGTTCCGCATCGCCCTTACGGTGCGTACCGCGGTGGCGCCGCCCTTGCGGACCCGAACCCGCCGTCCCGCACCGCGTCCCGCCGCCCGTGCGTGCGGGAGGCTCAGCCGAGGACCTCCGCCGCGACCCTCAGATCCGCCACCAGGCCCTCGTACACCGCCTCCCGGTCATCGGCGCGCAGCACCGCGGAGGGGTGGATCGTGGGGACGACCAGCCCGCCGTGCGCCGGTCCCGACGCATCGCTCTCCAGCCGCGTCCCGCGCTCCTTGGTCACCCGGAACGACGAGCCCAGCAGCGCCTTGCCCGCCGTGGCGCCGAGCGCCACGATCACCTCGGGGTCGATCAGCTCCACCTCGGCCTCGAGCCACGGCCCGCAGGCGGAGATCTCGCGCAGGCTGGGCGGCTTGTGGATGCGCCGCTTGCCGCGCTCGGGGACGTGGGTGAACTTGAAGTGCTTGACGGCGTTGGTGACGTACGTCTCGTCCGGGTCGATCCCGGCCTCGTCCAGGGCGCGGTCGAGGACCTTGCCCGCCGGGCCCACGAAGGGCTTGCCCTGCCGGTCCTCCTGGTCGCCGGGCTGCTCGCCGACGAGCATGACCCGGGCGCCCGGGTCACCGGCGCCGAAGACCGTGCGGGTGGCATCGCGGTGCAGCGGGCAGCCGCGGCACCCGGCGGCCGCTTTCCGGAGCGCGCCCAGATCGGCGCCCTCCGGAACGAAGGGGGCGGCGGTGTACGCGTCCTCGGGGCTCTTCGTACCGGCCATGGCCCCCGGGTGCCCCGCCCGGCGGCCGTTAGTCAGCGGCCGCCGGGCGGTGAGCGCGAGGGGTCATACGCGCATCGGCTGCGGGGTCTCGCGCCGGGCCGGGTCCGGGCCCTCGTACTCGCGGATGATCTCGTAGCGGGTGTTCCGCTCCACCGGCCGGAAGCCGGCGTCCCGGATCAGCTCGAGCAGGTCGTCCCGGGTGAGCTTGTTGGGCGTCCCGTAGTTGTCGGCGTCGTGGGTGATCTTGTACTCGACGACCGAGCCGTCCATGTCGTCCGCGCCGTGGTTGAGCGCGAGCTGCGCGGTCCGCACGCCGTGCATCACCCAGAAGACCTTCACATGCGGCACGTTGTCGAACAGCAGCCGGGAGACCGCGAAGGTCTTCAGCGCCTCCGCGCCGGTCGCCATGGTGGTGCGGGCCTGGAGCCGGTTGCGGATCTTGCCGTCCTTCATGTCCACGAAGTCGTGCTGGTACCGCAGGGGGATGAAGACCTGGAAGCCGCCGGTCTCGTCCTGGAGCTCACGCAGGCGCAGCACGTGGTCCACCCGGTGGCGGGGCTCCTCGATATGCCCGTAGAGCATCGTGCACGGGGTCTTGAGCCCCTTCTCGTGCGCGAGGCGGTGGATGCGCGACCAGTCCTCCCAGTGGGTGTCGTGGTCGACGATGTGCTGCCGGACCTCCCAGTCGAAGATCTCGGCGCCGCCGCCGGTCAGCGACTCCAGTCCGGCGTCGATCAGCTCGTCGAGGATCTCCGAGGCCGGCATTCCGGAGATCTTCTCGAAGTGGTGGATCTCGGTGGCGGTGAACGCCTTCAGCGAGACCTGCGGGAGGGCCTCCTTGAGCGCCTTGAGCGACCGCGGGTAGTAGCGCCAGGGAAGCGTGGGGTGCAGGCCGTTGACGATGTGCAGCTCGGTGAGGTTCTCGTTCTCCATCGCCTTGGCGAGGCGGACGGCCTCCTCGATGCGCATCGTGTACGCGTCCTTCTCGCCGGGCTTGCGCTGGAAGGAGCAGTACGCACAGGACGCGGTGCACACGTTCGTCATGTTGAGGTGACGGTTGACGTTGAAGTGCACGACGTCGCCGTTCTTGCGGGTGCGCACCTCGTGGGCGAGGCCGCCCAGCCAGGCCAGGTCGTCGGACTCGTAGAGGGCGACGCCGTCCTCCCGGGAGAGCCGCTCACCGGCGCGGACCTTCTCTTCCAACTCCCTCTTGAAACCGGCGTCGTGTGTGGTCGCCGTCACGCGGTCGCCTCCCATACGTCTGCTGATGTCAGCCTTCGCCGAGACTACGCCTCGATGTCCTCGGGAAGTTCGCCGACCCGGTTCTCCCACTTCGTGGAGAGCACGATGGTGGTACGGGTGCGGGAGACGCCCTTGGTGCCGGAGAGCCGGCGGATGGTGCGCTCCAGGCCGTCCACGTCGGAGGCGCGGACCTTGAGCATGTAGGAGTCGTCGCCCGCGATGAACCAGCAGTCCTCGATCTCGGCGAGGCCGCGCAGCCGGTGGGCCACGTCCTCGTGGTCGGTGGCGTCCGAGAGCTGGATGCCGATCAGGGCGGTGACCCCGAGTCCGAGTGAGGCGGCGTCGACGGTCGCGCGATAGCCGGTGATCACCCCGGCGGCCTCCAGGCGGTTGATCCGGTCCGTGACGCTGGGCCCGGAGAGGCCGACGAGCCTGCCGAGTTCCGCGTACGAGGCCCGGCCGTTCTCCCGCAGGGCCTGGATGAGCTGCCTGTCCACCGCGTCCATAAGCACGTACGCCTTCCATTATCCAGAGTTTGACCGAGACTACATGTAGAATCTAAGGCAACAGGGCCACAAGTCCTGCAAATCTTTCAGGCGATCGACCTGTTTCCCTCAGGAGATGAGACTCACCGTGTACACGATCGAAGGTCTCGAGGCCCGCATGCTCGAGCTGCGGGACCTGGCCAGCCGCTCGCGTGCAGTCCGTACCACCGACCGGCCCGCCTCCCGTACGGCCCGCCGCGCGGCCGTCGTCGCGGCCCGCGCCGCACGCGCCAGGCGGCGCTGGACCCGCTAGGGCCCGCTCGCAACGAGGGCGCCCTGCTCCCGACGGCCGGCACGGCCGCCCGCCGCGCTGCCGCATCGCCCGAGGACGCCCCGTACGGGGGCGACGCTCCGCCTCGCGATCGACCGCACCGGACTCCCCCGGCTACCGCTGGGAGGTGCCCCCCGTTCGCGGCAGGGTGCCCCCTGTGACCACAGCCCCTGGTCCGGCCACAGGCCCTAGGCCGTTCCCCGGTCCCGGTCCCCACCGAGTTCCCCCTCCCACCGGCGGTACAGCTTGTGCGGCACCCCCGCCGCGTCCAGCGCCCGCCCCGCGACGAAGTCCACCAGATCCTGGATGTGCGTCGCCCCCGCGTAGAACGCCGGCGAGGCGGGCAGTACCACCGCGCCCGCCTCGTCCAGCGTCACCAGATGCCGCAGCGTCTGCCCGTTCAGCGGGGTCTCACGCACCGCGACCACGAGCCTGCGCCGTTCCTTGAGCGTGACGCTCGCGGCCCGCTGGAGCAGATCCTTCGACAGCCCGAGCGCCACCCCGGCCACACACGCGGTGCTCGCCGGGACGATCAGCATCCCCTTGGTCGGATACGAACCGGAGGACGGCCCGGCCGCCAGGTCCCCGGCCGCCCAGTGGGTAACGTCCGCGACCCCGGAGGGCACCTCGAACGCGTCCGGCGTGCCGTCCGCACCGCGCGAGAGCCAGCGGCGCAGATCGTCGCGCCAGTGGGCGTCCCGGAACGCGATCCCCGTCTCGTCCAGCAGCGTCAGCCGGGACGCCCGGCTGACCACCAGGTCGACGGCCTCCCCCGCCGCCAGCAGCGCGCGCAGCACCGCGGCGGCGTACGGCGTCCCGGACGCGCCGGACACACCGACCACCCAGGGACGGCGCCGGCTCACTTCTTCGTGCGGCCCGTAAGGCTCATGCGGCCAGTAGGGCTCGTGCTGCCCATAAGGCTCGTGCTGCCCATCAGATTCGTGCTGCCCGTAAGGCTCGTGCGGCGGCTCCACACCACCGAGCCTATCCGGCGGGTCTCACCGGCCGAGGCCCCGCACCACGAGGTCCAGCAGCGCACAGCAGAAGAGGGCGATCCCGATGAAGCCGTTGACCGTGAAGAAGGCACGGTTCAGCCGGGACAGGTCGCCGGGCCGCACGATCGTGTGCTCGTACGCGAACGCCGCGGCGACGATCAGCAGCCCCACCCAGAAGAACGCTCCGGCGTCCGTGGCCAGCGCGTACCAGACCAGCAGGGCCGTGGTGACCACATGGCAGACCCGCGCCCCGTACAGCGCGCCCGCGATGCCGAAGCGGGCCGGCACCGACCGCACCCCGTGCGCCCGGTCGGCCGCCACGTCCTGGCAGGCGTAGATCAGGTCGAAGCCGCCGATCCAGACGCCGATCGCCAGCCCGAGGATCACCGCGTCCCACGACCACTCCCCGGTGACCCCGATCCAGGCGCCGATCGGGCCGATGGCCTGTGCCAGGCCCAGGATGGCGTGCGGATAGTCGGTGAACCGCTTGCCGTACGGATAGACCACCATCGGCACCACCGCGACCGGCGCCAGCGCCAGGCACAGCGGCCCCAGCAGCCCGGCCGCGCCCAGGAAGACGGCGAGCGCGATGAGCGCGCCGGTCCACGCGGTGCGCACCGACATCGCGCCGGTGACCAGCTCACGGCCGGCGGTGCGCGGATTGCGGGCGTCGATCTCACGGTCGATGATCCGGTTGCAGGCCATCGCGAAGGTGCGCAGGCCCACCATGGCGACCGTGATCAGCAGCAGTCGCGTCCAGTGGACGGTGCCGTCCCACAGCTGCATCGCGGTCAGGGCCGCGGTGTAGGCGAAGGGCAGGGCGAAGACCGAGTGCTCGATCATCACCAGCCGCAGAAACGCGCGGACCCGGCCGGGCGGCGCGGGTTCGGGGCCGAAGAGATCGGAGGTCGCGGAATCGGCGCTCACAGCCCGTACTCCTTCCATCGCTTTGTCACCCGATCGGCGGTCTCCGGGTCGGACATGACCATGCGTGGCCATCCGCCGTCGCGCGCATAGCCCTCCTCGGGCCACTTCGCGGTGGCGTCGATACCCGCCTTACCGCCCCAGAACTGCTGGTACGAGGCGTGGTCGAGGTGGTCGACGGGGCCTTCGACGACGGTCAGGTCGCGGGCGTAGTCGGTGTTCCCCAGGGCGCGCCAGGAGACCTCGTGCAGATCGTGCACATCGCAGTCGGCGTCGACCACGACGATGAGCTTGGTGAGCGACATCATGTGGGCACCCCAGATGGCGTGCATCACCTTCTGCGCGTGCTTGGGGTACTTCTTGTCGATCGAGACGATCGCACAGTTGTGGAAACCGCCGGACTCGGGGAGGTGGTAGTCCACGATGTCGGGGATGATGATCTTGAGCAGCGGGAGGAAGAACCGCTCGGTCGCCCTCCCCAGCGGCCCGTCCTCGGTCGGCGGACGCCCCACCACGATCGACTGGAGCAGCGGCCGCCGCCGCATGGTCACACAGTCGATGGTGAGGGCCGGGAACGGCTCCTGGGGCGTGTAGAAGCCCGTGTGGTCGCCGAACGGCCCCTCCGGCAGCATCTCGCCCGGCTCCAGCCAGCCCTCGATGACGACCTCGGCGGCCGCCGGGACCTGGAGCGGCACCGTCTTGCAGTCGACCATCTCGACCCGCCGGCCCTGGAGGAACCCCGCGAAGAGGTATTCGTCGATGTCGCCGGGCAGCGGCGCGGTCGCCGCGTAGGTCACGGCGGGCGGCGCGCCGAAGGCGATCGCCACCGGCAGCTTCTCCCCGCGCCGGGCGGCCACTTGGTAGTGGTTGCGGCTGTCCTTGTGGATCTGCCAGTGCATGCCGATGGTGCGGCGGTCGTGGCGCTGGAGGCGGTACAGGCCGAGGTTGCGCACCCCGGTCTCGGGATGCTTGGTGTGGGTGAGGCCGAGGTTGAAGAACGACCCGCCGTCCTCGGGCCAGGTGAACAGCGCCGGAAGCTCGTCCAGATCGACGTCGTCGCCGGTGCGGACCACCTCCTGGACGGGCGCTTCCTTCACCTTCCTCGGCGGCACGTGGGCCACCGAGCCGAGCTTCCCGAACGCCTCGCGCAGCCCGCCGAGCCCCTGCGGCAGCTCGGGCTTGACCAGCCCGCCGATCTTCTCGCCGAGCTCGTCGTACGAGCTGAGGCCGAGGGCCTTGAGGAGCCGGCGGTCGGTGCCGAAGACGTTCATGGCCAGCGGCATCGCCGAGCCCTTGACGTTCTCGAAGAGCAGCGCGGGCCCGCCCGCCTTGTTGACCCTGTCGACGATCTCCCCGACCTCCAGGTACGGATCGACTTCGGCCCTGACCCGCTTGAGGTCGCCTTCCCTGTCGAGCGCCCGCAGAAAGGAACGAAGATCGTCATAAGCCATACGACCCAGTATCCGGTACGCACTACCCTGGTCCCGTAACTGGGGCCCGAGCCACCGGCCCCGAACACCACACGCAGGGGGATGGCCTCATGCTCCGGGTGCTGATGATCCTCGTGCCGCTGGCACTGAGCATCTATGCGTTCATCGACTGCATCACCACCGACGAGCAGGACGTGCGCTATATCCCCAAGCCCATCTGGGCGATTCTGGTCCTGCTGTTCCCCGTCGTGGGCTCCGTCTCCTGGCTGATCGCGGGCCGTAAGCGGGCCGTCCCCGGAAACGGTGGGTGGGGCGGGAGCCGGGGCGCGGCCGTCGGCGGCTGGGTCGCGCCGGACGACAACCCCGAGTTCCTCAAGTCCCTGAACGACAAGGGCCGTAAGGACGACGGGGACGGGACGGCCGACACGCCCGGCGACCGCGCTCCGGACCGCGACGAGGAGCGCCTGAAGGACTGGGAGGCGGACCTCCGCCGCCGCGAGGAGGAGCTGCGCCGCAAGGGCGAGGGGCCCGGCTCGGGTTCCGGTTCCGGCTCCGGACCCGAGGACACTCCGCCGCCGGCCGCGCCCTGAAGAGGCCACCGGCCGCGTCCGGAAAGAAGCGCCGACCGCGCGCCGAAAGGGGCGCCGGACCGCCGGTGCCCGCCCGTACCACAACGGCCGGTTCGTATGACGTGTCATACGAACCGGCCGTTGTGGTGTTCGGTGTCAGACCCCGGCGTAGGAGTGCTTGCCGGTGATGAAGATGTTGACGCCGTAGTAGTTGAACAGGTAGCAGGCGAAGGCGATCAGCGCGAGGTAGGCGGCCTTGCGGCCCTTCCACCCCGCGGTGGCGCGGGCGTGCAGGTAGCAGGCGTAGGCGACCCAGGTGATGAAGGACCAGACCTCCTTGGGGTCCCAGCCCCAGTAGCGGCCCCAGGCAGCCTCGGCCCAGATCGCGCCCGCGATGATCGTGAAGGTCCACAGCGGGAAGACCGTGGCGTTGATGCGGTACGCGAACTTGTCCAGCGACGCCGCCGACGGCACCCGCGCCAGCACGGACTTGACGGCCTGGCGGTACTGCTTGCCCTCCGGGTTCTCCAGCTGTGCCTCGTAGCGGTCGCGGAAGAGGTAGAGCAGCGTGGAGACGGCTCCGATGTAGAGCGCGGCGCCGGAGATGATCGCGCAGCTGACGTGGATCCACAGCCAGTACGAGTGCAGGGCCGGAACCAACTGGTCGCTGGCGGTGTACAAGACAGAGACGGCGAGACCGAGGTCGAGGAGGACCGTGGTGACGAGGGGCAGCCCGATCCAGCGCACATTCTTCTTCAGCACCAGCAGGACGAGGTACGTGGCGACCGCGACCATGGCGAAGGTCGTGGAGAACTCATACATGTTGCCCCACGGGGCCCGCCGCACGGACAGCGCGCGGAAGAGGACGCCCACGGCATGAAAGAGGAAGGCCAGTACGGTCAGGCCCACCGCGATCCGGCCGTACACATCGCCCTGTTCGGTGCCGCCCGCGGCGCCCGGACCGTCCGGGACGTCACGGCTGCCCGCCGCGGAGCGCGTGACGATCTTCGGGCGCTCCAGTACGGCGGTGGCGCCGCGCTGCCCGCCGGCCTGCACGGTCACCGTGGCACGCTGGGCGGCCTCGGCGCCGGAGGTGATCGCGGCGGCGGTGCGGCCGACGGCGCTGCGGCTGCCGAACACCCACTCGGCGATATGCGCCAGGAAGGCGAGGGTGTAGACCGCCATCGCCGAGTAGATCAGCACGTTGCTGTAATGAGCCAGGTTCTCGTTGACTTCGGCGGCGAGGTTCACGCGCGCGCTCCTTCGGCAGGATCTGCGGGATCTGCGGTGTCGGATGCGGATTCCGGGGTGGGGTCCTTGGCGGGTCCCTCCTCGGATCCCCTGACGGAGTTCTCCTCGGAGTTCCCGACGGAGTTCTCCGCGGATTCCTTGGTGGAGTCCTGGGTGGAGTCCGTCGTGGATTCCGGGCCGGGCTCCGGGTCGGGTTCCGCGTCCGGGGCCGGGGGTGCGTCCGCCTGCAGACGGACGGCCAGGTCGGCGAGTTCTTCGGGGAGCTTGGCGTACTCGGTGCGGCCGAGCCCCGCCATCTCGACGACGGTGGTGCCGTCCGCGCCCGTCACCGCGCGCACCCACACCCGGCGGCGCTGGATGAACAGGGAGCCGGCCAGGCCCACCAGGGCGGCGACGGCGCCGATGAGGGCGCCCTGGTCACCCGGCTTGTGCGAGATCTGGAAGCTGGCCCACTCCTTGACGCCGTCGAACGACAGGGTTCCGGCGCCGTTCGGCAGTTTCATGGTGTCGCCGACCGCGAGCGCCCGGGCGAACTTGGTCTTGCCGTCGGACTCCATGAACTGCTTCATCCGCGACTTGTCCAGCTGGTACACGCTCTGCGGCGTACCGCCGTCGACGCCGAGGCTGCCGTGGTAGGCGGTCAGGACCAGCGTCGGGTTGTCCAGCGCCGGGAAGACGGAGAACATGCCGTGGCTGCGCACCCAGGTCGGCAGGAACTGCCCCTGGAAGCCGATTTGGTCCTTTTTGCCGTTCTTGTCCCGGTAGTCCGGAACCTTGATGACCACGCTCTCGGTGAGGTTGGCCCCGTCGATCGGCAGCCCGACCACCGGCCCCTGGTATGTGACGTCGCCCTTGCCGTCCCGGATGGTGACGACCGGCGAGTAACCGTGGTTCAGCAGGTAGACCTTGTAGCCCGAGATCTCCAGCGGCTCGTTCACCTTGATGGAGGTCTTGCGGGCCGCGCCGTCCGCGCCCTCCCAGTAGGTGATGTCGGCGCGGAAGGTGCGCGGGGTGCGCATCTGCGGACCGTTGCGTTCATAGGTCGCGGTGAAGCGGTCCAGCTGGAAGCCGAAGGGGGCGAGATCGTCGCTGTTGAACAGCTGCCCGGTCTTGATGTCGTCGTACTGGGTGCGGCTGTTGGAGAAGCCGCCGCCCTCGGTGATCAGGCTGGTGCCCTCGGTCTTCCACAGCTGCCCGGCGGCGAAGGACACCAGCAGCACGATCAGCGCGATGTGGAAGAGCAGATTGCCCACCTCGCGCAGATAGCCCTTCTCCGCGGCCACCGCGTCGCCCGAGGCGTGGACCCGGAAGCGGCGCCGCTTCATGATCTTCTGAGCGGCCAGCAGCACCTGCTCCGGCTCGGCCTCGCTGCGCCAGGTGGTGTACGCGGGAAGCCGGGTGAGCCGGCGGGGCGCGGCCGGCGGGCGGCCACGCAGCTGGCCGATGAACTGCCAGGTCCGCGGCACGATGCAGCCGATGAGGGAGATGAACAGCAGAAGATAGACCGCCGAGAACCACACCGAGCTGTAGACGTGGAACAGCTGGAGCTTCTCGTAGATCGGCGTGAGCGTGGGGTGCCGGTTCTGGAAGTCCTGCACCTTGAGCTGGTCGATGCTGGTCTGCGGGACCAGGGAGCCGGGGATCGTGGCGAGGGAGAGCAGCAGGAGCAGCAGCAGCGCGACCCGCATCGAGGTCAGCTGCCGCCAGAACCACCGGGCCCAGCCGAGCGGCCCCAGCGAGGGGACGTTGATCTCCTCGGCCGGGGCGGTGGACAGCTGCGACCCCGCGACGCCGAGCTCGCGCTCCTCGCCGGCCGCGCCGCTGTCGGGCGCGGTGCCGCCCTCGGGCGGCGTACCGGCCTCCTTGCCGGCCGCGGTGTCGGTATCGGTGGTGGACATCGATCAGATCCCAACGTTGAAGCCCTGAGCCCAGGTCTGCATGGAGCCCATCATGGTGTCCCAGACACCTGTGAGCAGCAGCACCCCCAGGACGACGAGCATGCCGCCCCCGGCTCGCATCACCCACAGGTAGTGCCGCTTGACCCAGCCGAAGGCACCGAGCGCCCGGCGGTAGGCCACCGCGACCACCACGAACGGCAGCCCGAGCCCCACGCAGTACGCGGCGGTGAGCAGGGCCCCGCGCCCCGCGCTCGCCTCATTGAACGCCAGGGCGTTGACGGCGGTGAGCGTCGGCCCCAGACACGGCGTCCAGCCGACGCCGAACAGGGCACCCAGCACCGGCGCCCCCGCGAGCCCCAGCGTGGGCTTGATGTGGAAGCGGAACTCCCGCTGTCCGAACCCCTTGAGCAGTCCCATGAAGGCGAGGCCCATCACGACCGTGACGACCCCGAGGAGCTTGGAGATGGTCTCCTTGTGTTCCTGCAGCGTCCAGCCGAAGTTGCCGAAGAGCGCGCCCCCGGAGACGAAGACCGCGGTGAAGCCGAGCACGAAGAGCGAGGCGCCCGCGACCATCCGGCCGCGCTTGGCCTCGGCCAGATCCGTGCCCGTGACCCCGGTCACATACGACATATAGCCGGGCACCAGCGGCAGCACACACGGGGAGAAGAAGGAGACCAGCCCGCCGAGCAGGGCGACCGGAAGCGCCAGCAGCAGCGCCCCGGTCAGGACGGTCTGGTTGGGGTCGGTGGAGCCGGCCAGGGTGCTCACGGAGGTCACTTCTCCGCGATCAGCGGCTCGAGCATCGCGCGCAGGCGCTCCTCGCTGAGCGGCGTCAGGGCGCGGGCCGCGATCCTGCCCTCGCGGTCCAGGACGATCGTCGAGGGGATGGCCTGCGGGTTGAGACTGCCCTTGGGGAAGCGCAGCATGAGCTTCCCGATCGGGTCGTACAGGCTCGGGTAGCCGACGTTGTATTCCTTCTCGAACTTCAGAGCGGGGGCGGGGTTGTCGTCACGGGTGTTGATCCCGATGAACTGCACACCCTTGGCCTTGGTGTCCTTGGCGACCTTGGCGAGGTTCGGCGCCTCGGCCCGGCAGGGGGCGCACCACGAGCCCCAGACGTTCAGGACCACGATCTTGCCCTTGTAGTCCGCCACGTCCAGCGGCTTGCCCTCCAGGGTCTTCCCCGAGAGCTGGGGGACGTCCTTGCGGCCGCCCTCGGGCACGGTGTCCACGCCGCCCTTGCCCTGGACGAACTTGGTGTCGGCGGAGCCGCCCGAGGCGCCGCCCCCACTGCAAGCGGTCAGGGACAACGCGGCAACCGCAGCCCCGATGGCCAGCACGGTTGCGCGACGACGGGTCGCGAGGCCCCGAGGGGCACGGCAGGCACTCATGTGAAAAGTTTCGCATGGGCCTTTTGGGGATCTTCGCCACCCCCCTCCGGGCCTCCGGCCGGCCCCGCGGACCGTACGGCCCGCACCGCCCGGGGCTCACCGCACACCACCTGCGGCGCCGCCCGTACGACCGCTCCGCTCCCGCCGCCGCCCGCACGACCGCTCCCGGACCGCTCCCGCCGCCGCCCGGACCACGCCGCCCGCACCACCGCTCCCGGCGCCATTCCCGGCGCCGCCCGCGCGCCGTGCGGGTCCGGCCGTCAGCGGCTGTTCGGACTCCACGCCTGGCCCACGCCGAGCCCGCGCAGATCGGCCAGGACCGCGGGGTCCTGCGCGTCCAGCCAGTCGGTGAACTGCTTGAAGGAGACCAGCCGGACGTCCTTCCGCTTCTCGTCGGCCATGTGCTTGAGCGCCTCTTCGACGGCATCCATGTAGATTCCGCCGTTCCACTGCTCGAAGTGGTTTCCGATGAAGAGCGGGGCGCGATTGGTCTCGTACGCCCGCTGGAAACCGGCTATGTACGCGTCGGTGGCCTGCTTGCGCCAGCCCGGGTAGTTCGCGGGCGGGGCATTGGTGGAATTCCGCGACTGGTTCGCCAGCATGTTGTAGTCCATCGAGAGCACCTCGAAGGAGTGTCCGGGAAAGGGAATCTGCTGCAGCGGGAAGTCCCACACCCCCTGCTGCTTCGACGGCCACACCTGGCGCCCGCCCGGCGAGCTGGCGTCATAGCGCCACCCGAGCTCCCGGGCGGTCGGCAGCAAATTCGTCTGGCCCTTCAGGCACGGGGTGCGGCCGCCGATCAGCTCTTTGCGGTAGTCGAAAGGCAGCGGCTCCACATCGGTGAAGCGGGTGTTCGTCCGCCACTGTGTGACGAAGGACACGGCCTGTTCGATCTCGGACTTCCACTGGGCGGGCGTCCAGTACTCCACGGAACCGCTTCCGGAGCAGAAGTGGCCATTGAAATGGGTGCCGATCTCATGGCCCTCGAGCCACGCCTGGCGCACGTTACGCAGCGTCTCCTTGATGTGCTCATCGGTGAGGTAACCGATGTCGGAGGCGCCCACCGGGTTGTTCGGCGGCCGGTACAGCGACTTCTTCGACTCCGGCAGGCAGTAGATACCGGAGAGGAAGAACGTCATGGTCGCACCGTGGTCTCTGGCCAGTTTGCGGAATCGCGGGAAGAGACCGTTGCCGACCTCTCCCGCGCCGTCCCAGGAAAAGACCACGAACTGCGGCGGCTTCTGGCCCCGTTCCAGCCGCTCCGGCTCCGGGGCCTTCGGCTGCCGGGCACCGTGCGAAGTGGAGCCGTCACCGATCGGCTTCGCCTGAGTCGTCTTCGCCGGTTTCGGCGTGCCGGATCCGGAGGAGGAACAGCCGGCTACGGTCAGTGACGCCGCCGCTCCCATACCGAGACCGAGGATCCCCCTCCGGCTGACCTCACGCATAACGCCCTCAATTCGCACTCGCCGTTCTGATTGCCCGGGGTGTCCGGACAACCCTGGAGATGGCGAGGCGAATAGCGGGGTTCCGAAAAAACGCGGTCAATTACACGCCCGAGACAAATGTCTCCGCCGCGCACGCGGACCGCGGCCGTGGCCCGGTCATGGGACCGGTCATGCCCCGTAGCCCTTGGCGGCCCCCTTTACCGGCTTGGCGCCCGCGAGCAGATGGGCCGGGACCAGATCGCGGGCAGGTTCGCTGTAGCCCACCGACACGATCCGGTCACCGCGGTAGGTGAAGCTGGTGAGGCTGGCCAGCGTGCACTGCCGCTTGCGCGGGTCGTGCCACAGCCGCCGCCGCTCCACGAAACTGCGCACGATCCAGATGGGCAGCTGATGGCTGACGCACACCGCCTCGTGCCCGCGTGCGGTGTCCCGCGCCCGGCCCAGCGCCGCCATCATCCGCACCACCTGGTCGACATAGGGCTCACCCCAGGACGGGCGGAAGGGGTTGGTGAGATGACGCCAGTTGGCCGGTTTGCGCAGCGCGCCGTCGCCGACGCCGAAGGTCTTGCCCTGGAAGACGTTCGCCGCCTCGATCAGCCGCTCGTCCGAGGCCACGTCCAGGCCGTGCGCCTTGGCGATCGGCGCCGCCGTCTCCTGCGCCCGCTCCAGCGGGGAGGCGACCACATGGGTGATGTCACGGTCGGCGAGGTGCTCGGCGACCCGGTCGGCCATCTTCCGCCCCAGGTCCGAGAGGTGGTAGCCGGGCAGCCTGCCGTACAGCACACCCTCCGGGTTGTGCACCTCGCCGTGGCGCATCACATGGACGACGGTGATGTCGTTCTCGCTCTGTGTCATGTCACCCATCATTCAGTGGCCTCGGCGGCGGCCCGCGCCGCCCCCGGCAGCGCCGCCGCCACCCGCTCCAGCGCCCGCTCGTCGTGCGCCGTGGAGACGAACCACGCCTCGAAGGCGGACGGCGGGAGGTAGACGCCCTGCGACAGCATCGAGTGGAAGAAGGCGGTGAAGCGGAACGCCTCCTGCGCCTTGGCCTTCTCGTAGTCGGTGACCTCGTCGCCGGTGAAGAAGACCGAGAACATACTTCCCGCGGCCTGCACCCGGTGCTCCACGCCCTCCTTGGAGAGCGCCTCCGTCACCATCGCCCGCAGCCGCTCGGAGACCGCGTCGAGTTGTCCGTACGCCGCGTCGTCCAGCAGCCGCAGCTGCGCGACGCCCGCGGCCGTCGCGACCGGGTTCCCGGACAGCGTGCCCGCCTGGTAGACCGGCCCGGCCGGGGCCAGCCGCTCCATGACCTCCGCGCGCCCGCCGAAGGCCGCGGCCGGGAAGCCGCCGCCCATGACCTTGCCGAAGGTCATCAGGTCCGGCTCCACACCGTCCAGCCCGTACCACCCGGCCCTGGAGACCCGGAAGCCGGTCATGACCTCGTCGGAGATGTACAGCGCGCCGTGGTCGGCGCACAGCTGCTTCAGGCCCGCGTTGAACCCGGGCAGCGGCGGCACCACGCCCATGTTGCCCGGCGACGCCTCGGTGATCACACAGGCGATCTCCCCGGGGTGCGCGACGAAGGCCGCCCGGACCGCCTCCAGGTCGTTGTACGGCAGCACCAGGGTCTCCCCCGCCTGCGCTCCGGTCACCCCCGGAGTGTCCGGCAGCCCGAAGGTCGCCACCCCGGACCCGGCCGCGGCCAGCAGGGCGTCCACATGCCCGTGGTAACAACCGGCGAACTTGATCACCTTCGAGCGGCCGGTGAACCCGCGGGCCAGCCGGATCGCCGACATCGTCGCCTCGGTGCCGGACGACACCAGGCGCACCTGCTCGACGGGGGCGACCCGCGCCACGATCTCCTCGGCGAGCTCGACCTCGCCCTCACCCGGCGTGCCGAACGACGTACCGCGGGCGACGGCGGCCTGCACGGCCGCGGTGACCTCGGGGTGGGAGTGACCGAGGATCATCGGCCCCCATGAACACACGAGGTCCACATACTCACGTCCGTCGGCATCGGTGAGGTACGGACCATCACCGGACACCATGAACCGGGGCGTACCCCCCACGGCGCGGAACGCCCGCACCGGAGAGTTCACGCCTCCGGGCGTCACGGCGGCCGCGCGATCGAAAAGCGTCTGCGAAACTGGGGCTGCGTACGAATAGCTCACGCAAGCCATGTTGTCAGAGGCCGACGGAGTCCTGCGGCCGGGCGTTTCACAGCCCGCGCGCGGGGGAGGTCTCTCTCACAGAGATCGGGTTGCGCGGTAATGGCCGCGAGTGGTCGGGTGGAGATATGCATCGCGGTGGCGAACTGGGTGAAGGGACTGACGACCGAGGCCCCGAGCGTTCCCGGTCCGGACGCCATCGGCGGGACGAGGCGGGCAGAGCAGGCAGGAGCGGGGGCCGTATGGGGGTGACCTACAAGTACTTCGGCGCGCCTGATGGCGCCACCGCGGCCAGGGTCCCCATCTCGATGCGCCCCGAGGAGCTGGGCGGCGACGAACTCGGCCACGGCATGTTCACGAAGATCAAGCCGGAGACGGTCGCGGCGATGGTCCTCACCGGCATCGAGGGCGTTCCGCTCCACAAGGTCCCGCCGCTCGAACTGGTCGTGCTCCACCCCGACTACGCCGTCGTCAAACTTCCGATGACCGCCGTCGATCCGCTGCGCGGCGTGGGCGAGGAGGCGGTGGGCGCCGCGGCCTTCATCTGGTCCACGGTCCCCGACCGCGGCGGCCCGCGGGACGCGTTCACGGTCTATCAGCTGCTGCACGAATGGCAGGACTTCAGCCACCGGCTGCATGAGGCGGGGCACCAGCCGTACTGTCTGGTGTGGCCCTGAAGGCGGCATCGTCTCAGGTGGTCCTGAAGGCCGCGACGTCTCAGGTGGTCCTTGAGCCCGCACGTCTCAAGTGGTCCTGATCCCACACGTCTCAGGTGGTCCTGCACCGCTCACGCGGTTCCGGGTCCGCGTCCCCTCGTACAGCCCGCATGCAGCCCGAAACCGCGCCGCTCGGGCGATGTGCCGGGCCCCTGGCGGGCGTTGCCGGGCGGGGATCTTGCCACCGGCCGGTCCGCGGGCGGGGCCTACCGCCCGGACGCCGCCCGCAGCAGCCGGAGTTGGCCGATCTCGGCGGCGTTCTTCATCAGCTCGGCGTTCACCCAGGCCGCCATGTGCGCGACGGTGTGCTCGGGATCCCGGTCCCAGGGGAACGGCGCGATCCCGTTCAGGTCCTCCTCGGTGAACCGCTCCAGCACGGCCACCCACTCCCCCCGCAGACCGCGCAGCCACTCGATGGCCGCCTTGCCGTCGCCGGGCCAGGTGATCTCGGTCCGCTCACGTGGCCTCCGACCCCGCGCGTGGTCGATGGTCACGCTCCACCACCAGCCGATATGCCAACTCAGCCATCCGATGGTGGGAACGGGCACGGGATCGGGCTCGGTCTCCGCCCAGTCCGGCGCCCACGCACCGTCGGCGCCCTGACGCACCGTCCAGGAGTGGGTCGCGGGCTCCCACAGGAAGTCCTCGGGTTCCAGCCGCTCCAGGTGGTACTCGAAAAGCGACCACGTCAGGTCGAACTGCCAGCGCAGCAAGGCGGGTCGGGAGGTCGTCGGTCTCGTCATCGGGAGACCCTGGCACACGGCCGGACGTCCGCAAAGGGATTATCGGCCGAGGCGGGGCCCGACAGCCGGGCGCCAGGCCCGCCGGCCGGAAGCCGGTCGTACCCTTCCCCCATGCTCACCGCACGTTCCATCGCTCTGTTCGCCGTGGCCGCCCTCCTGGAGATCGGAGGTGCCTGGCTCGTCTGGCAGGGCGTGCGTGAGCACAGGGGGTGGGCCTGGATCGGCGCCGGGATCGTCGCCCTGGGCGCCTACGGCTTCGTGGCCACGCTCCAGCCGGATGCGGAGTTCGGCCGCATCCTCGCGGCGTACGGCGGCGTTTTCGTCGCCGGATCGCTCGCCTGGGGCATGGTCGCCGACGGCTACCGGCCAGACCGCTTCGATGTCATCGGAGCGCTGATCTGCCTGGCCGGTGTCGCCGTGATCATGTACATGCCTAGGCGGTAAGCGCCGGCCGGCCGTAGCCGCCCTTGCCCTCACGCTCGCCGTGGTTGCCCTGCTGGGCTTCCTTACGCTGCTTGCCCTGCTTGCCGTGGTCGTCGTCCTGTTCCTGCTCCGTACCGAGGACGCAACCGGTGTCCGGGTCGATGTAGACCTCGGTGATGGTGTGGTCGCACTCGACCTCCACGACCCACACCTTCTTGGGCTCCTGCTGGTGCGAGTTCTTGCGCTGGTCGTCCTTGCGCTGCTTGCCCTGCTGCTGGCCGTCGTGGCGCTGCTGGTCCTTGTCCTCCTGCTTGCGGTCGTCCTGGTGCTTGCCCTTGTGCTGCTGGTCGTCCTCGGGGCAGTCCTCCAGCTCGGCGCTGACGGCCTTGCCGCCGACCTCGCACTCGGCGATCTGGATCGCCTCGCCGATCGTCACCGGGGCGTTCCGCTTCTGGTCCTGGTGCTGGTTCTGCTGGTTCTTGTTCTGGTGCTGGTTCTTGTTCTGGTGCTCGTTCTGGTGCTGGTGCTGGTTCTGCTGGTGGTGCTCGTTCTGGTGCTGGTTCTGGTGCTGGTTCTGCTGGTGGTTCTCGTTCTGGTGCTCGTTCTGCTTCTGCTCCTGGCCGTGGTGTGCCTGGTCGTCCTGGTGCGCGGGAGCGGCGACGGGCCGCGCGGCGCTGCGGTCCTGGGACTCCTCACCGGACTGGGCCGCCTTGAACGGCTGGGCCACCTGCTCGACCTGCGCCATCGCGCGCTTCACCAGGTAGCTGTGCCCGTACTTCACGTAGCTGGAGTAGCTGCCGCCACCGTCCTGGCGCCCGTGGTGACCGTTGTCCTCCTGGTTTCCGGCGGCTTCCTGGCGCTCATTGTCGTCATGACGGCTGTTCTCGTCGTGGTTGCCGTTCTCCTTGTGGCCGCTGTTCTCGTCGTAGCGGCTGTTGGAGTCCTTGTTCCCGTTCTCGCCGTGGCCGCCGTTCTCCTCATGGCGGTTGTTCTCGTCATGCCGGTTGTTCTCGCCGTGGTGGCCGTTCTCGTCATGCCGGTTGTTCTCGCCGTGGTGGCCGTTCTCGTCATGGCGGTTGTTCTCGTCATGGCGGTTGTTCTCGCCGTGGTGGCCGTTCTCCTCATGGCGGTTGTTCTCGTCGTGACGGTTGTTCTCGTCATGGCGGTTGTTCTGGTCGTGACGGTTGTTGGAGTCCTTGTTGCCGTTCTCGCCGTGGTGGCCGTTCTCGTGCTGCGCCTTGTTGTCACCGTGCGCCCGGTTCTCGTGGCACGGGTGGTTCGGCGCCGTGTTCGGGCCGGGGGTGCTGCTCGTGGCCCATGCGGCTCCCGGAGCACCGGTGACCAGGGCCGCCGCCGCGATGGCGCCCGCTGAGGCCACGCCCCAACGCCGGAATGAACGACGAGAGCGCTGAAGGAATCTGTTCTGCTGGGTCATTACCTGAATTCACTCCTTGGGCATGGGTGCTCCAACTACCGGCGCCGCGCCGGACGCAGTGCACCCTTCCCCGAGGCCAAGAGCCCGTAGCGGATTCCCATCTTCAGTCCCCCGGTCGGACGTAAATCAGGCCGTCATATCCTGCATATGGATCACGCGCACGCACCACCGTTTGCGCGACGTCGTCACAGGAGGGCCGATGTCCACCCGTACCGCAGTCATCACGGGCGCGAGCAGCGGGATCGGAGCCGCGACCGCGCGCCGTCTGGCGGCCGCCGGATTCCGCGTCGTCCTCGCCGCCCGCCGTAAGGATCGCGTGGAAGCGCTTGCCGCCGAGCTGACCGAGGCGGGGCACGAGGCCGAGGCGTACGTCCTGGACGTCACCGACCGCGCCGCCGTGGAGTCCTTCGCCGCCGGTCTCGACCGCTGCGACGTCCTGGTGAACAACGCGGGCGGCGCGATCGGCACCGAGACCGTCGCCACCGCCGACCCGGCCGACTGGCGGGCGATGTACGAGGTCAACGTCGTGGGCGTGCTCCAGGTGACCCAGGCGCTGCTGCCCGCCCTCACCGCCTCCGGCGACGGCACGATCGTCGTGCTGTCCTCCACGGCGGGCCATGTGGCGTACGAGGGCGGCGGCGGTTACGTGGCCGCAAAGCACGGCGCCCACGCCATCGCGGCCACGCTGCGTCTGGAGCTGTGCGGTGAGCCGGTGCGGGTGATCGAGATCGCGCCGGGCATGGTCAGGACGGACGAGTTCGCGGTGAACCGCTACCGCGGCGACGAGGCCCGGGCCGCGGCCGTCTACGAGGGCGTGGCCGAGCCGCTGACCGCCGACGACGTGGCCGACACGGTCGAGTGGGCGGTCACCCGGCCCTCGCACGTGAACATCGACATGATGGTCATCCGTCCGCGCGCCCAGGCCGCCCAGCACAAGGTCCACCGCGAGCGCTGAGCCCGTCCCCGCCCCCGCCCCGCCCCGTCTCTGCCGAAAACCGCCCCAGCCCCCGCCCCCGTCCTCCGCGGCTCCCCGTAGCCCCGGCCGTAACGCGGTCACAAGGCCCGCCGTCCACCCGTCCGGCCCAGTGCGTGTGCGCCGTCCCGGGGGCGCTCCGATGCTGGGAGCGGCGGTCACTTCGCGGTGGCACCTCACGGTGGAGCGGAGGCGGGTCATGAGGGTTGTCGTCGATCTCAACCGGTGCCAGGGCTATGCGCAGTGCGCCTTCCTCGCACCCGATGTGTTCGCGATGCACGGTGAGGAAGCGCTGCTGTACGACGCGCGGCCGGACGACACGCGGCGCGTGGACGTCCTGCGGGCGGTGGCGGCGTGCCCGGTCAGGGCCATCGCCGTGGAGGGCGCAGGCGGGAAGCGGGCGGCGGACCGGGTGGGTGTCCCCGATGGCGCTTGACGGCTCCCTGGAGCGGCTCAGACGCGAGGGTCACATCGTCGTCGTGGGGGCTTCCCTGGCGGGGCTGCGGGCCGCCGAGACGCTTCGGGAGGAGGGCTTCACCGGCACGCTCACCCTGATCGGTGACGAGCCCTACGAGCCGTACGACCGCCCGCCGCTGTCCAAGCAGGTCCTGCTCGGCCGGGTGCCGGTCGACCATACGGCCCTGCCCCGGCGCCTCGCGATCGACGCACGGTGGCGGTTGGGCGTCGCCGCGACCGGGCTGGACATGGCGGCCAAACGGGTGGCCCTCGCCGATGGCACATCGGTGGAGTACGACCGGCTGCTGATCGCCACCGGTGTGCGCTCCCGTCCGTGGCCGAATGAGCTGGAGGCCGGACTGGACGGCGTCTTCACGCTGCGGACCAGGGACGACGCCGCCCGCTTGGTCCACCGGCTGAGGGCCGGGCCCCGCCGGGTGCTGGTGATCGGCGCCGGATTCACCGGCTCGGAGATCGCCTCCGTCTGCCGCGAGCGGGAGCTGCCCGTCACGGTCGCCGAACGCGGTCCGGCGCCCCTGGTGGGCGCCCTGGGCGGGGTGATCGGCGAGGTGGCGGCCGAGTTGCAGCATGAGCACGGCGTCGATCTGCGCTGCGGGGTGATGGTCACCGGGCTCGAGGGCGACGGTGCGGGCAGGCTGCGGCGGGCCCACTTCTCCGACGGCGACGCGCTGGAGGCGGAGGTGGCCGTCGTCGCTCTGGGGGCGACGCGCAACACCGAATGGCTCGCGGGGTCCGGACTGGCCGCGGGGCCGCGCGGGATCGCCTGCGACGCGGGGTGCCGGGCCTTCGACATACGGGGGATCGTCGCCGACGATGTCTTCGTCGCGGGGGACGTGGCCCGCTCCCCGCATCCGCTGTTCGGCTACCAGTTCCTGTCGCTGGAGCACTGGGGCAACGCGGTCGCGCAGGCCGAGGTCGCGGCGCACAACATGATCAGCCCCGGTGAGCGGCGCCGCCCGCATCTGTGGACGCCGTACTTCTGGTCGGCCCAGTTCGGCGTCAACATCAAGTCCGTCGGGGTCCCCAACATGGCCGACCAGGTCATCGTCAGCCAGGGTTCACTGGGCGAACACCGCTTCACCGCGGCCTACGGCTACCAGGGCCGCGTCATCGCCGCCGTCACCTTCGACCAGGCCAAATGGCTGGAGTTCTACCAGCGGCAGATCGAACAGGCCGCGCCCTTCCCCCCGCCGTTCACCGCCGTCGACCGGCGGCCCGAAGGCATGCGGCCGGTGCCTGCCGGTTTCCCCGACCCCTCAGTGCCCACCCATGGCCCCGAGGTCACCGTCAGCGGCCACTCCCCGACCGACCAGCGCGTCACGTTCACCCCTGCCTGACGCGGGCACCACCGCCTGATGCGGGCACCCCGGCCTGACACAGCCACCACCGCCTGACGCGGGCGCCACCGCCTGACGCCGACACCCGCAGCACCCGCGGCACCCGCGGCACCCGCGGCACCCGGAAGGACTCCACCATGACGTCGGTCTCGCTCCTGGGACAGATCCTCGACCACGCCAACCGCGCCGACCCGTACCCGCTGTACGCCGAGCTCCGCAGGACCCCCGTGGTGCGTGACGAGTTCGGCCCGTACCTGGTCAGCACCTACTGGGAGATCCACAGCCTGCTCCACGACCCCAGGGTCAGCTCCGACGTCCGCCATCTCGCCCCCGAGGCGAGAACCACCGTCAGCACCGACGACCCCGACCTGCCGCCGAGCTTCATCAGACTCGACCCGCCCGACCACGACCGGCTGCGCCGGCTGATCATGCGGACGTACGGCCCTCCGCACACCCCCCGGCGCGTCTACGACCTGCGCGGCGAGATCTCCTCAATCGTCTCCGACCTCATCGACCGCTTCCAGGGGCGGGACCGGATCGACCTGGTCGAGGACTTCTCCTACCCCTTCCCGGTCACCGTGATCTGCCGTCTGCTCGGCGTCCCGCACGAGGACGAGCAGCGCTTCCACGGCTGGGCCGACACCGTGGCCACCGCCATCGAGCCGCCCGTCGGCACGCCCGAGGAGCGGCAGGCCCACCGGGAGGCCGTCCGGGAGGCCCGGCATCAGCTCGCCGCCTATCTCTCCGGCCTGATCGACCAGCGCCGCCGGGCGCCCAGGGACGACATGATCTCCGGCCTGGCCACCGACCGCGGAGCCGACGAGAGCCCGATGTCCCTGCCCGAGATGCTCAGCAACCTCACCCTGCTGCTCATCGCCGGCCATGAGACCACCGTCAACATCATCAGCAACGGAATGCTCACCCTGCTGCGCCACCTCGACGCCCTCGAGCGGCTGCGCGCGGACCCCGACCTGATCTTCCCGCTCGTGGAGGAGCTGCTGCGCTTCGAGCCGCCCGTACAGCTGCTGCCCGAGCGCACCACGCTCGACGACATCGAGATCGCCGGTACCACCATCCCCAAGGGCGCCTCCCTGTGGCTCGTCCCGGCCTCCGGGAACCGGGACCCCCAGCGCTTCCCCGAGCCCGACCGGTTCCGCCCCGACCGCCCGGACAACCAGCACTTCGGCTTCGGCAGCGGCATCCACAACTGCATCGGCGCGCCCCTCGCCCGGCTGGAGGCGCAGGCCGCCCTGACCGAACTCGTCCGCCGGCTGGACAACCCGCGCCTCGTCGAGGACCCGCCCCCTTACCGCCGCAACGCCGTCCTCAGAGGCCCCCGGCACCTGGCCATCGCCTACGACGGCCTCAAGCGATAAAACTCGCGTCCGATGAGAGCCGTGTCCGACAAGGGCCATGTCCGATGAGGGCCATGTCCGACAAGGCCCGCGTCGGACAACGCCCGCGTCCGACAAGGCCCGGGTGTCTCAGCCCTTCACGCAGACCACCTGCTTGAGCCTCGCCACCACCTCGACGAGGTCCCGCTGCTGGTCGATGACCTTCTCGATCGGCTTGTACGCCCCCGGGATCTCGTCCACGACGCCGGAGCCCTTACGGCACTCCACGCCCCGCGTCTGTTCCTCCAGGTCCCGGGTCGTGAAGCGCTTCTTCGCCGCGTTACGGCTCATCTTCCGGCCCGCGCCGTGCGAGGCGGAGTTGAACGACGCCTCGTTCCCCAGACCGCGCACGATGTAGGACCCCGTGCCCATCGAGCCCGGGATGATCCCGTAGTCCCCGCTTCCGGCGCGGATGGCGCCCTTACGGGTCACGAGAAGGTCCATGCCCTCGTAGCGCTCCTCGGCGACGTAGTTGTGGTGGCAGGAGATCACCGGCTCAAAGACCGGGCGGGCCTTCGTGAACTCCTTGCGCACGATGTCCTGGAGGAGCGCCATCATGATCGCGCGGTTGTACTTCGCGTACTCCTGTGCCCAGAAGAGATCGTGCCGGTACGCCGCCATCTGCGGGGTGTCCGCGATGAACACGGCCAGGTCGCGGTCGACCAGATTCTGGTTGTGCGGCAGCTTCCGGGCCTCGCCGATGTGGTACTCGGCCAGCTCCTTGCCGATGTTGCGGGAGCCGGAGTGCAGCATCAGCCAGACCGAACCCTCGTCGTCCAGGCAGAGCTCGATGAAGTGGTTACCGGATCCGAGCGAACCCATCTGCTTGACGGCCCGCTCCTGGCGGAACCTGACCGCTTCGGCCACTCCCCCGAACCGGTTCCAGAAGTCGTCCCACCCCGCCGTCGGGAACGCGTGCAGCCGCCCCGGGTCCACCGGGTCGTCGTGCATCCCGCGCCCCACCGGGATCGCCCGCTCGATCCGGGACCGCAGCCGGGAGAGGTCCCCCGGAAGGTCGTCGGCGGTCAGCGAGGTCTTGACCGCCGACATCCCGCAGCCGATGTCCACACCGACCGCCGCCGGGCACACCGCGCCCGCCATCGCGATCACCGAGCCGACCGTGGCACCCTTCCCGTAGTGCACGTCCGGCATCACGGCAAGCCCCTTGATCCAGGGCAGTGTGGCCACGTTCCGCAGCTGCTGCATGGCCACGCCCTCGACCGTCGAGGGGTCGGTCCACATCCGGATCGGCACCTGGGCCCCGGGCACCTCGACATACGACATGACGTACTCATTCCCCCGTAAAAGACAGAAAACGCAAAAACCGGGCCAATGCCCCATAGGCGGCGGGTGCCCGGCAGGCACGGCAGTGCGTGCGGTAGACATTGTCTCCAGCCACCGCCTGCGGGCGGCAAGCAGTTTTCCGTCGCTCGAAGGGACACGGACAGTGCAGCCAGCGCAGCGAAGGGCCTACGGACGGCGGGCCACCCCGGCCGTCGCCGCGCTCATCACCGTGCTCGCCGCCGCGGGACTCGGCGGATGCACCGGCTCCGACGCGAAGCCCGGCACGGACGACGGCGCCTCCGGCGACTCCGGGACGGCCGTGTCGGCCGAGCCCGGCCGGTACCGCACCCTGCCCGAGGCGTGCGGCGCGGTCGGCCGCAAAACCCTCCAGACCCTGCTGCCCGGCGCCGAGCAGGACGACAGGGTGTACGACGGCCAGGCCGCCGTGACCTACGACATAGACCGGCGGGACGGTTGCCGCTGGAAGCTGGAGACCGCGAGCGGCACGCGCTATCTGACGATCGACTTCCAGCGCGTGGTCTCGTACGACCCCTCGGTCAGCGACGACGACCGGGCCCAGGCGGCCTACGAGAAGAAGGCCGCCGCCGCCCACATCCCGGCCGCCACGGGCTCCCCCTCGGCCTCCTCCAGCGCACGGACCAAAGGCGGCGCGTCCGGCGGCAGCGGCTCCTCCTCCCCCTCCGGCTCGGGTTCCGCCGCGGCGGGTGAGACCGGCAAGGGCGACAAGGGCAGCAAGGACAACAAGAGCGGCAAGAACGACACAGGGGACAAAGGCGACAAGAAGTCCGGAACCCCGTCAACGGATGCCGGTGCGAGCGGTGGAAGTGACCAAACCGACACCGCCCCGCAGGACACCGCCCCGCGACGGCTGGACGATCTCGGCGACGACGCCTTTCTCGACGACCAACTGATCACCAAGGACTCGGGGATCCACCGTGACATCACCCTCGTGTTCCGGTCCTCGAATGTGATTGCCACCATTGAGTACGACCAGTGGACGACCGACACGAAGCGCATTCCCAGCAGCCAGGAACTCCAGGAAAACGCCCAGGACTTGGCCGATGAGCTGACCGGTCGCCTCAACGAATAGCGGGTCCTCGCCGCGCCCCGCGAGCCCTTGCTCCATAACCCGCGGAGACCTCGGAAATTGGGACGCCCGCGCGTCGGCCGCGTACCGTGCCGACTAATGACGCGGGCGGCACGTCCGCCCATCGACAGAGAATGAGCGAAGGACCCATGCACCGTTCAGCCCCGCGACTCGCCCGAATACTCGCCTGCGCGACCGTACCGGTGGTGCTCGTCGCCGGCTGCTCCTCCGGTTCGGACAACAAGGACAAGAAGGACGCGGAGGGGTCGGCGAGACCCACCTCGTCCAGTCCCTCACCCACCATCGCGGCCGCGAAGTTCGGCAAGCTCCCCGATGTGTGCTCCACGCTCTCCGGGAAGACGATCGACTCGCTCGTCCCCAAGGCGCAGTCCAAGAAGGGCAAGGCCCTTCCCTCGGCCGACACCAACTCGTCCGCCAGCTGCCTGTGGAGCGGCCTCGACGGGTTCAAGTACCGCTCGCTGACCGTCTCCCTCAAGCTGTTCCACTCCGACCCGCAGCTCGGCTCCGGCGACCGGCGCGCCGGGGAGTACGCCGCCCAGCAGGCGAGCAAGGCCGCCACCGCCGGCAAGGTGACCGACCCCAAGACCGAGAAGGTCACGGGCATCGGTGACGAGGCGACCACGGTCAGCACCAAGGAGAAGAAGGACGGCGACGACTTCCGCGACCAGACGGTCGTGGCCCGCACCGCCAACGTCGTCATCACCCTCGAATACGACGGCGCCGGCTATGAGACCGCCAAGACCCCGGACGCCGCCGCGCTGCTCAAGGACGCCAAGTCCGCCGCCAAGGAGGTCGTCGGCTCCGTCGAGAAGGGCGCCAAGAGCGGCGCCTGACCGCCCGACCGCCCCCTTCCCGCCCACGGCCCCCGATGTGTGTGCGACGCTGAGGCGGCTGTCGCCGAGGACGGGGAGGGGTCGCGGGTGGCCGCGATGCAACTGACACGGATGCACCGAATACTGGCCGGGGTGGTCGTCACCGGAGCGGTGGTGATCGCCGGGATCGGCTTCGCCGGTTCCTACGCCGCGGTGCGCGATCTCGCCATCGACAAGGGGTTCGGCCGGTTCGCCAATGTCTTTCCGATCGGCATCGACGCCGGGATCGTGGTCCTGCTCGCGCTGGACCTGCTGCTCACCTGGATCCGCATCCCCTTCCCGCTGCTGCGCCAGACCGCCTGGCTGCTGACCGCGGCCACCATCGCCTTCAACGGCGCGGCCGCCTGGCCGGACCCGGTCGGCGTCGGGATGCACGCCGTGATCCCGATCCTCTTCGTCGTCTCCGTCGAGGCCGCCCGGCACGCCGTCGGCCGGATCGCCGACATCACCGCCGACCGGCACATGGAGTCGGTCCGCATCGCCCGCTGGCTGCTCGCGCCGGTGCCCACCTTCCGGCTGTGGCGCCGGATGAAGCTGTGGGAGCTGCGCAGTTACGAAGAGGTCATCAGGCTGGAGCAGGACCGGCTGGTCTACCAGGCCCGGCTGCGGGCCCGCTACGGGCGGTCCTGGCGCCGCAAGGCGCCCGTGGAATCCCTGATGCCGCTGCGGCTGGCGCGGTACGGGGTGCCGCTGGCGGACACCGCCCCGGCCGGGCTCGCGGCGGCCGGTCTGGAGCCGTCCGCGGTGTCGCCGGCCGCGCTCCCCTCGGGCCGGAAGGACACCGCGGACGAGACCGGGCAGAAGGGCGCTTCCGCGGGGGCGCCGGCGGGCGCGTACGGCACGCCCGGGGCTCTGGCCGGTGTGGGCGGGACCGGCCCCGCCGCCGGGCCGCAGCAGCCCCAGGCGCAGGAGCTGCCGCTGTCACTGCCGCTGCCGGTGTACCAGCAGCCGGCCGGGCAGGCCCATGACGGCCGGACCGCCGTGCCCGTCGACCCGGCCGCCGGCCACCCCGCGCCGGACGCGGAGCAGGCGCCGCCGGCCCCGCGTCCGGACGAGCGGGCCCCGGACCAGGCGGTGCGGCCCGAGCAGCTCCAGCAACCCCAGCCCGAACAACCCCAGCAGCCCCAGCAGCCCGGGCCCCAGCCTCAGCAACTCCAGCAGCCCGAGCCCCAGCAGCCCCAGCTGACCGTGCCAGTCGGGCCCGGCGGCCGGGTGCGGCCGCTCGGCGGTGAGCGCGTGGGGAGCCAGCAGGGCGTGTACGTCCCCGAGCAGCGCGAGCCGGAGCGGTACGCGTACCAGGAGCGGCCGGAGCAGCCGCTGAACCAGCTGCCGGACGACGTCCCGCGGGAGGAGGTCTACTACGCCACCTTCCGGCAGTTCCTCGCCGACCACAGCCGGTTCCCCTCGGCGTACCAGTTCGGGCAGCGGCTGCGCGAGGCGTACGGCGTGAGTGACCTCAGCAACAGCGAGCTGGCCGCGTACGTCGACGACTTCAAGGAGCGCGTCCGCCTGGAGCGGGAGGCGGAGACCATCCCGTAAGGAGCGGCGGACAGATTCCGCCCGGCGACCGGGGGCGGGACGCCGGGCGGCGGCCGGGAGGCCACCCGCCCGGCGCCCGGGAGCCCGGGGTCAGGCCGCGAGCAGCTTGCGCACCCGGTCCGCCCCCACCGCCAGCAGCAGCGTGGGCAGCCGCGGACCGGTGTCCCGCCCGACCAGCAGGGTGTAGAGCAGCGCGAAGAACGACCGCTGGGCGACCTTCAGCTCCGGCGTCGGCTTGGCGTCCGGCGACAGCCCCGCCTGGATCTTGGGCACCCCGTAGACCAGCGTGGTGAGTCCGTCCAGCGACCAGTGGTCGTCCAGGCCGTCGAGCAGCAGCCGCAGCGACTCCCGCTCGGTCTCGCTCAGCGCGGCCAGCCGCTCGGTGTCCGGCTCGTCCCGGACCCGGGTGCGCTGGTCGGCCGGGACCTGGGTGGTGATCCAGCGCTCGGCCTTGTCGAGCCGGGGCCGGGTCTCCTCCAGGGACTTCACCGGGTTGTCCGGGTCGAGTTCGCTGAGGATGCGCAGCGTCTGCTCGTCATGGCCGGTGGTGATGTCCACCACCGAGGCCAGCATGCGGTACGGCAGCGGGCGCGGGGTGCGCGGCAGCTCGCCGGCGGCGGTGCGGGTCGCGCGGCTGTAGGCAGCCGCGTCCCCGGGCTGGGCCGTGGACTCGGTGATCTTCCGCTCCAGCGCGTCCCACTCGTCGTAGGTCCGCTGGATCTCCTGGTCGAAGGCGATCTTGAAGGACTGGTTGGGCCGGCGGCGGGCGTACAGCCAGCGCAGCAGCGGCGCCTCCATGATCTCCAGGGCGTCGGCCGGAGTGGGCACACCGCCCTTGGAGGACGACATCTTGGCCATGCCGCTGATGCCCACGAAGGCGTACATCGGGCCGATGGGCTGCTCCCCGCCGAAGACCTCACGGACGATCTGGCCGCCGACCACGAAGGACGAGCCCGGCGAGGAGTGGTCGACGCCCGAGGGCTCGAAGACGACGCCCTCGTACGCCCAGCGCATCGGCCAGTCGACCTTCCAGACCAGCTTGCCGCGGTTGTGCTCGCTGAGCAGGACGGTCTCGCCGTGGCCGCACACGCATGCGTAGGTCAGCGCGGTGGTCTCGTCGTCGTACGCGGTCACCGTGGTGAGATCGCGCTCGCAGACCGAGCAGTAGGGCTTGTACGGGTAGTAGCCCGCGGCGCCCGCGCTGCCGTCGTCCTCGGCGGCCGCGCCCGAGCCCTCGGCGGCGGCCAGCTCGGCCTCGTCGACCGGCTTCTGCTGCTGCTTGGCGGGCTTCTTCGCGCCCGGCTTGTCCTTGGTGCGGTACCGGTCCAGGACGGCGTCGATCTCCCGGCGGTGGCGCATCGCGTGCAGGATCTGCTCGCGGTACGCGCCCGAGGTGTACTTCTCCGTCTGGCTGATGCCGTGGAACTCGATGCCCAGCTGGCGCAGCGCCTCGATCATCGGCGCCTTGAAGTGCTCCGCCCAGTTCGCGTGACCGGAGCCGGGCGGGGCGGGGACCGAGGTCAGCGGCTTGCCGATGTGCTCGGACCAGGACGGGTCGATCCCGGCCGGGACCTTGCGATACCGGTCGTAGTCGTCCCAGGACAGGATGTGGACGCATGGGTATCCGCGGCGCCGGATCTCGTCGGCGACCAGGTGCGGGGTCATGACCTCGCGCAGATTGCCGAGGTGGATCGGGCCGGACGGGCTGAGGCCCGAGGCGCAGACGATCGGTTTGCCGGGGGCGCGACGCT
The DNA here is from genome assembly GCF_001553455.1 of Streptomyces hygroscopicus subsp. hygroscopicus. Taxonomy (GTDB): domain Bacteria; phylum Actinomycetota; class Actinomycetes; order Streptomycetales; family Streptomycetaceae; genus Streptomyces; species Streptomyces hygroscopicus. Next base: position 39,672 of record NZ_BBOX01000048.1, read on the forward strand.
CCGCCTCGGCAATGACCTCGTCGGCGAATCGGGAGACCCAGTCGGTCTCGGTGCTCTGAGCCACGGTCGGCACTTCCTTCCTTGCGGTCATGGCACGCCCATTGTCCCAGACGGAAGGGGCCCCTCCGGAGTTACCCACAGGCCCCCCGGTTGTCCACAGGCCGGGAAAAGCGTTGGACCCGCCGTGAAATACTGGGTTTGCCCATACCACCACTATCGGAATGGCACCTCATCCATGGCTTCGGTCCCTTCCCTCGCCGCTACGGTCCACCAGCGCGTCGCCGACGCCCTCTCGGCCGCCCTGCCGGAGGCGGGCTCCGCCGACCCGCTGCTGCGACGAAGCGACCGGGCCGACTTCCAGGCCAACGGGATGCTGGCGCTGGCCAAGAAGCTCAAGGGAAACCCCCGGGAGCTGGCCTCCAAGGTCGTGGCGCACCTTCCGGTCGCCGCCACCTCGGCCGACCCCGACCCGGTGATCGCGGACATCGAGGTCTCCGGCCCCGGCTTCCTCAACATCTCGATCGCCGACTCCGCGATCACCGCGACCCTCGCCGCCCGCGCCGCCGACGAGCGCCTCGGCGTGCCGTACGCGGAGGCGCCCGGCACCACGGTGATCGACTACGCCCAGCCGAACGTGGCCAAGGAGATGCACGTCGGCCATCTGCGCTCGGCGGTGATCGGCGACGCGGTGGTGCGGATCCTGGAGTTCGCGGGCGAGAAGGTGATCCGGCGCCACCACATCGGCGACTGGGGCACCCAGTTCGGCATGCTCATCCAGTACCTGATCGAGCACCCGCACGAGCTGGACCACAAGGACGCCGCCTCCGGCCAGGAGGCCATGTCCAATCTGAACCGGCTCTACAAGGCGGCGCGGGCGCTCTTCGACTCCGACCCGGAGTTCAAGGAGCGGTCCCGGCGGCGGGTGGTGGACCTTCAGGCGGGCGACGAGGAGACCATCGCCCTGTGGCGGAAGTTCGTGGACGAGTCGAAGATCTACTTCTACTCGGTCTTCGACAAGCTCGACATCGAGATCCGCGACCCCGATGTGGTCGGCGAGTCGGGTTACAACGACATGCTGGCCGAGACCTGCCGGCTGCTGGAGGAGTCCGGCGTCGCCGTGCGCTCCGAGGGTGCCCTGTGCGTCTTCTTCGACGACATCAAGGGCCCCGAGGGCAATCCGGTGCCGCTGATCGTCCAGAAGTCCGACGGCGGCTTCGGCTACGCGGCCACCGACCTGTCCGCGATCCGCGACCGGGTGCGGAACCTGAAGGCCGACACCCTGCTGTACGTGGTGGACGCCCGTCAGTCGCTGCACTTCAAGATGGTCTTCGAGACGGCCCGCCGGATCGGCTGGCTGGGTGACCGGGTGCACGCCGTCCAGCTCGCCTTCGGCACGGTCCTGGGCAAGGACGGCAAGCCGTTCAAGACCCGCGAGGGCGAGACCGTCCGGCTGGAGGACCTGCTGGACGAGGCGACCGAGCGGGCGGCGGCCGTGGTCCGCGAGAAGAGCGAGAAGCTCGGCCTCACCGAGGAGGAGATCCTCGAGCGCGGTGCCCAGGTCGGCATCGGCGCGGTGAAGTACGCCGACCTGTCCACCTCCGCGTCGCGTGACTACAAGTTCGACCTCGACCAGATGGTCTCGCTCAACGGCGACACCTCGGTCTATCTGCAGTACGCGTACGCCCGGATCCAGTCGATCCTGCGCCGCGCCGAGGAGGGTCAGCGGCCGCTGGCCCACCCCGAGCTGCCGCTGGCCCCGGCCGAGCGGGCGCTGGGCCTGCACCTCGACCAGTTCGGGGAGACGCTGCGCGATGTGGCCGCGGGGTTCGAGCCGCACAAGCTGGCCGGGTATCTGTACCAGCTGGCCTCGCTCTACACGACCTTCTACGACCAGTGCCCGGTCCTGAAGGCGGAGGGCGGCCCGGCCCAGGTGGAGAACCGCCTCTTCCTGTGCGACATCACGGCGCGGACGCTGCGGCAGGGCATGACCCTGCTGGGCATCCGCACCCCCGAGCGCCTCTGACGCGACCGAACGCGGAAGCGCCCCGCCCCCGGTGCCGGGGGCGGGGCGCTTCCGCGTTCCCCCCGGAGTCCACCGGGCAGCGCCGGACCGCACGGCTCAGGGCAGCTCCGGGCCACAGCGCTCAGGGCGGCGCCGGGCCGCGGCGCTCAGAGGCGGGGCAGCATCTCAGGGGCAGCGCCTCAGGGGCAGCGCAGATCGCGCTTCGGCAGTTCGCCGGTCAGCAGGAAGTCCGTCACCCGCCGGTCCGCGCAGTCGCTGCCGTGGTTCACCCGGTAGGCCGCGCCGTGCCCCATCGCGTCCACGCTGACCATCCGGGCCCGGTCTCGATAGGCGCGCCGCAGCTCGAGCGCCCCGCGGTACGGGGTGGCCACATCGCGCGTGTTCTGCACCAGCAGGACGTTCGACGGGCCCTGACCGGTGATCCGCACCGGCTTGTCCCGCGGCTTGTCGTGCCAGAACGCACAGGTGGTGACGTTCACCGGCATCCCAGCGGTCAGCGGGTGGCTCGTACGGCTGGCGGCGACGTCCCGCGCGTAGGCGGTCAGGGAGGTGGGCCACTCCACGTCGTTGCAGATGGTCGCGAGGGACACGGCCGCGATGTCCTGGGTGGGGTCGGCCGGTGCCGCGTCGGGCACCTTGCCGGCGTCCGCGTCGACGATCAGCTTGGCCAGGTCCTCGAAGGTGTCCGGGGAGTACAGGGCGCTCAGCATGCTCTGGCGGAGCACATTGCCGTTCAGCTCGGGCGGGTTGGCGCCGGGCCACGGCAGCGGGTTCGCGTCCAGCCGGGCGGCGAGGGCCAGGACCCGGCGGCGCACCCCGTCGGGGGTCCCGGCGAGCCGGACGGGGCTGCCGGGGGCGGAGGCCCAGGCGGCGAAGTCGGGGAAGGTGTCCTCGACGCCGACGGCGTAGTTGGCGAGCCAGCCGCGCTCCACCCGCTCCGGGTCCGGGTCGTCGTTGCTGTCCAGCACCCAGCGGTCGGTGTGCTCGGGGAACATCTGGGCGTAGACGGAGCCCACGTACGTCCCGTAGGAGACGCCCCACGCGGACAGCTTCCGCTCGCCGAGCGCCCGGCGGATGCTGTCGATGTCCCGTGCCTCGTTGACGGTGCTGAGGGTGCGCAGCAGGTCACCGCCGTTGCGGGCGCAGGTGTCGGCGATGCGGCGGCCGGTGGTGACGTTCTCCGTGATGTCCCCGCCGGGGGCGGGCCAGGGCCGGGAGGCGAGCAGCGACAGATCGGCGGGGGCCAGATCGCATCCGGCGTGCGTGGACCGCCCCAGACCGCGCGGATCGAAGCTGACGATGTCGTACGCGTCCCGCACCGACCGCGGCAGCCGCTTGCCGAGCGTGGTGGGCCGGTCCAGGCCCGGCGACCCCGGGCCGCCCGGGATCAGCAGCAGCGTGCCCCGGCGGGCCCGCGGCCGCTCGCTGGGGACGCGGGAGACCGCGAGGGAGATCCGCTCGCCGCCGGGATCGCGGTAGTCCAGCGGCACCTTCAGCGTGGCGCATTCCTGACGGGGGTCGAGTCCGGTGCCCTCGCAGGCCCCCCAGCCGAGCGCGGTGGCGGTCGGGCCGGTCTGCCGCCGCGGGGTCGCGTCCGCGGCGGACATGGTGCTGCCCAGGAGGGAGGCGGTGGCGGCGGTGGCGAGGGCCAGGACGGCGGTTCTGCCGGTCGTCAGTCTCATGGCCGCAAGCCTCGTGGAACCGGTCGTCCGTTCCCATCCGGGCAACCGGCCGCCCGGCCCGGGGGATAACCCCCCAGGGGGATCGTCAGGCGTACCGTCGCGCACGTAGCATTCAGGACAGATTTCCCGGACCGGGACAACCTCTCGCCGTCCCAGCCCGTCCAACTCCGTGCACCTTCGTACATCACCTTTCATCGACGGACCATTGGGGGCTTGACCATGCGACGGTGGCGGACCGCACTCGCGGCAATGGCGCTCGCGGGCGGCGCGTTGGCGGCGACGGCGGGAACGGCGGGGGCGGTGGTCCCGGCCGCGGCCGGAGCCCGGGCCGGGACCGCCGGGGCCGGGGCCACGGCCTGCGAGACCGGCTGGGGCAGCGGCGAGAAGACGGCCCGGCCGGCCGGCCACACACCGCTGACGAACGTCAGGACCGGCCGGCACGCGTGCTTCGACCGCATCGTGTTCGATGTGCGGGGCGCCACGGCGGCCGGTCCCATCGGGTACCGCGTGGGCTACGTGAACGCCCTGCACCAGGACGGTTCGGGCGAGGAGATCCCGGTCGGCGGCGGGGCGATCCTGGAGATCCGCGTGGCCGCGCCGAGCTATGACCCGGGGTCCGGTGCGGAGTCGTATCCGGGGCGGGCGCGCAAGCCGCTGCCGGGGGTGGACCTCACCGGCTACCAGACCTTCCGGGACACCCGCTTCGGCGCCAGCTTCGAGGGCGATACGCAGGTCGGCCTCGGGGTGCGGGCACGGCTGCCGTTCCGGGTCCTCCAGACGGACGGGCATGTCGTGGTGGACGTGGCGCACTCCTGGACCGCGCTGCGCTGAGCCGCCCAGAACCGCGACGGGGCCTGTCCCGCGACCTGGACGGTCGGTGCGGGACAGGCCCCATGACATGCCGTGAGCCCGTAGGGCTACCTGCTGAAGCCGTAGTTCAGCAGCTTCTTCGCGTCCGCGGTGCGGTTGTCCACCGAGGAGGAGGCGAGGACGGTGCCGATGACCGTCTTGCCGTTCCGGGTGGCGGCGAAGACCAGGCAGTACTTGGCCTCCGGGCCCGAACCGGTCTTGACGCCGATGGTGCCCGAGTAGCTGCCCAGCAGGTTGTTGGTGTTGGTCCACGACATGTAGCGGTAACCGCCGTTCTTCGTGGTCACCTTCTGCTTCGTCGACTTCGTCTTCACGACCGTGCGGAAGGTGGAGTACTTCATCGCGCTGCTGGCGAGCTTGGTCAGATCGCGCGGTGTCGAGTAGTTCGCGCCGTGCCCGATGCCGTCGAACGAGTCGAAGTGGGTGTTCGTCAGCCCGAGCGACTTGGCGGTGCTGTTCATCTTGCCGATGAACGACTTCACCCGAGCGGCCCGGGTGGAGCCGGTGCCGAACTTGTCCGCCAGCGCGTACGCCGCGTCACAGCCGGACGGGAGCATCAGCCCGTACAGCAGCTGGCGGACGGTGACCTTGTCGCCGACGATCAGCTTGGCGGAGGAGGCCCAGTTGTTGTCGACGATGTAGTCGCTGTACGCCTTCTGGACCGTGACCTTGGCGTCCAGGTTGAGGTTCGGCTGCGCGAGCACCACCCGAGCGGTCATGATCTTGGTGGTGGAGCCGGTGGAACGGCGGGTGTCCGCGGCCTTGGTGAACAGGCTCTTGCCCGTGCCGTTGTTCATCACGAACCCGCCCTTGGCGACGATCGCGGGAGTAGCGGTCGTCGCGGCCTGCGCGGAGGCGGTGAACGCCCCCGCCGTCAGCACGGCTCCAGCGGTGACCGTGACCGCGGATACGCGACAAAGACCCTTCATGCCGGTTTTCAACGTCAATATCTCCAAATGCCCCTGGCCTGCGACCACATAACAGGGCCGCTCCCTGATGAGACGCACGAGAGGGCCCGATGGATGTGCCTTCTGTGAAGACTTCCAGGAAATTCCCTTGGGCGCACGGACGGCGACGACGCGGTGCCGGACGCCTCCGTCGGGGCCGTCACTCCCCGCGCCCGGCCCCGCCCCGGCGCACGCTCACCGCAGCTGGGCGTCCACCGCGGCCGGGTCGAAGAGGGCGTCGGCCACCATATGGGCGGCGCCCGTGACGCCCGCGCGGGTGGCCAGCGGGGAGAGGACGACCCGCAGATCCCGGGTGGCCAGGGGCAGCGAACGGCGGTAGGTGACCTCCCTGATGCCGGCGATCAGGTGTTCCTGGGCATGGGCGAGGCCGCCGCCCACCACCAGGATCGAGGGGTTGAGCAGGCTGACCGCGTCGGCGACGCCCTGGCCGAGCAGGCGCCCGGCGTGGCGCAGCAGCCGTACGGCGTCGCCGTTGCCGGAGCGGACCAGGTTCACCACGTCGTCGGTGGTGGCCACCTCGTGCCCGGCGGCGGTGAGGTCGCGCACCAGCGCCCAGCCGCCGGTCAGCGCCTCCAGACAGCCGGAGTTGCCGCAGCGGCACAGGGGCGCGTCCGGGGAGGTCTCGTCGAGCCCGGGGGCGGGGATGTGGCCGATGTCACCGGCCGCGCCCTGGGAGCCGTGGTGGAGCCGGCCGCCGAGGACGAGACCGGAGCCGATTCCGGTGCCCGCCTTGACGAAGAGCAGGTGCGGGACGTCGGGCCAGTTGACCCGGTGCTCGCCGAGCGCCATGAGGTTGGTGTCCTTGTCGGCCAGCACCAGGCAGTCGTAGGTGTCGCGGAAGAAGTCCGGCACCGTGTAGCCGTCCCAGCCGGTCATGATGGGCGGGCTGACCACCCGGCCGGTGCCCGCCTCGACCGGGCCCGGCACCCCGACGCCGATCCCGCGCACCCGGCCGGCGGACTCGCCCGCCTCCTTCAGCAGCCGCTGGAAGTCGGCGGCCACCTGGCCGAGCACCACCTCCGGGCCCTCGGCCACGCCGAGGTCGCGGCGGTGCGAGGCGCGGACGTCACAGGCCATGTCGGCGAGCGCGGTGTGCACATGGCTGCCGCCGATGTCGGCGACCAGCAGCACCCCCGAGTCGGGGCGCAGCCGGAAGGAGCCGGCGGGGCGGCCGCCGGTGGAGTCGGCCGCGCCGGAGACCTCCAGATAGCCCGCCTCGCTCAGCGCCTCCAGCCGGGTGGCCATGGTGGACCGGGAGAGGCCGGTGGCCGCCATCAGCTGGGCCCGGGTGGTCGCCCGGCCGCCGCGGATGAGCGCCAGTACCGCCCCCGGGCCCGTGGGATGCGCCTGTGCTGGCTGACCTGCCGAGACCGCCTCCGTCACTGGCCCCTGTCCTCCGCTGCTCACGCTCTGTTCGGTACCGCGTACACCGTACCTCCCTTTACGACCGATCCCAAGAAAACTTATGTATTGCCTCCGCGCAAAAGATGCGTAACATCGAGCACGCAATGACGCAGAGCGCGCCCGAAGGGCAGGCAGCAGAAGGGATCGTCATGAACGACCTCGGAGTGCACGCACTCGTGTGGACCGGCGACTGGACGCCCGAAGGCGCCCGGACCGCCGCCGCGCGCAGCCGCGCGGCCGGGTACGACCTGGTCGAGATCTCCCTCCACGACCCCGGGATCGTCGATGTGAAGGCCACCCGCGAGGTGCTCGCCGAGTACGGCCTCGGCGTCGCCTGCTCCCGCGGCCTCGCCTTCGACTCCGACGTCTCCTCCGACGACCCCGAGACCGCCGCCCGCGGCGAGGCGCTGCTGCGCCAGGCCCTGCACATCACCCACGACCTGGGCGGCGACTACTTCGGCGGGGTGCTCTACAGCGCGCTCGGCAAGTACGGCCACCCGCCGACCCCCAAGGGCCGTGAGCACGCCGTCCAGGCCGTGCGCAGGCTGGCCGCCGAGGCCGACGGGCTCGGGGTGACCCTCGGCCTGGAGGTCGTCAACCGCTACGAGTCCAACCTGGTCAACACCGCCCAGCAGGGCCTGGAGCTGATCGACGAGATCGGCGCGGCCAATGTGGTGGTCCACCTGGACACGTACCACATGAACATCGAGGAGCAGGACTTCTCCCGCCCGGTCCGGGCCTGCGGCGACCGCCTCGGATACGTCCACATCGGCGAGTCCAACCGCGGCTACCTCGGCTCCGGCACCGTGGACTTCCCCGCCTTCTTCCACGCCCTCGCGGACATCGGCTACCAGGGACCGATCACCTTCGAGTCCTTCTCCTCCGCCGTCGTCGCCCCCGGCCTCTCCCACGACCTCGCCGTCTGGCGCGATCTGTGGTCCGACGGCGCCGACCTCGCCGCGCACGCCCGCTCGTACATCGCCGACCAGCTCAAGGCCGCCCACGCGACGGTCTGAGCACCCACCCGGCCCGGCCGCCCCACACCGGCCGACCGCTCGTCCCCCCTGAGCACTCCATCCCGTAAACTCCCCGAAACCGCCGAAAGCGCCCGCTATGACTCCCCAGCAACTCCTTGAGCGCGCTCAGCGCCTGGCCGACGCAGACGGCCGCCGCCTGCTCGGTATCGCCGGACCGCCCGGGGCCGGCAAGACCACCCTGGCCGAGTACCTGGTCGACGCCCTCGGCGCCGACCGGGCCGTCCTGGTGCCGATGGACGGCTTCCACCTCGCCGACGTCGAACTGCGGCGGCTCGGTCTGACCGGCCGCAAGGGCGCACCGGAGACCTTCGACCCGTACGGCTACACCGCGCTGCTGCGGCGGCTGCGGGCGCCGCGGCCCGGGGAGACGGTGTACGCGCCGGGATTCGACCGCGAGCTCGAGCAGCCGGTCGCGGGCACCATCCCGGTACCGCCGGAGATCCCGCTGGTGATCACCGAGGGGAACTACCTGCTGCTCGACGAGGCGCCCTGGCTCCCGGTCCGCGAGCTGCTGGACGAGAGCTGGTGGGTCGACCTGGACACCGAGGAGCGGGTGCGCCGGCTCATCGACCGCCATGAGCGGTTCGGCAAGCCGCGGGACGAGGCCGAGCGCTTCGTCCTCACCTCCGACGAGGCCAACGCCCGTCTGGTCGCCCCCGGGCGGACGGCCGCCGACTTCGTGGTGAGGGGCGGCTGATGACCGGCACCCTGAACCTGGGAGCCGTCGACTGGTTCCTGCTCGCCGTCTACTTCGGCGCGATCATCGCCATCGGCATCACCACCAAGCGGGCCGTCCACACCACCGGTGACTTCTTCCTGGCCGGGCGCTCGATGCCCGCCTGGATCACCGGCCTGGCCTTCATATCCGCCAACCTCGGCGCCCTGGAGATCATCGGCGGCGCGGCCAACGGCGCCCAGTACGGCGCCGCCGCGGTGCACTTCTACTGGCTCGGGGCCATCCCCGCGATGGTCTTCCTCGGCGTCGTGATGATGCCGTTCTACTACTCGACGCGGGTGCACAGCGTCTCGGAGTATCTGCGCCGCCGCTTCAACAACCAGACGCACCTGCTCAACAGCGTCGTCTTCGCGGTCGCCCAGATGCTCCTGGCGGGCGTCAACCTCTTCGCGCTCGCCCTGATCGTCAAGCTGCTGATCGGCTGGCCGCTGTGGCTGTCCATCCTGCTGTCGGCGGTCTTCGTCCTCGCGTACATCACCCTGGGCGGGCTCGCGGGAGCGATCTACGGCGAGGTGCTGCAGTTCTTCGTCATCCTCGCCGGGCTGATCCCGATCGTCGTCATCGGACTGCACTACGTGGGCGGCTTCAGCGGTCTCAGGGAGGCCGTGCAGGACCCCAGCCTGCTGCACACCTGGCAGGGGACCGCACCGGGCCACTGGACCAATCCGCTCGGCGACTGGATCGGCCTGGCGATGGGCGAGGGCTTCGTCCTCGCCTTCGGCTACTGGACCACCAACTTCGCCGAGGTCCAGCGGTCCCTGGCCGCCAAGGACCTCAACGCGGCCCGCCGCACCCCGCTGATCGCCGCCTTCCCCAAGATGGCGCTCCCGCTGTTCACCGTGGTCCCCGGCATGATCGCGCTGGTCATCATCCCCAAGCTGGGGCAGCCCGGCGGGCCCACGTACAACGACGTCATCCCGGAGATGATGCAGCGCTTCCTGCCGAACGGCGTGCTCGGCATCGCGCTCACCGGCCTGCTCGCCGCCTTCATGGCGGGCATGGCGGCCAACATATCCGGCTTCAACACGGTCTTCACCTACGACATCTGGAAGCCGTACGTGGTCAGGGGGCGCGACGACCGCTACTACCTCAAGGCCGGGCGCTACGCCACGGTCGCGGGCATCGCGGTGAGCGTCGCCGCCGCGTTCGTCGCCTCCGAGTACAACAACATCCAGAACTACATCCAGCTGCTGTTCTCGTTCTTCAACTCGCCGCTGTTCGCGACCTTCCTGCTGGCGATGTTCTGGAAGCGGGTCACCCCGTGGGCGGGCTTCTGGGGCATGCTGTCCGGCACCGTCGCGGCGGCCACCGCCCACCTCTCCGCCTACCACATCGGCTGGTTCTACCCCGGCGGCCAGGTCGGCCCGCACGACACCATCAACGCCCAGATGGCCAACTTCTACGGGGCGCTCTTCGCCTTCGTCGTGGACGTGCTCGTCACCGTCGCGGTCACCTTCGTCACCAAGCCCAAGCCGGTCGCCGAACTGGCCGGCCTGGTCTGGGGCCTGCCCGACCCCGACTCGCCGGACGCCCACGAGGCGACCGTGCGGCAGCCCTGGTGGAAGTCCCCGGTGGTGCTGGGATGCATCATCCTGGCACTGACGGCGGGCCTGAGCGTCTGGCTGGTGGTGGCCGTATGAAGAAGGAGAGCCCCATGACCCCGGGAAAGACCTTTGACGTGCGATGGCTGATCGCCGGGCTGCTCGGCCTCTACGGCGCGGTGCTGACCGTCCTCGGCCTCACCGACAGCGCCGCCGAGGTGGCCAAGGCGGACGGCATCCGCATCAACCTGTGGATCGGCCTCGGCCTGCTGGCCGTCGCCACCGCCTTCGCGGCCTGGGCCAAGCTGGCCCCGCAGGGGCGCGACGGGAGCTGAACCGGCGTTTTGCGCGGCGGCCCCTGCCCGGTCGGGCAGGGGCCGCCGTACGTCAGCGGCGCATGGTCCGCGCGCCGGTCCCGGTGCCGGTATAGCCGGCCGAGCGGGGTGGGCGGCCGGAGGGCTGCCGCCACCGCGTCATGGTCGGCGCGGTCCGCCACCGGGTGACCCGACCGATCCCCCGGCCGGCGACGGCCGCGGTCACGCCCGCAATGCCTCGATCGCGGTGTCGATCGCGGCCAGGGCCGCGGTCCTGTCGAGATCTGCCCTCGACACGAGCGAGAGGCCCTGGACGAGGTAGAGCAGGAGCTGGGCCTGGGCCTCCGGGCGGGCGTCGTCGGTGACCTCTCCGGCGGCCTGGGCGCGGCGGAGTGCGTCGGTGACGATGTCGGTGAACCGGCGATAGGAGCGGGTGACGATCTCCGTGGCTTCGCTGTCGTGGGGGACGAGTTCGGCGGTCGTGTTGCCGACCAGGCAGCCGTGCGGCACGCCCACGTCGGAGATCAGCTCGTCCAGGCGTACCGGATGGGTCAGGATCTCGCGAAGCGCCGGCAGGAGCGGGCTGGTGTCGAGTGCGGCGGTCAGGTGCCGCTCGTACACGTCCCAGTAGAGCCGGACGGCGTCGAGGTAGAAGCGGCGCTTGTCGCCGAAGGTCCCGTAGAGGCTGCCGCGTTCGACGGCCAGCGCGTCGACCAGGTCCTGGATCGATGTCGCCCCGTATCCCCGGGACCAGAACAGCTCCAGTGCGCGCGCCAGCGTCTGGTCCTTGTCGAATCCACGGGGGCGTCCGGTTCGTGCCACCTGCCCGACGCTACAACTTCTTGACAGGTCGTTCAAGAAGTCATAGCTTCCATCACATCACTTTTTGAACGGCCGCACAGAAGTCGGCGGCCATGTGTCGGGCACGAAGGGCGACGCCATGGAGTTCGCGGGAAAGACAGCACTCATCACCGGATCCGGCGCGATCGGGGGACTCGGGCACGCGACGGCCAGGGTCCTGGCCTCGCAGGGAGCCGACCTGATCATCACCGGCACCGATCCGGAGCGCGGCGCCCAGGTCGTGGAGGACCTCCGCGCGGCCGGTGGCGAGTCCACCGGGACGGCGCGTTTCGTCGCGGCCGATGTGGCCGACCCGGCGGCCGTGCGCCGGCTGGCCGACGACGCCGGAGCCGTGGACATATTGATCAACAATGCGAGCCTCATGACGCTCGCCCCGACCACCGAGCAGGACATCGCGACGTACGACGCCGCCTTCGCGGTCAATGTGCGTGCGCCGTTCCTGCTCACCGCGCTGCTCGCGACGAAAATGGCCGCGGGCGGCGGCGGCAGCATCGTCAACGTCAGCTCTACCGCGGCCGGCCTCGGCATGCCGGGAATGGCTGTTTACGGCGCCACCAAGGCGGCGATCGAATCGTTGACCCGCACCTGGGCGGCAGAGTTCGCCGCGTCGAACGTGCGCGTCAACGCTGTCGCTCCGGGCCCGATGCGCACTTCGAAGGTGGTCGCGGCGATGGGCCCGGACATGGGCGGCATGGGCCTGACCACCGCGCTCAAGCGCACCTCCGACCCGGCCGAAGTGGCCCAGGTGATCGCTTTTCTCGCCAGCGACCGAGCCAGTTATATGACCGGGGCGATCGTGGCCGCTGACGGTGGCCGGACCGCGATCTGAGGCCGCCGGCCGAATACTGCCCCGTACCAACGGGGACAGCCGTCATTCGTCACACCACGCGCCGCGGCGCCACATAAGGAGAAAGAGTCCATGGGTCGTCTTGACGGAAAGCACGCACTGATCACAGGAGGGACGAGCGGCATCGGCCTGGAGACGGCCCGTCAGTTCCTCGCCGAGGGAGCGTCTGTCGCGATCACCGGCCGCTCGCGGGAAAGACTGGACGAGGCCGCCCGGCAGCTGGCGGGTCCGCTGCTGACCATCGTCAGCGACGCCGGTGACGTACCCGGCCAGGCGGCGCTCGCATCGCGGCTGCGGGCGGAATGGCCCAAGCTCGACATTCTGATGAGCAACGCCGCCGACATCACCCATCTCCCGATCGAGGAATGGACCGAGGAGGCATTCGACAGGCTCCTCGCGACCAATCTGAAATCGCCGTTCTTCTTGATCAGAGATCTGCTGCCGCTCTTCTCGCGGCAATCCTCGGTCATTCTCGTCGGTTCGGTTTCCGCCTTCATCGGACACGAGAACGCGACGGTCTACGGTGCGGCCAAGGCGGGCCTGCTGTCCTATACCCGCGGGCTGACCTATGAGCTGAAGGACCGGGGTATCCGTGTCAACGGTCTGAGCCCGGGTCCGACGTTCACCAATGCGTTCAAGCCGCTTGGTCCCGAGCGCCAGGCCGCCGTCTACGAGGAACTTCGGCGGACCGTGCCGCTCCATCGCATAGGGACCGCCACCGAAATGGCGAAGGCAGCCGTCTATCTCGCCTCGGACGAGTCCGCCTACACCGCCGGCACCGTGCTGCGCGTCGATGGCGGCATCGGGGAGCTTGCCTACTAGCCAGGGCCTGCCGTGCGACGCGGCCGGGCCGGATGCGCCTGGTGCGCGTCCGGCCCGTTCCGTCCCTCTCAGGGGGAGGTGCTACTCCCCCCGGTTCAGCCGCTGCGCGACCTCCGTCGCCCAGTACGTGAGGATCATCCCCGCGCCCGCGCGCCGCACCGAGGTCAGCGCCTCCATGATCGCGCGGTCGCGGTCGATCCAGCCGTTGGCCGCGGCCGCCTCGATCATCGCGTACTCGCCGGAGACCTGGTACGCCGCCACCGGCACGTCCACGGCGTCGGCGATCCGGCGCAGGATGTCCAGGTACGGCAGGCCCGGCTTGACCATGACCATGTCCGCGCCCTCGGCCAGGTCCAGCCGCAGCTCGCGCAGGGACTCCCGGACGTTGGCCGGGTCCTGCTGGTACGTCTTGCGGTCGCCCTTGAGGGACGAGCCCACCGCCTCGCGGAACGGGCCGTAGAAGGCGGAGGCGTACTTCACGGTGTAGGCGAGGATCGACACGTCCTGGTGCCCGGCGGCGTCCAGCGCCTCGCGGATCACCCGGACCTGGCCGTCCATCATCCCGCTGGGGCCCACCGTGTGGACGCCCGCGTCGGCCTGGACGCGGGCCATCTCGGCGTACCGCTCCAGCGTGGCGTCGTTGTCCACCCGGCCCTCGGTGTCCAGCACCCCGCAGTGGCCGTGGTCGGTGTACTCGTCCAGGCACAGGTCGGACATGATCACCAGGTCGTCGCCGACCTCGTACCGCACGTCCCGGATGGCCACCTGGAGAATGCCGTCCGGGTCGGTGCCCGCCGTGCCGGTGGCGTCCTTCTTGGACTCCTCCGGAACGCCGTAGATCATGATCCCGCCGACGCCCGCCTCGACCGCTTCGGCCGCCGCCTTCCGCAGGCTGTGCCGGGTGTGCTGCACGACGCCCGGCATGGCCTCCAGCGGCGCCGGCTTGGTGATGTCCTCCCGCAGGAAGACCGGCAGGATCAGCTCCGCCGGATGCAGCCGGGTCTCCGCGACCATCCGCCGCATCGCGGGCGTGGTGCGCAGCCGGCGCGGCCGTGCACCGGGGAAGTCGCCGTACGTGCTGGTCAAGAGCGTGCCCTCCTACGTGATCCCGGCCGTCGCTCGCTCGGGCGGGTGACCGGCTCGCCGGCCTCGATCGCGGCCTGCCGCCGCGCCGCCCCGAAGTCCGCGAGCGCCTCGGCGAGCTTGAGCACCGAGGGCTCGGGCGACAGCACATCCACCCGCAGTCCGTGCTCCTCCGCGGTCTTCGCGGTGGCCGGGCCGATACAGGCGATGACAGTGACGTTGTGCGGCTTGCCCGCGATGCCGACGAGGTTCCGCACGGTGGACGACGAGGTGAACAGCACCGCGTCGAACCCGCCCCCCTTGATGGCCTCACGGGTCTCGGCCGGCGGCGGCGAGGCGCGCACGGTGCGGTAGGCGGTCACGTCGTCCACCTCCCAGCCCAGCTCGATCAGCCCGGCGACCAGGGTCTCGGTGGCGATGTCGGCACGCGGCAGGAACACGCGGTCGATCGGGTCGAAGACCGGGTCGTACGGCGGCCAGTCCTCCAGCAGCCCGGCCGCGGACTGCTCACCGCTGGGCACCAGATCCGGCTTCACCCCGAAGTCGATCAGGGACTTGGCGGTCTGCTCGCCCACCGCCGCGACCTTGATCCCGGCGAACGCGCGGGCATCGAGCCCGTACTCCTCGAACTTCTCCCGCACCGCCTTGACCGCGTTGACCGAGGTGAAGGCGATCCACTCGTAGCGCCCGGTGACCAGCCCCTTGACCGCGCGCTCCATCTGCTGCGGGGTGCGCGGCGGCTCCACGGCGATGGTCGGCACCTCGCTGGGCACCGCGCCGTAACTGCGCAGCTGGTCCGAGAGCGAGGCGGCCTGCTCCTTGGTGCGCGGCACCAGGACCTTCCAGCCGAACAGCGGCTTGGACTCGAACCATGACAGCTGATCGCGCCGGCCGGCCTCGCTCTGCTCGCCGACCACGGCTATCACGGGCTGCGCGCCCTGCGGCGACGGCAGCACCTTCGCCGACTTCAGCACCTGGGCGATGGTCCCCAGCGTCGCGGTCCAGGTCCGCTGGCGGGTGGTGGTGCCGCCGACGGTGACGGTCAGCGGGGTGTCCGGCTTGCGGCCCGCGGCCACCAGCTCACCCGCGGCGGCGGCCACCGTCTCCAGGGTCGCGGAGACCACGGCGGTCGCGCCGGACGAGCCGACCTCGCTCCAGCAGCGCTCGTCGGCGGTCAGGGCGTCCACGAAACGCACGTCCGCGCTCTTGGCGTCCCGCAGCGGCACCCCCGCGTAGGCGGGCACGCCCACCGCGGCGGCCACACCCGGCACCACCTCGAAGACGATGCCCTCGGCGGCGCAGGCGAGCATCTCGTCGGCGGCGTAACCGTCGAGTCCGGGGTCGCCCGCGACCGCGCGGACGACCCGCTTGCCGCCGCGTGCGGCCGTCATGACAAGATTGGCGGTGTCCCGGAGTACCGGGACGGTGGCGGCGCCTGACGACACATCAGTGTCCGCCTGCCGCGGTGTGCCCTGAGCGTCCGCGGCCACGCCCGGCCTGACGTGCTCGCGCACCACGTCGAGCACGTGCGGGTCGGCGATCAGCACATCCGCGGCGGCCAGCGCCTCCACGGCTCGCAAGGTCAGCAGGCCCGGATCTCCTGGGCCCGCACCGAGGAAGGTGACGTGTCCGCAGCCGGGGTGGTTCGGGGCGTTGGGGTTCAAAGTGCTCGCTCCCCCATAAGACCGGCCGCACCCTTGGCAAGCATCTCGGAGGCGAGTTCGCGACCGAGTTCCGCGGCCTCACTGGGTGATGCGGGTACGGGACCGGTGGTGGACAGCTGCACCAGCGTCGTGCCGTCGATGGTGCCGACGACGCCGCGCAGGCGCATTTCGGTGACAACCTGACCGTCGGCCAACAGGTCGGCCAACGCACCCACGGGTGCGCTGCAGCCGGCCTCCAGGGCGGCGAGCAGGGATCGCTCGGCGGTCACGGCGACCCGGGTGTACGGGTCGTCGATCGCGGCGAGCCGGGCAGCGAGCGCCGCATTGGACGCGGCGCACTCCACCGCCAGGGCCCCCTGGCCGGGGGCGGGCAAAACATGGTCGACATCGAGCAGCTCGGTCGCCTCGCCGATCCGCCCGAGGCGGGTCAGCCCGGCGGCGGCGAGCACCACGGCGTCCAGCCGTCCGGACCGGACGTAGCCGATACGGGTGTCGACGTTGCCGCGTATCGGCACGGTGTCGATGTCGAGGCCGCAGGCGCGGGCCCAGGCGCGCAGCTGGGACGCGCGGCGCGGGGAGCCGGTGCCTATCCGGGCCCCCGGCGGAAGCCCGGCGAAGGTGAGCCCGTCCCGGGCGACCAGCGCGTCGCGCGGGTCCTCGCGGCGCGGGATCGCTGCGAGCCGCAGCCCCTCCGGCTCCGCGGTGGGAAGGTCCTTCAGCGAGTGCACGGCCAGATCGATCTGACCGCTCAGCAGCGCCTCGCGCAGCGCCGAGACGAAGACGCCGGTGCCGCCGATCCGCGCGAGGTGCTCCCGCGAGGTGTCGCCGTACGTGGTGATCTCGACCAGTTCGACGGGGCGCCCGGTGGCCTCCCGCACCAGGTCCGCCACCAGGCCGGACTGGGCCATGGCCAGCGCGCTGCGGCGGGTGCCCAGACGCAGCGGCGGGGTGCCGCCGGAGGCGGCGGGTGAGGGGGTGGCGTTCATGCCCGGCCTCCCTTCGGGTCGTTCGGTTCGGCGGTGCGGGCCGAGCCGTCGGCACGGCTGACGGCGGCGACCGCCTGCGGGTCCAGGTCGAAGAGCTCGCGGAGCGCGTCCGCGTAACCGGCGCCTCCCGGAGTGCTCGCGAGTTCCTTGACCCGCACGGTGGGCGCGTGCAGCAGTTTGTCGACGACCCGGCGCACGGTCTGCGTGATCTCGGACCGCTGTTTGTCGTCCAGACCGGGAAGGCGCCCTTCGAGCCGGGCGATCTCGCTGGTGACGACGTCCGCCGCCATGGTACGCAGCGCGACCACCGTCGGCGTGATGTGCGCGGCCCGCTGGGCCGCCCCGAAGGCGGCCACCTCGGCGGAGACGATGGCCCGCACCTTGTCCACATCGGCGGCCATCGCCCCGGCGGAGGTGCCCGCCGCGCCGGACGGCTCGGCGGCGGCCTCGGCGAGGGACTCGATGTCGACCAGGCGCAGCCCCTCGATCCGGTGCGCCGCCGCGTCTATGTCGCGCGGCATCGCCAGGTCCAGCAGCGAGACCTCCGGCCCCGGGGCGGACTCGGCCCCGGGCGGGCAGGCCGCGCGCTGGGCGAGGGCGGTGCGCAGTTCCTCAGCGGTCAGGACCAGGCCGGTCGCGCCCGTACAGGACACGACGATGTCGGCGTGCGGCAGCTCGGCGGCCACCCGGTCGCGCGGCACGGCGCGGGCCACCAGGCCCTCGTGCAACGTTTCCGCACCGGCCACGGTGATCGCGGCCGGGGTGGCCGCGTGCTGCTGGGCCAGGGACTCGGCCAGGCGCAGCGCCCGCTCCAACGTCCTGTTGGCGATCACCAGTTCTGCCACACCGGCGCGGGCGAGTGTCGCCGCGGCCAGCGAGGACATCGAACCGGCGCCGATCACCAGGGCGCGCTTGCCCCGGGCCCACTCCGCCACCGGCGCGTCCTGGGCCAGCTGTTCCAGGCCGAAGGTGACCAGCGACTGGCCCGCCCGGTCGATACCGGTCTCGCTGTGGGCCCGCTTGCCGACCCGCAGCGCCTGCTGGAAGAGATCGTTCAGCAGCCGCCCGGCGGTGTGCAGCTCCTGCCCCAGCGCGAGCGCGTCCTTGATCTGGCCGAGGATCTGGCCCTCGCCGACGACCATCGAGTCCAGCCCGCAGGCCACCGAGAAGAGGTGGTGGACGGCCCGGTCCTCGTAGTGCACATAGAGATACGGGGTGAGCTCGTCCAGTCCGACGCCGGTGTGCTGGGCGAGCAGCGTGGACAGCTCGGCGACCCCGGCGTGGAACTTGTCCACGTCGGCGTAGAGCTCGATGCGGTTGCAGGTGGCCAGCACCGCGGCCTCGGTGGCGGGCTCGGCGGCGAGGGTGTCCTGCACCAGCTTCACCTGCTCGTCCCCCACCAGGGCGGCGCGCTCCAGCACGCTCACGGGCGCGCTGCGGTGGCTCAGTCCGACGACGAGGAGACTCATGCCGGCATCACGGCGGGCACATCCCCGTCAGGTCCTTGCCGGCCGCTGTCGGCGCCGGGGGCGCCGGAGGGCGCGCGATGGGGCGCCACGGGAGGCGGTGGAACGGCCCCCGCGGCCTCCTCCGGAGCGGCGATCTCCTCGCCCGCCTTGCGCTGCTCGTGGAAGGCGAGGATCTGCAGCTCGATCGAGAGGTCGACCTTGCGCACGTCCACCCCGTCCGGAACGGACAGCACGGTCGGCGCGAAGTTGAGGATCGAGGTGATCCCGGCGGCGACGAGCCGGTCGCAGACCTGCTGGGCCGCGCCCGCCGGGGTGGCGATGACGCCGATCGAGACGCCGTTGTCCGTGATGATCTTCTCGAGCTCGTCGGTGTGCTGCACCGGGATGCCCGCGACCGGCTTGCCGGCCATGGCGGGGTCGGCATCGATCAGCGCGGCGACCCTGAAGCCACGGGAGGCGAAACCGCCGTAGTTGGCGAGCGCGGCGCCGAGGTTACCGATACCGACGATCACGACCGGCCAGTCCTGGGTGAGCCCGAGCTCCCGCGAGATCTGGTAGACGAGGTACTCCACGTCGTAGCCGACCCCGCGGGTGCCGTACGAACCCAGATAGGAGAAGTCCTTGCGCAGCTTGGCCGAATTGACGCCGGCCGCGGTTGCCAGCTCCTCGGAGGACACCGTGGGGACCGAGCGCTCGGAGAGCGCGGTCAGAGCACGCAGATACAGCGGTAGCCGGGCGACGGTGGCCTCGGGGATCCCTCGGCTGCGGGTCGCCGGTCGGTGAGTTCGGCCAGTTGCCACGGTGCTCCTGCGGGTAGAGCGAGGCTGCGGGCGGCCGGGTGTCACATGACCGCCCCATCGACAGCAGGCTATGTCTTTGTGAACGCGTGCACAAAGATGGTGTCCGCTTTGTCCGAGCAAAGTGACCGGTGTCACGCGTCTTTTCGGGCCGGACGCGGAACCAGGAACCGCCTCACACCGTTCCCGGAAGGCGCATGCGCACCGCTGGGCCGCCCACGGGAGCACAGGCCCTCACTCCTCACCTTTTTACCCCCGGACAGCAACAAAACGCCCACGATCGTAATCGACCGGGACCCCGATCCCGAACTCCTCGAACCCCGGTTCCGGACCACCCAGGCACCCGTTCCGGACCCATGGCGGACCCACGGGCCCCCGTTCCGGACCCATGGGCCGACCCCATGGGCACCCGTTCCGGACTCCACGGCACCGGCCGGGCCACCCCGGCGGGCACAATGGCGGACATGAGCCCGTTGCTGCGCCGCACCCCGCGCAAGAAGCCCACCGAGCGCACGGTCACGCTGATCGGCAAGCCCGACTGCCACCTCTGCGAGGACGCCGAGGCCGTGATCAAGCAGGTCTGCGACGAGTTGGGCACCCCCTGGGAGAAGAAGGACATCACCCAGGACGAGGAGCTGTACCGCGCCTACTGGGAGCAGATCCCGGTGGTGCTCGTCGACGGCGAACAGCACGACTTCTGGCGCGTGGACCCCAAGCGGCTGCGCACCGCGCTCGGCGGCTGATCCCGCAACGCGGCGCAGTGCCCCGGCCGGCGGCTGGCCCCGCCCCCAGCGCAGTGCCCCGGCCGGCGGCTGATCCCGCACCCGGCGCGGCCTTCCTTTCGCACAACCTGAATCGGCCCGACACCCGGGCGTAACGGGATGCGCCCGGAGCGCTGGCTATGCTCCTTTCATGGCCGCACTGGGATGGTTCACCCGACGCCGACGACCCGCCACCGAGCGGAGCGTCCTCGCCGGAGAGGCATCGGCCGAGGCCGCGCGCAAGACATCGGCCGAGGCCCCCGCACCGCAGCCCCCGGCCGAACCGGAGTTCCCCGTCGTCGGGGACGAGCGGGCCGCCGCCTTCTTCGACCTGGACAACACGGTCATGCAGGGCGCCGCGCTCTTCCACTTCGGCCGCGGCCTCTACAAGCGGCACTTCTTCCGCAAGCGCGAGCTCGCCCGCTTCGCCTGGCAGCAGGCGTGGTTCCGGATGGCCGGTGTCGAGGACCCGGCCCATATGGAGGACGTGCGCAGCAGCGCCCTGTCCATCGTCAAGGGCCACCGGGTCGCCGAGCTGATGTCGATCGGCGAGGAGATCTACGACGAGTACATGGCCGACCGCATCTGGCCCGGCACCCGCGCCCTCGCCCAGGCCCACCTGGACGCCGGGCAGCGGGTCTGGCTGGTGACCGCCGCGCCGGTCGAGACCGCGACGATCATCGCCCGGCGGCTCGGCCTGACCGGAGCGCTGGGGACGGTGGCCGAGTCCGTGGGAGGCGTATACACCGGCCGGCTGGTCGGCGAGCCGCTGCACGGCCCGGCCAAGGCGGAGGCCGTACGGGCGCTGGCGACGGCCGAGGGCCTGGACCTCTCCCGCTGCGCGGCCTACAGCGACTCCGCGAACGACATCCCGATGCTCTCGATCGTGGGCCATCCCTACGCGGTGAACCCGGACACCCGGCTCCGCAAGCACGCCCGTGAGCACGGCTGGCGGCTGCGCGACTACCGCACCGGCCGCAAGGCGGCCAAGATCGGCATCCCGGCGGCGGCCGGGGTGGGCGCGGTGGCGGGCGGTACGGCGGCCGCCGTGGCCCTGCACCGCCGACGCCGCTGACGGCCGGACCGCGGCGGCCACCACCGCCCCGGCCGCCGGGCCGCGTGCCTCACCCTGCTGACCTCGCGCCGCGCCGTGCCCACCGGGAGCCTGCCCAGCCTGCCCAGCCCGAGCCCTGCCGACGGGCCCGCCGCGGGCGGCGCTGACCGCCTGCGCACGACCATGACCGAGGACGGTCAAGGCTGACCGCCGATCGCGCTACGTGACGGCGTACCCGCCGATACCCAGCGTCACCAACCGAACGCGACCGCCCTGTTTCAGTCATTCCGCACTTCCTACCCCACAGCGCCCTCGCCAGTCCCCTTACCGCCGCTTTGTCACAACACGCCACACAATCGCACAACCCACGAACGATTCCGGTCAATCTCCGGCTCACGTTCGATACTTGATGTGTCATCAACCCATAACAGAGCGAACGGAAACGATGATTTGAGCAACTGGGTGTAGTGCTGCCTGTACGAAGCGTTATTCTCCTTAGACGCAAACCGGTACCCACGCGTCCCTACGGCGGGTGACGGTCCCGTACTGCACGTGATGGAAGCTCTGCCTCTGGGAGTCCCGTGTACCCACACGTCGGGGTTGACGCCTCGGGCCTGGCTACGCTGCGCGCAACGGTCCTCGACTGTCTGCGCGGCTTCGTCCCCACCGCGTATGCCGTCCCCGCCCTCGCCACCCCCCTGCCCGCCGGCCCAGCCGTCGGCACGGTCAACCACACCGGCCAGGCCGGCCCGTGCTACGCCCTGGCGGACGGCGGCGCCGCGGTCGGCAGACGCTCCCGCGGCTCCACCCCCACCGCCCGGCGCCCCGGCGCCGACAGCGACAGCCGCCGCATGATGGACCTCGTCGAGCGCGCCCAGTCCGGGGAGGCCGAGGCGTTCGGCAGGCTCTACGACCAGTACGCCGACACGGTCTACCGCTACATCTACTACCGCGTGGGCGGCCGGGCCACGGCCGAGGACCTCACCAGCGAGACATTCCTCAGAGCCCTGCGCCGCATCGGCACCTTCACCTGGCAGGGCCGGGACTTCGGCGCCTGGCTGGTGACCATCGCCCGCAACCTGGTGGCCGACCACTTCAAATCCAGCCGCTTCCGGCTGGAGGTCACCACCGGCGAGATGCTGGACGCCAACGAGGTCGAGCGCAGCCCCGAGGACTCCGTCCTCGAATCGCTGTCCAACGCCGCGCTGCTGCAGGCGGTGCGAAAACTCAACCCGCAGCAGCAGGAGTGCGTGACGCTCCGCTTCCTCCAGGGGCTCTCGGTGGCCGAGACCGCCCGGGTCATGGGGAAGAACGAGGGCGCCATCAAAACCCTCCAGTACCGGGCCGTGCGCACCCTGGCCCGCCTTCTCCCGGACGACGCCCGCTGACCGCCCGTAGCGCCCCGGGCACGCCCCGCCCGCCGGTGGGGAGGGCGTAACCCGGGTACTGCGCCGCTCGTTGTGGGGGATGCAGGCGCCTTCTGGTCGTACCCTGCCCGTAGTCCACTCACTCGATCGGGTGGACGCGCGCACGGCACGGAACCCTCGGGTGTCCTGGGGAGTCGACCGTCACGACGAGAGGAGGTGCCGCCTGTGATCGCGAACGTATCGGCACACCGGCGGGCGAACGCCTTCGCCAAGGCCCTTGAGGCCCTGGAGGCCCTGGAGAGCAACCACCAGGCCCCCCAGGACGAGACGCCGCACCAACAGCCAGGCTCCTCATCGGCGGAGAGCGCCGAGCGGAGACGGCTGCTGGCCCTGGCGAGCGGGCTGGGCGAGCTGCCGGCACCGACGTTGGACCCGGAGGTCCGCAGCACGCAGCGGGCGCAGCTGCTCGCCGCCATGGAGGCGGCGTTCGCCGAGGGCGCGACGCGCGTGCCCGAGCAGCGCCGCCGCACCGGCGGCGCCCACCGGGCCAAACCCCCGGTGGCGAGACTGCGCCCCCGTTCCCGCTGGTCCAAGGGGCTTGCGGCCGGGGGGCTCACGGTCGGCGTCGCGGCGGGCGCCTTCGGTGGCGTCGCCGCGGCCAGCTCGGACGCGCTGCCGGGCGACACGCTCTACGGGTTCAAGCGCGGCATGGAGGACCTCAAGCTGGAGATGGCGGACGGCGACGCCGACCGGGGCCGGATCTATCTGGACCAGGCTTCGACCCGGCTGAGCGAGGCGCGCCGTCTGATGGAGCGGGCCCGCACCGGCGATCTGGACCATGACTCGCTGCGGGAGATCCGCCGGACCCTGGCCGGTATGCGCCATGACGCCTCCGAGGGCCACCGGCTGCTGCACCAGGTCTACGAGCGGGACGGTTCGCTCGGCCCGATCCAGCGGCTCTCCTCCTTCTCCCAGGCCCACCGCGACGGCTGGAGCCGGCTGCGTGAGCGGCTCCCGGTCCAGCTCATGGACGTCGGCGACGAGGTCAGCTCGGTCTTCGACGCCATAGACCAAGAGGTCGGCCCGCTGCGGGCGCTGCTGCCCGCCCTGAAGAGGGAGCGGCAGGGCCAGGTGGGCCACGAGCAGACCGGCCACGCCTCCCAGCGCTCCGGGGCGGCGGAACCGGGCGGCGGCCCGGCATCCGCCTCGGCCGCTCCGAGCGGCAGCCACACCGGCGAGGCCGCCACCCACCCCCACCCCTCGGCCTCGGCGGGCCCCCAGGACCAGGTCGGCGGTCTGGTCGGCGGGGCCGGAGATCTGCTGGACCCGCCGGTCGGCGGCGCGAGCCCCAGCCCGTCCACGGGCAAGGGCGACCCGAGCGGCAAGCCGCCCCAGCCTGATATCACCATCCCCCCGCTGCTGCCGGACCTCCTGCCGGGCCTGGGCATCGACGGCGACGACACGAGGTGACCGTGGTCCGGGGTGGGTGCGGTGCGGTTCCGCATGCCACCCACCCCGGACCACCCGCCAGAAACCCCGCGGCGGCGACGCGGACCAGTCCCGGTGCCCCGGCCGACGAGGGCCACCCGGCTGGGCAACGGGCTCAGGAGAACCACCGCCACCGCACCAGCGGCCCTCGGAAGAACACCGACCGCCGCCGCACCAACGGCTCGGCCCCCGCCCCGGCCGTCCTCGCACCGCTCGGCACCGGCAGGCCCCCGGGCTCCGGCCGACCGTGCCGGACTCGCGTCCATCAGGCCGGGTGACGGCCCGCTCGGCACCGGCTCAGCGGGATGGCCTCAGAAGAACACCGACCGCCGCCGCACCAGCAGCTTGTAGAGCGTGTGCTGGATCGTTTCGCGTACCTGGTCGGTCAGGTTGAACATCAGCATCGGATCGTCCGCCGCCTCCGGCGGATATCCATCGGTGGGGATGGGCTCGCCGAACTGGATCGTCCACTTCGTCGGCAGCGGCAGCGCGCCCAGCGGACCGAGCAGCGGGAAGGTCGGCGTGATCGGGAAGTACGGCAGGCCGAGCAGCCGGGCCAGCGTCTTGGCGTTCCCCACCATCGGATAGATCTCCTCCGCGCCCACGATCGAGCACGGCACGATCGGCGCCCCCGCGCGCAGCGCCGTCGAGACGAAGCCGCCCCGCCCGAAGCGCTGGAGCTTGTACCGCTCCGAGAACGGCTTGCCGATCCCCTTGAAGCCCTCCGGCATCACCCCGACCACCTCGCCGCGCTCCAGCAGCAGCTGGGCGTCCTCGGAGCAGGCGAGGGTGTGACCGGCCTTGCGCGCCAGTTCGTTGACGACCGGCAGCACGAAGACCAGGTCGGCGGCGAGCAGCCGCAGATGGCGCTCGGCCGGGTGGTTGTCGTGCACCGCGACCTGGAGCATCAGCCCGTCCAGCGGCAGCACCCCGGAGTGGTTGGCGACGACGAGCGCACCGCCGCTGTCGGGGATGTTCTCGATCCCCTTCACCTCGACCCGGAAGTACTTCTCGTACACCGGGCGGAGCAGGGACATCAGGACCTGCTCGGTCAGGTCGTGGTCGTAGCCGAAGTCGTCGACCTCGTAGTCCCCGGTGATCCGGCGGCGCAGAAAGCTCAGCCCGTGGGCCAGCCTGCGCTCCCAGTCCCCGCCGCCCGGGGCCGGCTTGGGCGGGTCCGGCGGCAGGGGCGGCACGGCCGCGGCGGCCGTCTGGGGGCGCTGCTCGAGCGCCTCGTCGCGCTGCTGCGGTACGGGCTTGAGCGAGCCCTGGGGGCGTCCGCCGCGTCCCGGGCGCGGGCCCTTCCTCCGGGCCCGGGGCTCCTCCCCGAACGGAATGACCTTGGCATCCGCCATGGTGGTTGCGCTCCTCACGTCTGGGCGCCGGCGGGCAGCAGCGCGGCGAGCCGGTCGATGGTACGGGCGAGGGTCTCGGGCGGGAGCAGCCCGGGACCGCGGCTGTGCGCGTAGTCCGCGAGGGCGCCGGCGGTGGTGTGCTCGGGTTCGAACCCCAGGGTCTCGCGCATCTGGTTGGTGGCCACCACCCGGCCGTGGGTGAGCAGCCGGATCTGCTCGGGGGAGAAGTCGGTGATGCCGAGCGACCGCAGCCCGGCGCGGGCCCAGCGCAGGGTGGGCAGCAGCAGCGGCAGGGTCGGGCGGCCGAGCCGCCGGGCGGCCTGGGAGAGCAGCAGTACCCCGTCTCCGGCGATGTTGAACGTGCCGCTGTTGAGCGTGGACCGGCGCGGTTCGGAGGCCGCGATCCTCAGCACCTCGATGGCGTCCTTCTCATGGACGAACTGCAGCCGCGGGTCATAGCCGATGACGGTGGGCAGCACGGGCAGCGCGAAGTACTCGGCGAGCGGTGAGTCCGCGCACGGCCCGAGGATATTGGCGAAGCGCAGCACGCACACCGCGACATCGGGCCGGCGCCGGGCGAATCCGCGGACATATCCCTCGACCTCGACGGCGTCCTTCGCGAAACCGCCGCTCGGCAGGGATTTGGGCGGGGTGGTCTCGCTGAAGACGGCGGGGTCGCGGGGCGCGGAGCCGTACACATTGGTGCTGGACTTCACCACCAGCCGCTGGACCGACGGGGCCTTCTGGCAGGCGCCGAGCAGCTGCATGGTGCCGATGACATTGGTCTCCTTGACCGAGGTGCGATTGCCGCGCGCCCCCAGCGGAGTGCCGTTGATGTCCATGTGGACGACGGTGTGGACGCCGTATTCGGCGAGCAGTTTCCCGATCGTGGGATGACGGATGTCGGCCCGGACGAAGTCGGCGCCACCGAGGTGGTGTTCGGGGGTCACGGCGTCCACGCCGATCACCCGCTCCACATCGGGTTCGCGCTGTATGCGCCGGACGAAACGGCCTCCCAGCCGGCGAGCGACTCCGGTGACGAGCACGACCTTTCCCAAGATCAGCGCCTTCCTTCCCGCCCTCGTCCGAGCTGGGCTGTGCCGAACACCGTAACCGCTCGATGTTGCCCTGTGATGACCACTCGCCGCGCGGTACGACGTTTTAAGCCGGGGCCGGAGGGGCGGCCGTGGCGCAGACCGGTCCGGTGCACGCACCGCAGCCCTTCCACCGGCGGTGGAAGGGCTGCGGGACGAACACAGCGTCGCTTGCCTACTTCTTGTTGCGACGCTGAACGCGCGTGCGCTTGAGCAGCTTGCGGTGCTTCTTCTTCGCCATCCGCTTGCGCCGCTTCTTGATAACAGAGCCCACGACTACCCTCGCTCACTTCGACTCACTCGGTGCGGGGCGTCCGAGCCCACACGACCTACATCGGGCCAGCCTACCCGGCGCCGAGCGAACCACGTAATCCGAGGGCCTCCCCAGGCCCCGGAAAGGGCCTAAGCGGACTCCACCCCCACATAGGACTCGCGGAGGTATTCATGAACCGCTTGCTCTGGGACCCGGAAAGACCTGCCCACCCGGATCGCCGGCAGATGACCGCTGTGCACCAACCGGTACACGGTCATCTTGGACACTCGCATCACCGAGGCGACTTCCGCCACGGTCAGAAACTGAACCTCGTTCAGAGGCCTTTCGCCAGCAGCCATGACACACCTGAACCTTCCGCACATGTCGGGCACCGGCTTCCCCTCCGGTGACTCCTGGTCGCATGCGCGCTCCACCCCAGGTTAGGGGCGGGTGATGCAAGTGGGGAAGAGGAGTAGCGATCGGACGCCTACTGTGACAGACACGCTCGATTGAGTACATAGCGAGTAATCGGCCGGTAGTAACCAGACCGCACAGCGTCATCAAGCGGAACGGCGACGGACACCCGTCCCTCGGCCTCCCCGACGAACAGCGCGGGGTCGTCCGCGTCTCCGAGCCCCATGGCCTCGAAACCCAGCTGACCTGCCCCGCAGACCCATCCGTGGTCCCCGACGACCAGCCCCGGCAGCGGGCCGCCGGACTCCGCGGCGCAGCCGAGGGCGACCCGAACCGGGAGCGGAGAGTGGCTGTGGGCGCCCGGCTCACTCGCGGTGGGCCGAGCGCCGGGCTCCCGCACCATCGCGACTCCCCGTACGTAGGCGAGCCGGTAGGTGCGTACGCCGAACCGCGTCGTTATGTCGATACATCTACCCTGCGCGGGGGTGAGGACGCGGCAGCCGGCCGCCGAGAGCGCCGACGCCAACGCGGCGTAGAAACCGAGGAGACGGTGGGGATGGCCGGTGCCCAGGAGCACGGGGAGCCGGGCCCGGGCGGCGGTGCGCAGTCGGTCCGCGAACGCATGCAGCGCGGCGATGGTCAGCTCCGGATCGATCACATCCTGACCGGAAGTGTGGGCCGGGTCGACCGAAACCCCGCATTTGCTGCCCATTAGGCGTAGCAATTCCATAAACGACCAGTCGTATTCGGGCTCCAGGCCCAGCAGCACCCGGGGGTCCCGGGCGGCGAAGAGCCGATAGCGGCGCAGGCTCTCCTCCCGGCTCGTCGCCACGGGTCCGGCGAGCCGCGCCGCCAGCAGATGCGCACGCAGCGCGGCGGTACTCCACACGTCTTTGATGCTGGCGGACACGCCCCACCCGCCGCCGGGATACGCCGGCAGACCCCACGGTCGGCGTAACGCCCGCGCGGCCAGACCCTCGTCCGGCGTGTTCCCTCCGGCCGCGCCCTCCCCGGCCCGGCGCCCCCTCCGGGCGCTTCCCGCCCGGGGCTCCCTGCCCAGGCGCCCATTTCTCCAGACCACTCCCTGCCCGGACGTTCCCGGAAGGCGTGGGAAGGCTTTTCTCAGGGGCGGTTCACGGGAGGATCCCGTGATGGGGGAAGACCGCCCGGCGCGTCGCCAGGATCGCCTGGTCCAGCCGGTCCGCCGGGTCGTACCCCGACTCGGCGAACTCCCGCCAGTCCGGCTCCCGCCCGTCCGTCATCCGCCGGGGCGCGTCCATCCGGGTCCGCCGGTACACCTCCCGCCGCCACTCCTCCGGCACCGGCGTCCCGGCCGCCACCGGCCGCCCCGCCGCGATCGCGACCAGATGCGTCCAGGACCGCGGCACCACGTCCACCACCGCGTAGCCGCCGCCCCCGAGCGCGACCCAGCGCCCGTCGGCGTGTTCGTGCGCCAGCCGGTGGCAGCTCTCCGCGACCGCCCGCTGAGCATCGACGGTCACCGCCAAGTGGGCGAGCGGGTCCTCGACATGGGTGTCCGCGCCGTGCTGGGTCACCAGCACCTGCGGCCGGAACGCCGCCAGCAGCTCCGGCACCACCGCGTGGAAGGCCCGCAGCCATCCCGCGTCCCCGGTCCCGGCGGGCAGCGCCACATTCACCGCCGAGCCCTCGGCGCCCTCTCCACCCGTCTCCTCCGGCCAGCCGGTCTGCGGGAACAGGGTCCGGGGATGCTCGTGCAGCGAGATCGTCAGCACCCGCGGATCGTCCCAGAACGCCGCCTGCACCCCGTCCCCGTGGTGCACGTCCACGTCCACGTACGCGACCCGCTCCGCCCCCAGCTCCAGCAGCCGAGCGACCGCCAGCGCCGCGTCGTTGTAGATGCAGAAGCCGGACGCGCCCCGGGGCATCGCGTGGTGCAGTCCGCCCGTGAAGTTCACCGCGTGCAGCGCGTCTCCGCGCCATACGCCCTCGGCCGCGCCGACCGACTGCCCGGCGATCAGCGCGGACGCCTCGTGCATCCCCGCGAAGGCCGGGTCGTCGATCGTCCCGAGGCCGTACGAGCCGTCGGCCGACTCCGGCGCGGCGGAGGCCCGCCGCACCGCCTCGATGTAGTCCTTCCCGTGGACCAGACGCAGCGTCGACTCCCCGGCCGGCCTGGCGGCCACCACCCGGACCGCCCGGTCCAGCCCGTACGCCTCCACCAACCGCATGGTCAGCGCGAGCCGCACCGGGTCCATCGGATGCCCGGCGCCGAAGTCGTATCCGGTTACTTCCTCATCCCACATCAACTGTGCGCGGCCGCTCATGCCCGTCACCGTATCCGGCGGGTAAGGGGCCGAACGACCTCGCGTACCGGATCGTCACCAGCACGAGCGCCATCGGCACCAGCATCGCGGCACGGTAGCTCCACACCCCGCCCAGCGCGCCGACGAGCGGTGAACCGACGAGGAAGCCGACGTAGTTGAAGATGTTGAGGCGCGCGACGGCGGCATCGGACGCCCCGGGGAAGAGCCGCCCGGCGGCCGCGAAGGTCTGTGGCACCAGGACGCACAGCCCGAGCCCCAGCAGGGTGAACCCGCCCATCCCCGCCCAGGCGCCGGGCGCCGCCGCGACCACCGCGAACCCGCCGCCCGCCAGCAGCGCCCCCGCCCGGACCACGGCGACCGCGCCGAAGCGCCGCACCCCGAGATCCCCGAAGGAGCGGCCGAGGAGGGTGGTGACCATGTAGACGTTGTACGGGACGGTGGCCAGCTGCTCGGAACCGTGCAGCACGTCCTCCAGGTACTTGGCGCTCCAGTTGGAGACGGTGGAGTCGCCGATGTAGGCGAAGGCCATGACGAGACAGAGCGGCAGCAGCGGCCGCATGCTCACCACGGCGCCGTCCTGGGGCGCTTCGGCCCGGTCGGCCCGGTCGGCCCGCTGCGCGCCCCGCTGATCGACGTACCAACGGCCGGCGATCAGCGCGGCGGGCACCAGGACGGCGACAAGCGGTGCGTAGAGCGTGGGAAGCGGCAGGTCCCAGTGCGCGCCCGCCCAGGCGAGCGAGGCGCCGGTGATCCCGCCGAGGCTGTACGCGGCGTGGAAACCGAGCATGATGCTGCGGCCGTACGCGCGCTGCAGGCTCACCCCGAGCATGTTCATCGACGCGTCGAGCGCCCCGACCGCCAGCCCGAAGACCGCGAGCGCCAGGGCGAGCTGCCACACCGCCGTCCCCGATCCGGCAGCCAGCAGGGCGAGGGAGACGACGGGCTGCACCAGACGGAGGACAAGCCCCGGACGCGTCCGCTTGACGAGATGCTCGGTGCCGACGCTGCCCGCCCCGGCGAGGACCGGCACGGCGGCCAGGAAGAGGGGCAGCAGCCCATCGGGTATCCCGTACCGGTCCTGTAGCGCGGGTATCCGCGTCACCAGCAGAGCGAAGACCGCGCCCTGGACGAAGAAGCTGATGGCCAGCGAGGCCCGGCCCTGCCGCAGCCGACGGCTGGGACGCGAATCCGTCATGGCCGTGGAGCGTACGGCCCCCGCACTACCCGTGGGTAGAGGTGAGCAGTCCTCGCAGTTCGGCCATGTCGGTGAAGTGGGCCCGGGCCGTGGAGAGTTTGGCGGCGGGGGTCATGGCGGTGTAGCCGTACACGTCCATTCCGGCGGCCAGGGCGGCCTGGACCCCGAGCGGACTGTCCTCGACGACGGCACAGCGCTGGGGCGACACGCCCATGCGCTCGGCCGCGTACAGGAACAGATCCGGGGCGGGCTTGCCCCGTCCCACGTCCTCGGAGCTGAAGATGCGGTCCTCGTCGAAGAGGTCGTACAGCCCGGTCGTGCGGAGGGCGACGCGGATGCGTTCATGGCTTCCCGAGGAGGCGACGCAGTACGGAATCCCGTCGGCCCGCAGCTTCTCCAGGACCTCGGAGACACCGGCCACCGCCACCAGCTCGCGCCGGAATGCCTCGAAGACCCGGCCGTGGAAGGTGGTGTCGAAGTCCGGCGGCAGCCGCTGGCCCGAGCGCTCGAGGACCAGATCATGGACCCGATGCATGGCCGAGCCCATGTAGTCCCGGATGGAGTCCTCGTAGCTGGTGGGGTGCCCCAACTCCGTGAGATAGGCGGCGAGAAGCCGATTGGAGATGGGCTCGCTGTCGACGAGCACACCATCGTTGTCGAAGATCACCAGGTCATAGCGCATGGGCTCAGCCTACAAACCGGCAAAAACGAAAAGCCCGGCGGGGAACCGAAGCCCCCCACCGGGCTTTTCATAAAA